>CAMAVY010000225.1 GCA_945861675.1 Klebsiella pneumoniae | reverse complement strand
GCCCAATGGGGCGCTGGACATCAACACCCTGACGTTCACGAGCTGGGATTTCTTTTTTGCGCTGGCCAGTGTCATCGGGCTGTATTCCATCCACCGGCTTGGCTACGTCGAAGAGCATGGACAGGTGACCGATCGCGCGGTCGTGGATGTGCTGTCGAGCATGGCCAGGCGCGGCATTCGTAACCTGTCGACGGTCGCGGGTCTGCGTGCGGTGACCGAGTTTCCCTTTGAACTGCTGCGGCGCGCGCTGCGTCGCGATCGGACCAAGGACGACGACGAATCAGGCTGATGCGTAGCGGCCGGTAAACTTTCTGGCCATCAGCGCGTGCCGTGATGCCTGCCCGGGGCTCCTGTTGATCGGACCCACTGCGGCAATTCAGCGCGCGGCACAGATCAGAGAGCAACGAATCATGAAGGCTCGCCCACTTATCAGCGTGGCGCTGCTGGCTGCAGTTACCGGTCTGACAGCGCCCTCGGCCGCCGCGGCAACGCTGTACACAAACGACTTCGATGGCCATTTCAGCTTGGACGCAGGTGTTCTGCTGGACGCTGCCACCAATGGCGCGATTGAGACCGCGCGGCCTGGCTTCGGTGGGTGGTCGGGTAACTACTTCGTCAATCGGCGCACGGGCAACCCAGCGGACCCGACGACGTTGACCTTCACCAATCTGGCCGCGCACAGCACCGTGTCGATCGCATTTCTGCTGGGTTTCCTTGAGAGCTGGGACAGCCGCGATAGCGGGACAAGCTTCGGGCCTGACAACCTTGATGTGACGATCGACGACGCACAGATCAACGACAACATGTACTTCGCGGACACGCTGGTCGACATGTCGACTGCGCCGTTACTGAAGTTCGCCCACACATCGTCCAGTCTGATCGTGCACCTGCGTGCAAGCGGCACAGGCTCTGCCAGGGCGGTGATGACGAAGCGTGGGGCGTTGATGCCTTCAGGATCTCCTACGATGGTCGTCGCCTGACTTCCGTTCCAGCGCCGTCTGCGCTGGGTCTGTTGCTGGCGGCCATTGGTCTCGGCGCAGCGGCACGGCGCTCGCGGAACACGCGCTAGTTCTCGTTGGTTTCCGCGGTCGGCACTTTTGACTGCCACTCCCACAGCAGGTCGATCGCACTGGTTTCTGCACCGGCTTCAGTCTGCAGGCTGAGCCGGTCGGTCACCTGGTAACGTAACTGCAGACCACCCGTACGGTTGAAGACGCTGTAGACGTAGCGCGCGCGCAAACGCTGGGTGATCTGCTTGCCGATGCGAATCTGGCTGCCGTCGCGGCTGAGCGGGTTGCGCACCTCGAGTTCATCCAGACCCAGCGTGTCGCGAATCACGCTGGTCACCGGCAGCGCGTCGAGTACGCCCAGCGCCAACCCGGCTTCGCTGACCGCCCGCAGGTCCGATGCACTGCTGGCGGCGAGCGATTGACCCGTGACCAGCAGCGCCAACGAGTCTTCAGCGGTGCGCGGCGGTTCTGAGAAGAGCTGCGTTTCCATGCGCTGCAGGGGACCACTGATGCGCACACCCACCAGATCGGTGCCGGCTTCATTCAGGTTGCGCACCGCACGCGCATCAACACGTGGATTGTCCACCGGACCATTGAAGTCGAGCCGTCCGCGCTGAATCTTCAGGCGCACACCATAGGTGTCGAAGCTGCCGTCGACGGCGTTGACGTAACCCAGCACGCGCAGCGGTTCTGGCGGTCGTGCCCGCACGCGCAGCTGGCCCGTCAAGCGGGCCTTCAGGCCCGCCGCAGCAAACCGCACCGCGTCGCCGAGCTCAAGCTGCAGGTCGGCCGCCCAGTTGAACGCTGGCGTCGTGGCCAACACAACGCGCGGCGGCGGTGCGCGTGGATCGATCGCCTCATGAATGACCACGTCGTCAGACAGTCCACCCCTGCGCCCTGTGTCTGTTGCAAAACGCAGGTCGGCGGTTTCGACACGCACGCGGCCTGTGATGTTGGCGAAGTTGTGCGCAATCGAAACGCGTACATCGGGCGTAATGGATGCAATGAGGTCTTCGCGTTCGATCAGGCGCACGTTATTGCCGGTGATCTGTGCGGTGACGGTAGGTTCTGTGAGGCTCGCGAGTCCGACGTTGCCCTGCACGTTGAGCCGGCCAACTGTGCCGCTGAACCCTGCATCGCTGTCGGTGCCAGTCATGTTGAGGCGTACCGGCAGCGGTGCCAGCCCCAGTCGTGGCAGGCGCAATGTGCCGGCGACGTTTCCGGAGCCGCCCAGATGTGGCGCGCTCTGTGTACCCGACAGGGTCAGTGCCAGCTTCGCCTGCCCGTCGATGTAGAACATGCGTGTGTTCATCAGCAGCGCCTGTACATAGCCTAAGTCGTGCAGCGTGGCGTCGATGTGTCCGCTCAGCGCGCCGCTGCTGCTGCGATTGATGTGCGCATTGACACTGCCGAAGGAGGACGACTTGAGGTCCGCATCGACTTGCGCCACTCGGCGCCGGCTGGTCGTAAATGGCCATCGTCCCCGGGCCTGTGCCACTTCGATGGCAATCCGTTTGCCGCGCAACAGGGCGACGGTGTCCTGCAGTCGCACCACACCGTCGACGCCTGCGGGGTCCAGCTTGAAGTCGCCGTCGATGCGCCCTTCGATTGGCAGTGCATCGGGCAATGGCAGCGCTACGAGTGCCAGAGGCAGGTTGCGTAACGTGGCCTGGCCGGTGGCGCCGGCCGGGCTGTATTGCCCGTTGCTGAAGCAGGCCGATCCGTTGGACTGCGTGGCCGCGAGTGTTGCGCTGCTTGTACTGCTTGCGCTGCTTGTACTGCTTGCGGTGCGACCTGCCGCGCCGTCGACGCAGAGCGTGCCAATGCGCGCATAGCCCTTGCGCACAGTTGCCGCGACGGCCGATCGCAGCGCCCAACGGCCGTACTTGGGGGTGGTGAGTGTCAGCGCATCGAGTACGCCGTTCCACGTTGCGCGCTGCCACGCGCCGTGCGCTCGGCCCTGTATCTGCGCCGCGCTCTCCACAGCGGCCACTGGCATCTGCAATTCAATGTTCAGCTGATGTGCTGCAGCGGTGCCAGTCAGGCCCGCCGAGAGCGTGTTGACCTGCACCGTCCCAAGCTGCAGCTGCGCGCCAAGCGCCTCGACGTCGACAGTCTTCAGACTGGCGTGGCCCTGCAGATGCAACGTTGCGACACGGATTCGGTCACCGAACGCCAACCGCTCGGCATTTGCTTCGAACTGCACAGTGCGTGTTGCAAGCTCGCCTTCGCCGCTAAGCGTGCCGGCGCCGATCAACTGGCCACGCCACTGCGTGGAGAGGGTGTGCAGGTCGCGCAGCTGCACATCGGCCAGTAAGTTCTTCCCTTCGGGCCAGATGCGCACGCGGTTGCGGAGCTGGCTGAGACTGGCGCTGTGCAGCTGCAGGCCGCGCTCGTCGATGGCAAACGCTGCGCTGGCGTTGACCGGGTAGTTCAGCAGTTGGCCATCGGCGACCAGCGCAACTTCGAGGTGCAGCGGTGCCAGTACATGCGCCGTGATATCCGCCTGCACGTGCAGGTTCGAGCTGGCACCGGCCACCCATTGGGCGGCATCGATGTTCTGTCCGTCGAGCTTCAGCAGCGCATTCCAGGTCCCGGGATCGAGCTCGCCGGTCACTGCTGCGGTCTGTATTCCTGCGACTTGTTGTCCCGCAATTTGTTTTCGAGCGAACACGCGCGCATTGATGGGCATTGCAGCGCCGGTCCACTGCGTGAGTGCATCGATATCGAGGACGCCGAGCGCCGGCACGTTGGCTTGGCTGCGCACACGAATCGGGAATGGGCGACGACTCAAGTCGATACTGCCGACCAGATCCTTGAGCACTGTCGTGCCGAGCTTCAGCTGCACGATTGCGGCGCCGAGCGCGGTCTTGCGCAGCGCGACTGCGGCGTCTGCCTGAAGTGGCGTATCCACGCGCAGTCGGCCCTGAAGAAATTCCAGCGGCCCTTGCATGCGCAGGTGTCCGGTGGCAGCACCTGCGTCGTCGATGCGCTGCCAGTCGAGCTCGGCACGCAGCGTGCGCGGAATGGTCAACGCGAAGTCCAGCGAGCCCTTGCGAACGCGCAGTCGCTGCCCGGCGGTCTGCAGGTCGGTGTCGAGCGAAAGCAGTCGAACATCGCTGCCACTGGTGTGCAGTTGCGCGCTCAACTGCGTGAGGATGACCTGCACCTGATCAACCATCACGTCGGCGTGCCGGAGCGTCAGACGATCAATGGTGACGCCGGGCAGCTTCAGAACGCGCGCCGGTGATGTGCTGTGCGTGGTCGCGCGGACCTGGATGTTGTCGCCGGTCAGCGCCTGTAGATGAACGAGTCCGATTGACATCGTTTTCAGGTCGAACGTGGGCAGCAGGTCGATGCTGCCCTGCAGACGATCCGCGCTGAGGCGCCAGGTCTCCGCCTGCAGGTACAGCCCGCGCAGCTCGAATCGGTCGTCAGGCAGGCGCGTCATCGAGTCGATGCGATGGATCGGTGCAACGCGCGCGAGCACCAGGTCGGTGACGCCGCGCAGACCCAGGTTGTAGACGTAAGCTGCAAACGCCAGCGCAGTCAGCAGCAGCACGGTCACAACGATCAATGCGGCGCGAACGATCCATGACCGTGTCATTGCACGCGCCCGATGCCGATGTGCAGGCGCACAGCCTGATCCGAGCCGCTGAGCGGATGGGCAAGGTCGATGCGGACGCTGCCGACCGGTGTCTGCCAGCGCACGCCCATTCCGACACCGGCGCGCACAGGCGCTGGCAGCTCATCGAAGGTGTTGCCGGCATCAGCGAAGATGGCCCACGACCACGCGTTGGTGAACAAGCGCTCGTACTCAAGGCTCGCGGTCACACGATGTCGTCCGCCGCGCACCTTGTTCTGATTGTCGCGCGGACCCAATGACTTGAAATCGTAGCCGCGAACACTGTCGTCGCCGCCGGCATAGAGCCTGAACGAGGGCGGGAGTTCTGCGAAGCCGGAGACCCATGACGTTCCGCCTTCCAGGCGCGTGAGTACGCGTGCGCGACGACCGGCGGCGAAGGCCAGCCGACCTTCGAGCTGCACCTGTAGAAAGCTCACATCGGACAGCAGTTGTGCATGCGCGCCACTGACGACGGCGGCAACGCGCCAGCCTGTATCAAGCGCGCTGCCGGTGCCCTGGACATTGTCGATCGCCTGGCTGTTGCGTGTGCGGACACTGCGTTCGAAGCGCACGCTGGGCACCAGCAGCAGCGAACGGCCGTTGTCAGCGCCGACGGCAAAGCGTTCACGCGTAAGGTCGATGGCAAGGGTGCGGCGCCAGCCATCTGTCTGCAGCGATATGTTGCGCACACCAAGCGTCAGGCTGTCGGCGTCGGCGGTGTCGGTACGCTCGCGCTTGGCGCCGAGATCGAGCGTCCACCAGCGCTCGGCAGGCTGATTGGAGGGGATGCGGTAGGCCAATGAGGCGTCGGATATGACCGGCGACACTTTGATCTGGCCAATGGCCTGGTCACCTGTGTCGTTGACGAAGCGATTCTCGAAACTCAATTGTCCGCGCGGTCCGATATCTGTGGCGAAGCCCGCGCCGACCGTTGTAGCGAGGCGCGGCAGGGGTGTGAGGTCAACGCGCATCGGGACTTTTCCGTCGACTGCCGCGTCCGGTTCCGGATGAACGTCGATCGCGCTGAAGTAACCAGACTCGGTGAGGCGCGAGCGCAACAGATCGACCTGACTGCTGAGGTATGGGTCGCCCGCCTCGAAGGGTGCCATGCGTGCAATGAACTGCTGCTTCAGCGGCAACGTCGATGGCGTGATCAGCAATGGCCCGAACGCATACTGGCGGCCGGGTGCGAACACCAGCGCAACGTCAGCGACTGCTTCTTCGGGGTAGACATCTACCTGGTGCTCAGTGAAACGGGCGTCGAAGTAGCCGTGCTCTTCGGCCATCCGGCTGAGTGCTCCCTTGAGCGATTCGTAACGTGTCTCCGAGAACACACGACCCTCGCGAAGGGGGGGCGCAAGCACGAGTTCAGTGAGCACGGGATCTGAGTTGTCCAGCAGCGCGACGCGCAGCGCGCGGACCGTGACTGCACTGCCCGGCTTCACGCTGAACTGCAGGCGCCAGCAAGCCGGAGACTGCGTTGCGTCAGCTGATTTCGCTTCGCTGATGGGCGAACGAATACGCGCGTCGATCGTTGGCGTGTAATCGCCGGCGCGGCGCCGCGCCATGGTGATGGCCTCGCGCCACTCGGATTCGCTGCGCTCCGCGCGCCAGACCTTCGCGTTGCAGGGCAGTGGCAGCGGCAGCGGATCGAGGTCTTCACGATCGATGCCAGTGAGTTGCACCTCGGCCACGGGCCCGTCGGTCTGCTCGGGAGGCAGCTGATCGCTGATGGCATCGTTTGCCGGCCGCGCGACCGTATCCGGCGCGAGACGCTCGGCCAGCCATGCGCGCTCGGTTGCGCAGCCCCACGTGCAGGACAGCCAGCAGACGGCCAGCAGGCCTGCCGGCAGGCGCGCGAGCAGCCGGGCTGGCACGCGCATGCGCGGATGCAGCACACAGATGCTGCTGCAGCCAGGATCAGTCACGAAACTGCTTGGACATTGTATTGGCGTGTAGACGGTGAGGTGTGCGGCAGGCAGCCATGCTAACCGCTTGCCGCGCAGCGTTGCCCGCCGCGGCTCGACCTGGCGCCCTCACCGGATGGGGCGACGTGCCGGCAGCTTCTTCGGCCGAGCTTGCGGCGCGCGCGCGTCTGCCGCTGGCCACAGCGCAGCAACAACGGCTTCGAAGTGATCGACGAACTGCACGTCGATCCCGGCGCGCACCGCTTGCGGCACGTCGTCGTACTCGGCTTCGTTGTGTTTTGGCAGCAGGACGTGGGTGATCTGCATGCGCTTGGCCGCCAGCAGTTTCTCGCGCACGCCACCAATGGGATACACGTGCCCGCTCAGCGTCAGCTCGCCAGTCATGGCAACGTCGATGCGCGGTGCTTCGTTGCGCGCCAACGAAAGCAGCGCGCTGGCCATGCTGATGCCGGCGCTCGGACCGTCTTTCGGTGTCGCGCCCGCGGGCACGTGCAGGTGCACGAACGCGTCCGAGAAGAAACTCGGATCGGCGCTGAAGGCTTCGGCGTGTGCGACCACATAGGAGTAGGCAATCTCGGCGGACTCACGCATCACGTCGCCGAGCTGGCCGGTTACCTTGAAGCCGGCGCCGCGCCGATGCACAACGGTGGCTTCGATCGGCAGCGTGGCACCGCCGAGTGCCGTCCACGCGAGGCCGGTCATGACACCAATGCCGCGCTGCCTGCGCTCGTCGGTGAACGGCGGCTTGCCGATGTAGCCTTCGATGTCGGCCACGCGGACACGGATCGGCGCAGACGCACCGCGCAGCAGTTCCACGACCGACTTGCGCACGATGGCTGCCAGCTGCTTCTCAAGCCGGCGCACGCCAGCCTCACGCGCATAGCCGTCGATGACGCGCCGAAGTGCTGCGTTGTCGATGCTGAACTTGCCGCGCTTCGGCAGTCCGGCGCGCTCAAGCAGGCGTGGCAACAGGTGGTCGCGGGCGATCTTGAACTTCTCGGTGGCCAGGTAACCCGACAGGTGGATGGTCTCCATGCGATCGAGCAATGCGGGTGGAATG
>CAMAVY010000224.1 GCA_945861675.1 Klebsiella pneumoniae | reverse complement strand
GAGAATGAGGGGTTCCTTGCATATCGTGTCACTCCTGTGCGGTTCATCCGCGTGAAGGGAGAGGCGACAACTAGTCTGAGGCCGGGGGGGAGAGCTGTACTTCCCCCTGAGTCAGCTCCATTGTCGGGCTCGCCGGATGCACAGCGCTGCATCTTCGGCCGTAATTCACTCGCCCCTTCCGACGACAGCTTGTTCCACCGGCCAACAGTTCGCCGCGGCAATGGGCCACCTGAATCATCCGTCCTGCACTCAAGCCAGCCGACGTTCCTGCAGGTTATTCTTCCTGCCCGCTCGAGTTCCCACATGAATGGCGTTCGCCCCATGATTGATCTAAGTCCGAGGTTTGCGCCTTGTTCGGCCCTGACGCGTTACCCTCGGCGGCTTCGCGCGACGCGCCAGCGTACAGCCTGCGCTGCGGTGGCGTAGGTCCACTCGACCTCATGGCGCCGGATGCGTTTCCGATCGTTCCTGGGCACACGATTCTCTCCGAGCTCGGGCGAGGTGGGATGGCGCGCGTGTATCTGGCGCGCGAGGAACGTCTGCGCCGTCTCGTTGCGTTGAAGGTCATCGCTGAGCGCTTCGATGCGTCCGATGAGTTTCGCCGCAGGTTCGAGCGCGAGCCGCGCACGGCTGCCGGGTTGTCGCACCCGAACATTGTGCCCGTGTACGCCTACGGCATCACCGAGGACGGCAGCCCGTACATCTCCATGGCGTTTCTCGATGGTGGCAGTCTGCGCGAACGCTTGCGCAAGCATGGGCCGATGCGGGTGGATGAGGCGCTCCCAATTGTTCGTCAGATCGCCAGCGCGCTACAGGCGGCCCACATGCGCAATGTGGTTCATCGGGACCTGAAGCCCGACAACGTGATGTTCCAGGGCGAGAACTCGTTGCTGACGGACTTCGGCATCGCCAAGGTGTTGGACGCAACGACGGATCTGACCGGCACCGGCGTGAACCTCGGCACCGTGAGCTACTTCAGCCCCGAGCAGGCGCGCGGGGATGCGATCGACCAGCGCTCCGACATCTACACGCTCGGGGTTGTGTTGTATGAAATGCTCACCGGGCGGCTGCCCATTGAAGCGCCGACGTTCTCCGCGTTCATACATCGCATCCTCGCCGTTGCACCTACGCCACTGCCGGCGGAACTCGCCGGCCTGCAGCCATTCCTGGATCGGCTGCTGAGCAAGGAAGCGGCCGATCGGCTGCACACCTGTGGTGAGGTCACGGCGATCATCGACGCCATGCTGGCCAACTGGATGCGCTATAGCAGCGTCGATCGGGTGACGGATGGGGTCGACATCAAGCGTTCGGGGCAACAGGCCGCTCAACTCGATCTTGATGGAGAAGCGGCGGCCGACGATTCAGGCACAGCTTCGGCCGCGAACCCCGAAGCATCCACCGCCCTGCTGCCGAAGGCGCGCACTGGCCCGGCAGATGCGCTGCGCGGCGTTGCGTCGTCGTCGCCGGCCGATGCGGGTACTGATCCGGCGCGCCGCGGAATGCTGCGCATCGATGTGACGCCAGGCGATGCCCTGGTGACAATCGACTATGGCGATGTAAACGGAGACGAGCGCTCTGAGCTGTGGCGTGGCCGCGCGCTGCGCCTGCCGGTCGGTGAAGTGCGCATTCATGCGCGAGCGCCTGGCTATCGCGATGCGCAACGCAAGCTGCGCCTGCAGGCCGGTGAGCGCGACGAGGTGCTGGAGCTCGAGCCAGTCGTTGAATCCCTGACTGCAACGATAGCAATGACGGCCGGCTAACCCGCCAGCGACCCGAGAATGGAACGTGTGCCGGGAATTCACCCGATTTCAATGGGCCAGGCGCCAGCAAACGCGCCGCGCGCGTTGCCCACAAAACTCGCGCTTGGAGGAATCATGGCGCTCGTGCTTGGCGTGGGCGCCTGGTTTCTTGCGGACCGTGGCACGGCGTCACAGTCGCAACCACAGACAGCGGCGAACGCCGTTCCGGCTACGGACGCAGCGTTATCGGTGGTGGCGCCGGACTCGCCAGCCAATGCCCTCGATCCAGCTGGCGCTGAGCTTGTCGCACGTGTGTCCGGCCGCTGGGCGTTTGTCGGCAGCGGCGACTGCGCGGTGTTCAGCATTGCCGGCAACACGCTGGTGCAGCATTGGCCCGGCATCGAGGAAGCCCGCGAACACGTGGACTTCGCTGATGGCCATGTCGTGCGGACCACGGTCGAAACCCCAGTTGCACAGCGCGGACAGCGTTTCGAGTACCGCGTGATAGCGTCCGGCCAGCTCGAGGTGCGGGATGTGCAGAGCGGGAGACGGGATGAGCTGCGTGGCTGCGGGGAGACGAACTGATGGGGCGACGATCATCGTTGGCGCGCAATTGCCTTGTGGCAGGGGTATTGCTCTTCCCGATTACCGTTCAGGCGGTGCCCGACGCCGCAAGGCAGCGCGCTGAACGGGAGGCAGCCGAGCAGCGGCAGACCGCCGAGCAGCGGCAGACCGCCGAGATCGCGCGCCGACGGGAGCAGGAAGCGGCGCGACAGCGTGTAGAACAGGCGTCCGCCGAGCAGCGGCGCGCTGACGAGCGTGCGCGCCAACAAGCGCAGGAAGCGGAGCAGCGGCGCGCGACAGCGGAAGCGCAAGAACGGGCGCGGGAAGCCGAGCGCCGGCGCCTGGAGCAGGAGGCCGCCGAGCAGGCTGGGCCTTACGCGCGCGTTGGCGTCAACGGCCACAACGTGCAGATCGTGGACTTCGGGCGCGATGGGCAGCGCCACGGGAGCTTCGTGCAGACCGGGCAGGGTCAGTGGCAGGAGCAGCCAGCCTTGGCCGGTGGCCATGGGTTCCTGTTCACGGAACGCAATCGCGATGACTGGTCGGTGTATCTCTACGATGGCGCCCGCGATGTGTCGATTCAGTTCGATCTCCACACCCGCATCGTCTACTACTCGGACGCACAGTCGCCGCGCCGTGAGCTGTATCAGGTGTTGGGCGCTGGTCGCCCGCATGAACGCCCGTAGATCGCGCCACCAGCGCACCAGCCGACGCCCGTTGTTCGCGCCTTTGATACGAACAGAAGCTACAGGATGACGACCGCATTCCGCGGTGCCGGCATGAGTCTGGACATCCACAATGGTGGTGAGCGCAACGACATGGCGCATCTTGCGCCGTCCGGTAACTACTCCGGACAGTTCTGGAAAATCGCGCCGCGCAGCGCGGAGTGGTTCGAGCTGCGCACCGCATTTCGCGGCGATCAGATGTGTCTGGACGTGTACAACGGCGGCGATCGGCACTTCATGCCGCATCTGGCCCCGTGCGCCAACGTCTCCGGGCAGCATTGGAGAATCGTCGCGTCCGGCGACGGCTACCACCGCATCCAGAACATGTTCGGTGGTGACGGGCGCTGTCTCGACATCTTCAATGGCGGCGCCTACGACAACGGCCCGCACCTGACGGACTGCGGCGGATACGCTGGCCAGTCGTGGCACGTCGAACCGGTGCAATGAGCACCCGGATTGCGGTAGCCGGAATCTCACACCCGGCATCCCGATGGAATCCGAGCTGATGGGGCGGCCGCCTCCCGCCTGGTTGTCGGTGGCCAACTGCGACGCACCGTCGAGATCTGAGCTCCTATCAGCACACGCCATTCGCGCGCACCCCCTCACCGAATCTGTTGGCCACGAGTCTTGCGAGCAGCACGCAGAACGCCGCCATCCTCGTCCTCGATGAGGACTACTGCTATGCCCATCCATCTTTCTCCGACCTTCACGCTGCCAAGCCCATGGTCGATGTCTACTGGGACTACGTCGACAAACGTCAAGGCAACATGTATCCGCAGCGCATGGCGTTCACGCAACTGGTGTGCTGCGCGGCGACCAGCTGATTGCGTGTCTGCAGATGGGTGACCTGGCGGAACTGCAGATGCTGGACGCTGTGGTTGCGACAATCGGCGCTATTCATAGCTTCCTGGCGTAGCCAGCGCGAGCCACGGGTATGCATCGAAATCCGGGGCGGTGCGCAGTGCACTCACGGAGCCGCATGCGGCCTACGCCGAGGCCGCCTGATAATCGAAAACGACCTCAGCAATGGCTGCCGCTTGGTCGGTTGCGGGCGTAGGCTCCGTGCTTGCCCGGTCACAACAGCAGCTCATACACGCCAACACGGAGAATGATCATGCACGTCGGAATGGCCACCATCTTCCAGAACCCCGAGAACCGCATCAGCGACGGCGAGGTGTATCGCAACGAGTTGTGGCTTGCCGAACTTGCCGAACCCCTGGGCTTCGACTCTGTATGGGGTGTCGAGCACCACTTTACCGACTACACCATGTGTCCCGATGTACTGCAGTACCTCAGCTACATGGCGGCGAAGACGAAACGCATTCAGATCGGCTCAATGGTGTGCGTGCTGCCGTGGCATGACCCCGTGCGCGTCGCCGAGCAGGTATCGATGCTCGATCACATGAGCGAGGGTCGTTTCGTGTTCGGCATCGGCCGCGGCGCCGGCCGGGTAGAGTTCGAAGGTCTGCGCGTGCCGATGGGCGAATCACGCGAACGTTTTGTCGAGGCTGCGCAGCTCGTACTGCAGGGCCTGGAGCAAGGCTATTGCGAGTACGACGGCACGTTCTACAAGCAGCCGCGCGTGGACATACGCCCGAAGCCTGCGCGCACATTCAAGGGCCGCACCTATGCGGCAGCCGTGTCACCCGAGTCGGTGGAGATCATGGCGCGCCTCGGCATCGGCATCCTGGTCATTCCACAGAAGCCGTGGAACGTGATCGATGCGGAACTGACCGCATATCGTCGCGTGTTCCAGGAGATCAACGGTCAGCCCGCACCCGCACCGATCATTGCTGGCTGGACGTTCTGTGATCCCGATGAGGCGCGCGCACGCGAGATGGCGGTGCGCTGGATCGGCGGCTACTACGCCACCGCGCAGAAGCACTACGAGTTCGGCGGCGCGCATTTCGCGCACACGAAGGGCTACGAGTTCTATGCCTCGATGGCGGACGCGAAGCCAGACGAGATGACCGAGATGTATCTGGACCTGCAGGTGTGGGGCACGCCCAAGATGTGCTCGGAGCGTATTCGCAAGACCTGCGAACGCATGGGCTCGAACCAGTTCACCACAGTGTTCAGCTACGCCGGTATGGCCTGGGCAGATGCAGAGAAGAATCTGCGCTGCTTCGCGGCGGAAGTGTTGCCGGGGCTGCAGCGTCTCGACGCACGAGCGGCCTAAGCGGCGTCCCCTTTGGCCATTTGTTGGGTGTGATGCATGATTCCTGTTGATGTCGATCGGCGGTGCGAGTTCGGCTCGAAGCAGTGGCTCGCAGCCGCAGCGGATTACCTGCAGCGCGAGGTACTGGTGCGGCCTGAACTGGCGCGCACGTGCTTCGTACTCACGGAGGTGTTCACTGATGCGCCGCCGCATCTTCAGGCACCCGGCAATCGCATTGCCTGGAGCATGCGTATTGAAAACGTCAGCGCCGTGGTGCACGACGGCGAGGCGCCCGACGCCGATCTGCACATCACGGTCGACTACCAGCGCATCCTGGCCATGGGCCAGACCGTCTACTCGGCAGGCGCAGCTGCGGTTGACCGCGCTCGCCGCGAACTCGTACATCGCGCGGGCGGCGAACCGTCGCTGCGCCGCGGCGCATTGCCCGACGACCCTGCCATTGCCACGCTGCTTGGCGATCTGCATGACTTCCTTGCCGCGCTGACGATGGACAACCCTGATCTGCAACACCGGCTGGCACGCCTGGGTCTCAGCGCGCAGGCCGCGCAATTGGCCGAGCAGGGCTACTGCATCATTCCGCACGCGATCAGCAGCGAGTTTGCCGACGAGCTGCGTCCACTCGTGCATAAGAACGTGCGCGACCATCACCCGCTGACGAGTAATGGCCTGCTGCTGCGCGACCGCCTGTTCGAGGAGGTCGCGCTGCACCCCTTGGCGTGCGCGTTGGCGCAGAGCGCAGTCGGGCGCGGCATGTTGCTTGGAGCTATGTCTGGCACCGTCAAGGGCACGGGCCCCGGTGCAATCGACAATCACGCGGACTATCCGCTCGTGCAAGCGCCGTATCCCGAGTACGCGCTGATTGCGGTTGCGTGTTGGGCGCTAGACGACTGGACGATAGAGGCGGGCCCGACCTGGGTCATCCCGGGCAGCCACCGCCTGCATCGGCCGCCTGAGCGCGGCGACGATCGCAGCGGCGCTGTGCCCATCCTCATGCCGAAGGGTTCGATTGCGCTGTGGAGCCACGGCGTCTGGCACTGGCAGGGCGATCGCAGCCTCGACGGTGAACGGGTCGCCATTCATGTGACCTACAACCGCGTGTTCGTCCGTCAGCTCGATGACTACAGCGCCCTGGACGAGGCCGCGTTCGCGCGCAACCCGCCGGCCTTCTCGACATTGATGGGGCGCGACGATCCGTTCGGCAAGAGCAGCTTCCGCGGTCACGACGGCAAGCGTTTTGCTTATGCCGCCAGAATGATGACCGCCAGAATGATGACCGACAGAATGATGACCGGCAGGATGATGAACAGCTGATCGATTCGCTTTGATCGATCAGCTGAATACTTCAATCAACGCGCGGCCGGTGCGACCAATACGCCCGGCTTGTGCGCAAGCGCGGAAGCCAGTAGCGCGCCGTCGCCGATCACCTGTTGTCCGTTGACGAACAGATGATGCATACCGATCGGCGTGTCCGCGGTCAGGCGCTCGCCATCTGCCGGGAAATCCCAGACCCGGCGCACAGGGCCCGATGCCACGGTTGCCGGGTCGAACACCACGATGTCTGCGAACGCACCGACCGCAAGAACGCCGCGATCAACGAAGCCGAACAGATCGGCCTGCACCTTGGTGAGTTTGTTGATGGCTTGCTCGAGTGAGAGCACGCCGCGCTCGCGAACCCAGTTGCCCAGCAGATCGGTCGGCGCGACGGCGTCGCACAGCTGGCCAACGTGTGCGCCAGCATCCGAGAGGCCAAGCGTGCAGCCGTCGGTATGCAGCAACATTGCTATCCCGTCCACGTCGTCGTTGGCCAGCATCGCTTTGACGCGCAGTTTCAGATCGGGTTCGGCCAGCGTCAGTTCCAGCAGGTGATCGAACGGATCGCGCCCCAACGTGCTGGCGATGTCCGCCACACGCTTGCCCACGGCGGCGGGTGTGCTCGGTGCGTCCATGACCTCGAAGCTGTCCCAGCGCGGCGCCAGACCCTGACCATTGCGCCATCCCTCACGCACGCGCTCGCGCCATTCAGGGTCGGCGTAGGCAGCGCGGCGCTCGGCAATCGACTTCGGCATCAGCTCGGCGAACACCGGACTGGTGTTCAACGAAAACGGTTCGACCATCGTCATCGCAAACGACAATGGTCGTGGTGACACCTGTGGCCAAACGTCTGCACCGCGAGCGCGACCTCGCTTATGAATCTCCACCATTTGGTTGTGCGAGCCTTGTGGCGTTGTCAGCAGCGCGGTGTAGGTGAAGGGCACACCGACGCGCGGCTGCATCTCGTAACAGTCCGAGAAGCTGAGGCTGGTGCCGCCATTCACGCCGATGACGCCGCGCCCCGTCGCCCCGACGGCCTTGCAGAGTGTCTCGATCTCGCTGCTGCTCGCCCAGCGGCTCGGGATGGGCTGACCGTCGGCGCCCCGGTGAGTAATCGCCAG
>CAMAVY010000223.1 GCA_945861675.1 Klebsiella pneumoniae | reverse complement strand
GTCGGCGTTGATCTGGCCAACAGCGCTGCACGGCAAGGCTATGAGCAGAGCTTCGCCCGTCTCAATCGCGGCGTGACACACGTTGTGCGGTCGGTAAACGGTGTGTTGAGCGATGCGGATTACGTGCAGCTGCGCGCGCAATGGCGTGCGGGCAGATTGCCCGCTGTGCGAGCGATGACGCCATTCGTGGTCGGCTCGATTGAATTGCTGCCAGCAGCTCCGCGTGGCGCGTCGAGTGCAGCCGCCGACACGGCACCGCCGCATGTATTGGTGCGCGAACTGTGGGGCGTTGATCTGCTGCAGTCCGGCGTGGTCAAGGCAGGCGTTTCACTGTCCAGCGGTGGTCCGCAGCTGGTCGCCGAGCGTGTCGCGCTGCGCGGCGATCTTGCGCCAGGGTTGTGGTCGGTGCGGCGTTCGAAGTCGATCTATGCAGCGGAAGACTCACCGGCCTCCGTGCCGGCTCGCACGGTGCTGCGATTGATTGATGGGCCAGGGGGCGCAGAAGCGGCCGCTGCTGCGGGCGCCATTCTGCTCGCCGACATCGCCACGGCGCAGGAGCTCCTGGGGCTGCGGGGGCGGCTGAGTCGCATCGAACTGCAGCTGGATTGCCGCTCTGCCGATGCAGCACCCGGACAGTCGTGGTTGGACCGATTGTTTCCTGGTCTGGACGTTGCGCCCGCGGAAGGTTGTCCGGCAGAGGCCAGCGTGCAACTACCGCAGGGCCTGCGTCTTGCGTCGTTGGCGGCGCAACGCAATGAAGATCTGTCCGCGGCCGCTGCTTTCAACTTCAACCTGGGCGCCTTGAGTCTGCTGGCTGCAGCGGTGGCTGCGTTTCTCGTGCATCAGGTCGTGGTGCTGGGCGTGAATCGGCAGACGCTTGAGCTCGGTCGACTGCGCGCGCTGGGAATGTCTGGCCAGGAAGTCGCAGTACGGCTTGTGCTGGGTTATGTGGGCGTGGCCGCAGTTGCCGGCGCCTTGGGCGTAGTGCTTGGCAGCCTGCTTGCGCAGCTGCTTGTCGAGCGTGTCAGCGCGGTGGTGAACGATCTGTTCTATCGCGTCGCGGTGAGTGCCGTGCAGCTGGATGCGGTCAGCGCAACCAAGGGCATGGCGGTGGCCATGGGCGTGGCCGTGCTGGCGAGTATCGGGCCCGCCGTTCGCATCGCGCGAACCCCGCCGGTGCAGCTGATGCGTGGCGAGCGGGCGTCGCGCGCGCGCGCATTGTCGCCATGGTTTGGCGTCGGTTGTCTCGCAGCCACCGCGTTGCTTCTGATTTTCACGACCGCGACTGCCGGCGCGCTGCTGGCCATTGGCTTCGCGCTGCTCGCAACGGTTGGACTTGCTGGAAGGCTGCTGCCGCGCGTCAAGCCCGCGCCGCAGATGGCGGTGGTGCCGCGTCTGGCGCTCGCCGATCTCGAACGCACAGGGCGTGACGCAGGGCTTGCGCTGGGCGCGCTGGTCATTGCCGTTGCAACAGCTTTCGGCATGGCGTGGATGATTGCCAGCTTCCGCGATGCGCTGACGACGGTGCTCGACGAGCGCCTCAGTGCAGACGTTATCGTGCGGGTGGATGCCGCGGACAGCGATCGCTTGCTGACGCTGATCAAGCTGCCCGGCGTAACAGACGTCGCACTTGCAGCGCATGATGAATTGCGGCTTCCGATCGCCGCGTTCGACTCTGGTGCACAGATCCTCATCACCACGGCATTGCGCGTGGTCGATGCGCCCGCATCGGAAACCAGACGCATCGGTCTGCCAAGTGCTGCCCTTGCCGCGCAGCAGGTCGCGCTCAGCGAGCCGCTGGCGCACCGGCTGGGCGTGAGCACGGGCGATGTTGTGCAGGTCGGGCGTTGCCGACTGCGTGTGGGCGGCGTGTTCAAGGAGTACGGCAGCGTGCAGGGCCGTCTGACGGCTGCGCGCGCTGTGCTCGCGCCCTGTCTGCCAGTGCCGCGCGCAACGGAGGCCGAAATTCGTGGCAACGTGTCGGCCGCACAGGTGCAGGCGGCGCTGGCGGGTACGCGCGATCTCATGGTGGCCGTGCCCGCCCAGGTACGCAGCGTTGCGCTGGCGATCTTCGATCGGACGTTTGCCGTCACGGAAGTCGTTCGTTGGCTTGCGTTGCTGGTGGCCGCGATTGCGCTGTTTGCCAGCCTGTCGATCTGGATGACACAACGCGCAGCCGAGCTGGGTGTGCTGCGTGCCTTGGGTTTGAGTGGTGTCGAACTTGGCCAGGTGCTGGCGCTGCAGACACTTCTGCTCGGCGCCATGGCAATCCTGTTGGCGCTGCCATTGGGCGCACTGATCGCCTGGATTCTCACGGCTGAACTTCATCCGCGCGCCTTTGGCTGGTCGTTTCCACTGCATCTGTCGCTATCGACCATTGCCGACACGCTGGTGGTGGCACTGCTTGCCGTGTTGGCCGGCGCGCTGTTCCCGGTTCTGACCCTGGCACGAACACCGGCGGTGCATTGGCTGCAGCAGGCGCGCCATGGTTAGGCGCGCTCTGCTCAGGCAACGGACCCGTCATGCGCGCTGGCTGGCTCACGCCTGTTGTTCGCTGATCATGCTGCTGGTGTTGTTCGCGCTCGCCGGATGTCGGCCTGTACCGAACGCAACGGCAGATGCGCGCACACCGACGCGCACAGACGCGGTCACAGGACTGCTTCAAGGCGGCAGCGAAGGCTTCGCCGTCGCTGATCGCCCGCGCCCGATGCAGTTTCCACACGACCACTTTCCGCATCCGCAGTATCGAACCGAGTGGTGGTACTTCACGGGCCATCTACGCGGCGCCGACGGACGCCGGTTTGGCTTTCAGTACACCGTGTTTCGTCACGCGCTGCGGCCGCCGGGTGGCTTGCCGCGCGCGGCGGTGCCGGGCGGTGCCAGTGCATGGCGGACGGATACGGCATGGCTGGCGCATCTGGCATTGACCGACATTCAGCGCGGTGAACATTCGGCTCATGCGCGCATTGCGCGCGGCGCGTTAGGACTCGGTGGACTTGTGTTGCCTGGCACTGCGCGCGCAGAACGAATGGCTTCTGCGGGGCCAACGCCCGACGGGCGCGCATTGCCGGGCAGTTTCACGATCATGGTGGATGGCTGGCGGCTCCAACGCAGCGCCGACGGCGCGTTCCTGATCCAGGCCGAGAGCGCCGATGGTGTGGGTTCGGGCGCGTCAGGAGGTGCCAATACTGAAACGGGTAATATCGGACTTCAGCTTCGGTTGATGCCCGTCTCCAAGCCCGTGCTGCATGGCCAGCAAGGCTGGTCGCGCAAAGGGCCGACGTCGGCGTCGTACTACTATTCGATCCCGCGCTGGCAGGTTGTCGGCGCGGTGCGGACGACTGCGGGCGAATGGGTGCAGGTGCGCGGCGATGGCTGGCTTGATCGAGAGTGGAGCACCAGTGCGCTCGCGCCCGAGCAGGTTGGTTGGGACTGGTTTTCGCTGAATCTGGGTCCGGATCGGGACGGGCGGCAACGTGAGCTGATGCTGTTCAGCTTGCGCAGGTCGGACGGGCGTCGCGATCCGTTCGATTCAGGCACGCTTGTCACGGGCGGTGTGGCGCAGCCGCTGAGCGCCGACGATTTCAAGCTGACGCCGGTCGAGTTCTGGCAGGACGAGGCGGGTCGGCGCTGGCCTGTTAGCTGGACGCTGACACTGCGCGAGCCTGCGCTACGTGTGCAGATTCGCGCCGAGCTTGCCGATCAGCTGATGCGCGTGGGACTTGTGTACTGGGAGGGCGCGGTCAGCGTTGACGGGGACGCGAAGGGGCGCGGTTATCTGGAGATGACCGGCTATGCAGCGGATGTGCCGCGCTAGCCGCCGCCCACGATGCCGAAACAACGAACGATGCTCAACCAACGAAAGATGCGCAGGAACAGGAGTCTTATGAATGTCTGGTAATGACAGCCTGGATAGCGGTATCCCCAGTGTGCTGCCACCTGGCGGCGACCAGTCTGACGGCGCGCGGCTGTGGCCGCTGTTGCGCAGCGAGACGGTGGCCGACCTGATCCTGTTCAAGGCGCGCTTCGACTGGTTCACGCATCCGCGCAGCGGCACTGTGTTCAAGCGCCTGGTGCTGCCGTCCGGTGATTGGGTGAACGTGGTTGCGCGTACCGCTGACGGCCAACTTGTCATGGTCCGGCAGTTTCGCTTCGGCAGTGCAAGCCTGACCTTGGAAACGCCCGGTGGGATGGTCGATCCTGGCGAAGCGCATGGCGACGCGGCACTGCGTGAACTGCTTGAGGAGACGGGCTATGGCGATGGCAATTGGGTGTATCTGGGTGCAGTGCAGCCAAATCCTGCGATTCACGATCATCTGTGTCACCACTGGTTGGCCGATGGCGTGCGTCCGGTTGCAGCGGCGACGCCGGGTGCAGGCGAAGACGTGGAGGTGTTGTTGATGACGCCGGACACGATGCGGCAGGCGGTGCGCGACGGGACAATCCAGCATTCGTTGGCGCTGTCTGCACTCTCCCGGGTCTACGAACTGTTCGGCGCTTCGACCCGCTGACAGCGCGTCGACCGCGTAGTCGATGTGCCGAACAATCGACGGGCATGCGTCGGGACTTTGCGCTCGCCCAACGTGCCGCAATTGTATTTTTTCGTCACAGAGTGCCGTGTGGAGCACAAGGCTTGCTGCACAAAAACGAGCACGTTCGCTTGTTTTTTGGCTGGCCAAACAGTCCCCCTGACGCTAGCGTGTCGCGGTCGATCACACCTGCATTGAGCACCCCATGTCCGAGCGGCCCGTACCAGGCCCATGGCTGACTGCCCTGACGAAAGCTGGCACACCCGCAGCTGCGGAGGAGCGTGTCCGCCTGTTGGTCGTGGACGATGACGATCGCCTGCGCCAAGCCTACGCGGCGCTGTTCATTCAACAGGGGTTTCTGGTCGAGCAGGCGGTGGGTGGCGCCGATGCCGTGCGCAAGCTGGCAAACCGCAAACACCACGTGGTGGTGCTCGATCTGCTGATGCCGGCAGTCGGCGGCTTCGATGTATTGCGCTTCATGCGTGCCGAAGGCATCGATGCGAAGGCCGTTGTGGTGTCTGGCGAAGTCACGTTCGATGCCGCGCGCAAAGCACTGCGCCTCGGTGCATTCGATTTTGTGCCGAAGGGCCAGGGCACCGACGAACTGGTGTCGGTGGTTGGCCGGGCTGTTGAACAGGCGCACACGGAGCACATGCGGCGCACGATGCACGCGCGGATTGAACAGTCCGACGCCGTTGCGCGCTTCATGCTGCACAGTTCGCCCGACCTTGCCTACATGCTCGACCCCGCAGGTCGGTTTCTGTTCGTCAACGATCGCTTTGTATCGGTCATCGGCCTGGATCGCGCGGCGCTGATCGGTCGGCAGATGCGCGATCTCGTGGTTGAACCCGATCGCGCAGCTGCGCAGTTCGTAGTGGCCGAGCGGCGCACCGGCGCACGCGCATCGCGCCATGCACCGCTGCGCCTGCGTGCAGTGCGTACCGGCGAGAATGGCCAACGCGAAGGTGCTGTTGTGCATGTTGAGGTCAGCGCCAGCGGCATCTACACGGAAGATCGTCGCGTGGCGGATCAGTTTCTCGGCACCCTGGGTGTCGCCCACGATGTGTCGGATCAACGTCGTGTGCGCGAGATCATGCGCTTCCATGCGTATCACGATCTGCTGACGCAGTTGCCTAATCGCACGCTGTTCAAAGACCGATTGACGCTGGGCATTGCGCAGGCCACGCGCAATCAATCGCGTCTGGCGGTCATGTTCCTCGATCTCGATCGCTTCAAGATCGTCAACGATTCGCTGGGTCACAACATGGGTGACCGCCTGTTGAAGACGGTGGCGACGCGCCTGACCAACTGCTTGCGCAAGGGCGATACGCTGTCGCGTTTCGGCGGTGACGAGTTCACGCTGCTGCTGCCGGAGATTCGCAACGACGAAGACGTTGGCGTTATCGCGCGCAAGATCGTCGACGAATTGAATGCGCCATTTCTGATCGACAGCCATGAGCTGTACATCGGCGCATCGATTGGCATTGCCGTGTTTCCCGAAGCCGGCGAGACGGCCCAGACGCTGATCGAAAACGCCGACATTGCGATGTACCAGATCAAGACGCTGCGCCAGGGCGGCTTCGGCTTCTTCTCCGAGGAGATGACGCGCCGCTTCTCTACGCGGCAGTCGCTTGAAGTCGAGCTGCGTGAAGCCATTGAGGCTGAAGAGCTGGAAGTCTTCTATCAGCCGAGTGTGGTGCTGGCCACCGGCCGCATCGATTCTGTGGAAGCTTTGCTGCGCTGGCGGCATCCCCGTCGCGGGCTGCTGTTGCCCGCCGAGTTTCTGCCACTGGCAGAAGAAACCGGGATGGTCGCGCGGCTCGATGAATGGCTGCAGCGCACGGCTTTCAAGACGGTGGCCGGCTGGCGACGGAGCGGGCATTCCGAACTGCGCGTGGCCGTGAATCTGTCGGCGCAATCGCTTGCGAATAGTTTGTTCGTCGAACAGTTCTACGAAGCGCTCAGCGACGCAGACCTTGCACCGAGCGCGGTGCAGATCGAGCTGACTGAAGCCATGCTGGCGCGTGATCTGGATAACCTGACGCCCAAGCTGGAAGACCTGCGCGCGCGCGGCGTCAGCGTGACCCTGGATGACTTCGGCACGGGCTTGTCGTCGTTGTCATACCTGCAGCGTTTGCCGCTGGACACACTGAAGATCGATGGCTCATTCGTTCAGGGTGTGCGGCTGGACGATGAAGCCGGCATGGTTGCGGCGATTGCGGGTCTGGCGCGCGGCTTGCGGCTTGAAGCCATCGCGGAAGGCGTGGAGAGCCGCGCACAGCTGCTGATATTGCGTCGGCTCGGGTTGCTGTGCGCTCAGGGCTACCTGTTTGCCAAGCCTGTCGAGGCGCAGCGCATGCTGGCACTGCTCGACAACGGCGGTTTCGAGACGCTCGTCAGCGGCCTGCCGCCGGCGCCGGTGCGGGTGGCCGACGCGCGCCAATAGCCTGGGGCTATTGGCGCGTTGCAGTTTTTTCCGCTGCGGGAGCGGCGGGAATACTGCGCGCGGGGTGGGGCTGGGGAGGCGCGCGGGTCGACGGGGGCCGTTCCTGGGTCGGTGCGCATGACGCGAATGACGCACGTACCGGGTGACTTGTCGCTGTAGTGGAATGCGCCGATTACTCATGTCGGCGGCTGGCTTATAGTCCGCGCCCTTGAGTGCCTGCCTGCGCCCGCGAGCGGAGTGGGGGCTCACCATCACACGAGCGCGCCATGCCGGATTCAGATGAGCCAAGCGTTTCCCCCGCTACTCGGGCAGAAGGCCCGCACGTAGACGCGGTGCGCGGGCAAGCGCCGGCCGCACAGGCGGCGAAAACCCGCGGGCGTGGCTTCACGACACGCGTGCTGCATGCGGATCGTGTATTCGGTGTTGAACACGGGGCCCTGCACAAACCCATTCACACGTCCGTGGCGTTTGGCTACGACGACGTCAATGATCTGGCCGGGGTGTTTCAAGGGCGCGTGGCCGGGTATTCCTACGGTCGTCAGGTGAACCCGACCATCGAAGCCCTGCAGTCGAAGCTCTCGTTGATGGAGAACGGCCTCGGTACCGCGTGCTTCGCCACCGGTATGGCGGCCATTGGCACGTTGCTGTTCAGCCTGCTGCGCGCGGGTGATCA
>CAMAVY010000222.1 GCA_945861675.1 Klebsiella pneumoniae | reverse complement strand
GCTGGCGGCGCATCAAGGCTCGCTTGGTGCGGCGCTCACATGGTGCGGCAACGGCGGGCTGTGCCATAGTCCGGCGGTCTGCCGTGAGACTGCGGTCGGAATGCGTACGCTCGTTCAATCGGTCAGATGAGCACATGCAGTGGTGTATCCGGCCGTTCATTCATCCACTTACTTGGTTCATCTGTCGAGAGGAGCGGTTCATGTCTGAAGAGCGTCCACGGACCCTGGGCGAATTGCGTGCGTCGGGCTATCGGCCGTCGACTGTGCGTGAGGAGATGCGCCGCAACCTTGTGCAGCGTCTGCGTGACGGCGTCGAGACTTTTCCTGGCATCGTGGGCTACGACGACACCGTCGTGCCGCAACTGCAGAACGCAATTCTGTCCGGCCAGGACATCATTCTGCTGGGCGAACGTGGTCAGGCCAAGACGCGCATCATCCGCAGCCTGACCAATCTGCTGGACGAATGGACGCCAACGATCGATGGCGCGGACATCCCGGAGAACCCCATGGCGCCGATCAGCGCCATGGGCAAGCGCATCGTTGCCGAACAGGGCGACGCAGCGCCGATCGCGTGGTTGCATCGGCGCGAGCGCTACGGCGAGAAGCTGGCAACCCCGGACATCACCATTGCCGATCTGATCGGGGAGGTGGACCCGATCAAGATTGCAGAGGGGCGCTATCTGTCCGATGAGCTCACGATTCACTACGGCATTGTGCCGCGCACGAATCGCGGCATCTTCGCCATCAACGAGCTGCCTGATCTCGCGGAACGCATCCAGGTCGGCCTGCTCAACGTGATGGAAGAGCGCGACATTCAGATACGCGGCTTCAAGGTACGGCTGGATCTGGATGTCATGATCGTGGCCACCGCGAACCCTGAGGACTACACCAATCGCGGCCGCATCATCACGCCTTTGAAGGATCGCTATGGCACGCAGATCCGCACCCACTATCCGCTGAATCTCGAAGACGAGATCGCCATCATGGAAACCGAGAGCACCCAGCCGGTGCTTGAGGATCTGCGCATTCACGTGCCGACCTACATGAAGGAGATCGTTGCCGAACTGATTCGCGCCGCACGCAGGTCGCCTGATGTGAGCCAGCGCTCGGGCGTGTCCGTACGGGCGGCCGTGTCTTGTTACGAGGCGCTGATCGCCAACGCCGTCCGCCGCGCCATCCGCGTCGACGAGACAGACGTGGTGCCGCGCATGAGCGATCTACCTTTTGTGCTGCCATCACTGCAGGGCAAAGTGGAGTTCGAAACGATGGAAGACGGACGCGAAGATAAGATCGTTGCGCGGCTGCTGGCGGAAGCTGTGAAAGCTGTGTTCGAGCGCCATGCGCGGGTCATGGATCTGGACGAGCTCGTCGCGGCATTCGATGGCGGTACGACGGTCGACGTCGGCGAGGCGCTGCCGTCCAGCGCCTATGCTGAGATCGTCAATCGCGTCGCGGGTCTCAAGGCAGCGTTGGCCATGATCGTGCCGGGTGCCAGTGCGGCGCTGCAGGCGTCTGCCATCGAGTTCATTTTCGAAGGCTTGCACCTGAACAAGAAGCTGAATAAGAACCAGCTGCATGGGCAGGCGCGGTATCGAGGCTGAGCGCTGCTTGCGCTGCGGCCCACGCAGCCGTCCGGCGTGGGCAATCGGCGGGTTCATCAGGCACTGAACGGCAGGCGGGTTTATCAGGCAGGAGTAATCGCGTGAGCAATCGATATCGTTACGCCTACTGGGATGGCACGCAGATCCTGCCGGAGCTCGATGCAGATGCGGTGATGTCGGCAATTGCCGACGATCTGCTCAATCACGGCGATCTCGAACATGCATTGCGCAGCCTGATGCAGCGCGGCATCCGCTCGCCGGAACGCAACATGCGCGGGCTCACCGACTTTGTACGGCAGTTGCGTGAAGAGCGGCGCAAACGTCTTGAGCAGTACAACCTTGGCGGCGTGATGGAGGACATCGAGCGGCAGCTGAAAGAGATCGTGGCGGACGAACGCAACAGCGTGGACAACCTGCGCAAGCAGGCTGCGGACGAACAGGCCCAACAACAGCCTCAACAACAGTCAGACAAGAGCGGCGCCAAAGGACGCAGGTCTGACAAGCCATCGAGCGACCCGCAGTCTGCCCACCCGTCCAGCAGCACGCAGGGTCAAGGCGCGCAACAGAACAAGCCGGGTGACGACTTCGCGAGCCAGTTCTCGCAGAAACTCATGCGCGACCTGGCCTCCGACAAGCAGCAGTTTCTCGACCGTCTGCCGGAATCGCCTGCAGCACAGGTGAAGGCGCTGGAAGACTATGAATTCCTGTCGCCCGAGGCGAAGGAGAAGTTCGACAAGCTGCTGGAGCAGCTGCGCAAAGCTGTGACTGAGTCCTTCTTCAAGGACATGAAGCAGATGGTGCAGCGCATGTCCGATGGCGACATGGCGCGCATGAAAGACATGATGAAGGCGCTGAACGAGATGCTGGCGCAACGCATCGATGGTCAGGAGCCGGATTTCGACGGCTTTATGAACAAGTTCGGCGACATGTTCGGCCCCAATCCGCCGAAGTCGCTCGACGAGCTGCTGAAGCAGATGCGCGAACAGATGGCGGCGATGCAGTCACTGATGGCGTCGATGTCGGACGAACAACGCGAGCAGTTACAGGAGCTGTTTGCCGACAAGTTCGGCGACCCGCAGCTTGAAGTGGAAATGATGCGGCTGGCGCAGCGCATGCACATGCTGAATCCGGATCCCAACGCCTATCCGTTCCGCGGTGACACGCCGGTGGATCTGGAGTCCGCCATGCAGCTGATGCGCGAGATGCAGGATATCGATCAGCTGGCGAAGGACCTGCAGCGGCTGCAGTACGGCGCGGGCGACATCGAGCAGATCGATCTCGACAAGATGCGCGACCTGCTGGGTGATGAGGCCGCTGATCAGCTTGAGCAGATGAAACAGTTGAAAGCGACGCTCGAGAAGGCCGGCCTGATCCGCAACGAGAACGGCAACTGGGAGTTGACGCCGCGCGGCAACAAGATGATCGGGCAGAAGTCGCTGGGTGAAATCTATTCGCAGTTGAAGAAGCATGCGCTTGGCAACCATGCGCTGCCGCGCGACGGCCGCATCGGTGAAAGCAACGACGACACGAAGCCCTTCGAGTTTGGCGACCCCTTCAACCTGCACATGACGCGTACCTTGCGCAATGCGTTGGAGCGGGAAGGGCGCGGCTCACCGGTGCACCTCAAGTCCGAAGACTTCGAGATCTATCGCAACGAGATCGTTACGCGCACGGCAACCGTGCTCATGATCGATCTGTCCTGGTCCATGGCACGCCGCGGCGCGTTCCACGCCGCGAAGAAGGTGGCGCTGGCGCTGCATAGCCTCATCAGCTCGCAGTTCCCGCGCGACAGCTTGTACATGGTGGGTTTCTCGGCGTATGCGCGAGAGCTGAAAGCCCATGAGCTGCCGCAGCTGCATTGGGACGAGTACATGCTGGGCACCAACATTCAGCACGCGCTGCAGATTGCCGAGCGACTGCTGGCGCGCCATCAGGGCGGTACCCGGCAGGTCATCATGATCACGGACGGCGAACCCACCTCGCACATGGAGGATGGCGTGGCGCAGTTCTCCTATCCGCCAAGCCCGACCACGATTCGCGAGACGTTGAAAGCGGTGCAGTTGTGCTCGAAGCGCGGCATCACCATCAACACCTTCATGCTGGACCAGAGCCACTACCTGAAGGAGTTCGTGGAATCGCTGACACGCATCAATGGCGGGCGGGCGTTCTACACCACGCCTGAGCAGCTCGGCGAGTACATCCTGGTCGACTTCGTCAGCCATCGGCGCAAGAAGATCGGTCGGCACTGACCTTTCGCAGGCGCAACGCTTCCGGCGAGCGGACGCGCGTGCCCGCGAGCGTTCAGTCAGTGCTCAGGCAGCAGCACGCGCACTGAATGCATGCTGGTCACGATGTGATGGCCCAGTGCGCGTACTTCCGCATCGGGTTCGTGCAGGTCTGGAATCTGAAACACCGTCATGCCTGCAGCGTGCGCGGAACGCACGCCGGTGTCCGAGTCCTCAATGGCCCAGACCTGCTCCGGTTCAATCTGCAACCGGTCCGCTGCCGACAGGTAGATCTGCGGGTGCGGCTTGCCGTGCTCGACATCGTCTCCGCCGAGCACGAATTCAAAGTGCTGCAGCAGACCGCTCCTGGTCAGCTTCAGCAATGCGGACTCGCGGCGCGTCGAGGTTGCGACCGCGATGGGGATGGCCAGTCGTGCGCAAGCGCCGAGCAGTTCGATGACCCCGTCTTTGACGGGTACTGCCGCTTCAATCGCGTGAATGCGGTAGGCGTCCGACCAGGCTGCGAAGAACGGCTCCAGTGGAAACGTGGGGCCGTACAACTCCATAAGAATGCGCTGGCTTTCAGGTGCACGTGTGCCGATGCAGCGTCGATACACCTCGGGGTTGGGCAGCAGATCGAACTGTGCGCACACGGTGTTGAAGGTCGACAGGGCAATGCGTTCGCTGTCGAGCAGCGTGCCATCCATGTCGAAGATGATCGCAGCGGGCAGTGCTGGTTGCATTGGGAGGCCGTTGTCGGGCGTGTGGTGAGCGGGCGCAGAGTGTAGTCATTACGGGCGTGTGTGTGCTGCGACGCGAAGGGCCCGCCTGCAGCGCCATGTGCTGAGTTCGCGCAAACTCTGTTGCCGCGATGCCGCTGCCCGCATTCGCTCGGAGGTCAGTTTGCGGTGTCGCAGTTACGAACATGGAGTGCCCGAATGATCCGTGCGCCCCGCATTCATGTCTTTGGCGCGTCGGCGTCGGGCACGTCCACGCTTGGGCGCGAGCTTGCACGTTCAATCGGGGTGCCACATGTCGATACCGATGATGTGTACTGGTTGCCTATGCAGCCCTCCTATAGTCAGGCGCGCCCGGTCGCAGAGCGGCTCGCATTGCTGCAGACGACACTCGATGATTCGCTGGGCTGGGTGCTCAGCGGTTCGTTGTGTGGATGGGGCGATGTGCTTCGGCCGCGCTTCGACCTTGCCGTGCTGACGGTACTGGCTGCCGATGAGCGCATGCGGCGACTCAAGGCACGTGAACGCTTGCGCTACGGCGCGGCAATTGAGCCGGGCGGTGCGCGCCATGCTGCGCATCTTGAGTTCGTTGCGTGGGCCGCGAGCTATGACACCGCCGAGGCGCCCACGCGCAGTCGAAGAATGCACCTGGCCTGGAGTAAATCGTTGCCATGTCCATTGATCGAAATCGATTCAGCACGGCCGGTTGAAGCGCTGGTGATCGAGGCGCTCGCAGGCGTGGATCGACTGACAGACCTGGTTACGAGGCAGGGCCAAACATGACAGAGCGGATCAATCGGTGGCGTATGCGTCTGTTTGCGGCGGCGCTTACGTGCGCAATGCAAGTGCCGTTGTCAGTCGACGCGCAAGCGCAGGACGGTTCGGCCAGCGATCTGCTTAAGGCGCTCGTCAGCGGCAGCATCCGCACCATCGAACGCGGTGATCTTGCCGGCGCGCAGGCGCTGGGCGCGTATCTCGAACTGCCTGGGCCGTGGCGCGCGCAAGTGCGCAACGTCCTGGAGCATTCCAACGCGTTGAGGGACGTGCGCGCGCGTGCGTCGATGGGCGGCGCCGATGCTGCAACCTGGGTTGCGTTGTCTGAGCGCCTTGCTGATCTGAGCGGCTTGAAGCAGTTTGCGACTGCTGCGCAAACGTCTGCAGATTCGCTTGCAGCGACCCGAAGCGGAAACGTTGCATTGCCCGCGGCGGTCGATGCAGTTCAGTGGCTGCGTGTCGCGAGTGCCGGCCGGCGAGCCTTCCAGCTTGCGTTCACGGACTGTCATCCGGCGGTGGACGCCTTTGCTGTCGTGGCCGGTAAACCTGGTCGTGCACTCAGCGCCGTGAGCTACGCGGTAGGTTCAACCGTTGTCGAAGCGGATGGCGCAGTTGCGGTGCGGCTGGACAGCGCGGACTGCGCGGTTGCTCCGAGCCAGGTCGGGCTGCAGGCGGCGGATGACGAGCAGCCATTGCCGGATGACGGGCGGCTTGGCCTCGGGCGATATGCAGCGCACCTCGACGCCGATCGGGCACTCGAGCTCAGCGTGCCGACGCGGGCAGGCTTTGTGTACGACGTCATGGTGGCCGCCGTGGATGCGGCCGCCGATCCCGGCGTCATGCTGTTTCGTTCCGGCGCCACAGCCTCTGACGCCGCGGACGATGCATTCGCAAGAGATGACGATGGTGGCTATGGTCTGGGCGCGCGCGTGGCGGGTGTGTTGGGCGATGGTTCGGTATTGCGCGCGCGCATCACCGCTGTCGACGGGCAAGGTGGCGCCGTGAGCATTCAGATTCGCGAATCCGTGCCCCTGCGTCAGCGTGTTGGCGACACGCAGAGCTATCGCACGTTGAAGGGAACGCCGACCGTCGTGCAGGTGCCGTTGCGCCTGGGCTACTACCGGATGTCGACATCGCGCTTGAGTGCCGAGGTAGACACGGTGGTCTCAGTGTTCGCCGGGCGAGCGGGTGCAATCGTGGCTGAGAACGACGATGTCAGTTCGAACTCGTTTGCATCGCAGGTCTGTCTGAACGTCACGACTGCAGGCGACTATCTCATTCGCATTGGTCTTGTCGAACCCGCATCGGGAAGCTTCGACTTTGTGATCGAGCCTGCTGCGGATTGTCCGGACGATGGCGGTATGAAGAACGCCGATCCCGATCCCGACGATGAAGGCGATCTGGAATCACGTTCCGACGTGTAGGGCCTGCGTCCAACGCAGATCAGAACGTGTAGTCGATGAACCAGTCCACCGACTGACCCGGCGCAATCAGACGCTCGAGGAACGGCTCCCAGGAAAAGGTGTGGGCATTGCCCCAGATGGGGAAGAAGTCCGGTACGTAACTGCACGCCGCGCTGACGAGTCCGAGCTTGGGGTGGCGTTGCAACAACAGCAGCGGCGCCTGGGCATCGTGGTCCAGCGGGCAGTAGTGCCCTTCTGTCCAGGGCCAGGCCGTACGGGCAATGAATCCATTGGTTTGCTGTGTGTACGCCGGATCGCTGCGCCAGCGCAGTGGCGCATTCACCCAGAGCAGCTCGTCGCTTTCCGTCTGCGGATAGAACGGATGGGGGAACCAGCGCATTGGAATAGATGCGCTGCCCGTATTCTGCAAGCGGGTGTGTGAACGGATGGTCCGCTGCATCAAGCTGACTGTTCGCATCAGCGTCAATTTTGTCTCTTCGAATGCCTGATCGGTGACGAACCGCAGGTTGTCGTGACCATGCTCGATCTGCCACTCGGCAAACGTCAGCACTTTGCGTGTTGGCAGATCGCAGATGCCCGTACCAATGACGAGCGCCTTGCCGAGGCTTTGCGTTGAGTGCACAGGGCTCAGGTTGAACGCATCCGGAATGCCCTGGCCGTCGAACCAGTTGAAAGAGTCGGGATACGTGGGACCGCTCAGCAGTGGACCGTGCGCGTTGTCGTGCACCTGATAGATGTAGCCGCCGGTGCAGTAGCGCGCGCCCATGCGTGCCTGGTCTGCTTCGGGATGCAGCAGTTCGATTCTGAGTTGTTCGTTTTGCAGTGTCAGCACGCAGGGTTTCCGATTGCTTGAGGAAAGGGGCCGTGAACTCTGGACCATGTGGAGTATGGACGGACGCGATGGCGCGAGGCTAACCTGCCGCGTCAAGCTGGTCAGGCTGTCCAGCTGTGATCAT
>CAMAVY010000221.1 GCA_945861675.1 Klebsiella pneumoniae | reverse complement strand
CGGGCGTACCCGCTGGCAGCGGATGAACGGCTAGCCCGATGTCCAGCATTGCAGGCGCTCTGCCGCCGCCTCCTGCGCTTCGATCCGTTCACTTCAAGCGCAATATCGTTGTCGCCAGCGCGATGGCCGCAATGTTCATGCAGACGCTGGATCAGACCATCGCCAACGTGGCGCTGCCGAATATGCAGGGCAGCCTGGCCGCGTCGCGCGATCAGATCACCTGGGTGCTGACGTCGTACATCATGGCGTCGGCGATCATGACGGCGCCGATCGGTTGGCTGGCGTCGCGGTTTGGCAAGCGCAGGCTGATCTTCATAGCCGTCGCAGGATTCACCGTTTCGTCGGCGCTGTGCGGTGCCGCGCAAACACTGGAGCAGATGATTCTCTTTCGTCTGCTGCAAGGTGCATTCGGGGCCGCCTTGGGCCCACTGTCGCAGACCATCATGATCGACATGTTCCCGCCCGAGCGGCGTGGCTCGGTGATGGGCATCTGGGGCATGGGCGTCATGCTTGGGCCTATTCTCGGCCCAACGCTTGGCGGCGTGCTGACCGACAGCTTCAACTGGCGCTGGGTGTTCTACATCAACGTGCCGGTGGGCATTGCCGCCGCGATCGGGCTGCTGTTGTTCTACGAAGACTCTGCAAGCGATCGGACCATGCGCTTCGACTGGTTCGGATTCAGTTTGCTCGCGCTCGGGCTCGGCGGCTTGCAGCTGATGCTGGACCGTGGCACGGGGTTGGGCTGGTTCAGTTCAACCGAGATCATCATCGAGGCGATTCTTGCGCTGCTCGGTCTGTACCTCTTTGTTGTGCACATGGTGACGGCGAAGACGCCGTTCATCCGCATGGAAATCTTCAAGGACCGCAACTTCGTTTCGGCGTTGATGCTGATGTTCGTGACCGGCGGCTTGCTGGTCGCCAGTTCGGCACTGCTGGCGCCGTTCCTGCAGACATTGGGCGGCTACTCGGTCACCGATGCAGGTCTGCTGATGGTGCCGCGCGGTCTTGGCACGATGATGGCCATGGCCATGGTCGGTCGACTCGCGATGCGCTTCGATGCGCGCGCGGTCATTACGCTCGGCGCGGTTACTTTGTTGTGGACCTCGTGGGAGATGGCGCAGTGGACGCCGGCCGTGTCGGAATGGACGATCTGCTGGGTGGGCTTCGTGCAGGGCTTCGGCACCGGCTTTATCTTCGTGCCCGTGAACCTCGTTGCGTTCTCAACGATCTCGCCGCTGTTGCGAACGGATGCGTCCGCGATAATGAATCTGATGCGCAACATCGGCGCCGCGATCTTCGTGTCAGTGACCACGACCGTGCTGGGCGCAAGCGTGCAGATCGTGCATTCGGAGATGGCGGGCAACATCACGCCGTTCAACCGTGCGCTTGAAGTGAACGCGCCCAGCATGATGTTGAATCCGAACATGCCCATGGGTTTGCAGCAGCTCGACGCCATCATCAATCGCGACGCGCTGCAGATCGCCTACGCCAATGATTTTCTGTTCATGTTCTATGCGTCGCTGCCCGTGCTGTTGTTCATCTGGCTGATGCGGAAGCCCCAATTGGCAGGACAGATGGCGGGACAGACGCCGCCGAAGCCTGAGGAACTGCATCCGTCGGAGTGACGCGGTGCGGCATCCTGCGCTGCTGCAGTGATGCGGCGGGCGCAAGCAGTTCGTCAGGCAGAACACCGGATTCGAGCCCCTGCAGAAATGCCAGCGTTGCAGCGTTCTGCCAGCGATACACAGCCAGGCCGTCTGCGGGCCCAAGTACCGGCGAGACGTACTTCATCAGCCGCACGAAGCCTAGATCGGTGAAGTTGTTGTGCGCCGCGCCGGCAATCTCGATCACGTATGCGCGCCGCGCAGCGGCATTGAGCGCGGTATCGAACGTCCCATGCATGCCAAGGTCATGACCTTCAAGCAGGTTGTGCGTTGAGAGAAAGGCCAGCAGTGGCACCTGCAGTTGACGCCGATCATCGACGTAGCTGACCCACGGCCCGTCGAGGTTGATGACACCCAGCACACCTGACGGCGGTGCCTTCGCAATTTCCAGTGACACGACACCACCCAACGAGTGGCCCATAAGTGTGACGCGCGTGGGATCGGCGCCTGGGATGCTTGCAAGTGCCGCAATGACCAGCCGCGTGTCCAACACCCAGTCCTGCATCAGGCGATGCAGCCCGACGAAGGGCTGCTGGCGCGACAGTGCGAGGCTGGCGGCGCGATGTGCTGCGGCTGTTGTCGCCGTGCGTTGCTGCGTCAGCGCGGCCTCGAGGTGCGCGGATGTCGACGCTGGACCCTGCTGCGACTTCAGATAGGCAACGTATTCAGGCGCGCTGGCATTGAATTCAATCACTGCGCCGCGTTCGTCCCGCGCCATCAGGCTTTCCTGCGGATGGCCCAGAGAAATCACCAGGTAGCCGTGGCTGGCAAGCTCCTGGAAGTTCGCGAAGTTCTGTTTGGTGAATGAACCGTAGCCATGATTGAAGACGATGACCGCATGTCTGCCAGATCGCAGTGGCGCGCCGGTGTAGGCGTGGCTTGGTGAACTCGCCGCGACGTCTGGAATGCGCTGGTACTTCGACAGCAGGGCGGCAAGTGCCGCGTCCTGATACGGCTCGGCCTGCTTGCCGCCGGCACTTGATGCCGGGTACCAGATGTCCAGCGTCATGACGCGCGCGGTGTCCTGACCGTGCACATTCATCAGTCGTGTTGGATCGCGCAACGTGGTGCTGCGAAAGCCCACCGCGAACGGGCCGGTAGGTGGGGGGATTTCGATCATTGCGTTGGCCAGGACAACGACGACAAGTGCGATGAGCAGCAGAAGGCATGCGCCCAGCCCGTACAACCAGGGCCGACCTTTTGCTGCTGTGATTTCCTGTGCGGGCGGGTTGTTCATTCAACTCGCCTCAGTGGTTCCACCAGGCGCGATCGGAGAATGACCGCAGGTCGATTTCGAAGCTCCACGCGGAACGGTGCTGCTGCGCCAGGTGGAAATACGTATCGGCGATCTTTGCCGGCAGCATGAGGCCGTCGTGCTCGTTGCCGCGGGATTCACGCAGCTGCTGAAAGCGCTCGGGCCCGAGCATCTTGCCCAAGGTGTCCGGCGCATCGACTGCGCCATCAATGATGATGTGCGCGATGTGGATGCCCTTCGATGAAAACTCAGCGTTCAACGTCTGGCACAGCATGCGGCGCCCACCCATGGCCGCGGCATGGGAGTGCTGGCCGCCATTGCCACGCATTGCAGCCGTGGCCGACGTGACCAGGATGGTGCCTTTGCCGCGCGCCTCCATCAGCGGGCAGACGGCTGATGCCAGGCGGAACAAACCAAACGTTGCCATCCGCCAGCCCATTTCGAAGGCCTTGTAGCTTGTTTGCGCCAGTGACCTGTCGCCGATCTGCGCGCCAAGGTTGAACACCGCTACTTCGATCGGGCCGACTTCTGCCTCGATGGCTGCGACGCGATCCTCAATGCTTGCAGGCTCAACGGCGTTCAGCAGGTAGCCGGAGGCTGCGCCGCCGTCCGCCTGAATGTCCGCGACCATTCTGTTCAGGCCCGCTTCGTCGCTGCGCCGGCACAACACTGCGTGATAGCCATCTTGAGCAAAGCGTCGGGCAACATTGCCGCCGATACCGGCGCCGGCACCCAGGACCAGGCAGACGGGTTTCATCGTGCGTCACTCCCCTGAGAAATGGTTTCGCAAAAGTTACTCGGTGCACCACTTCGCGCGTTGCGTGAACAGCACGATGCACAGCACTGACATTACCGCGTGGATGACCATGCCGGCCTGCTGTGCGCCATCCAGTGTGAGCGAGATGAACAGACCGGAATGAAACGTCATCAGCATGCCCAGCACCGCGGTGACCGCTTTGAGATTGCTGCGATGGGGCCACAGCCAGAGTGATGCGCTGGCGATGGCGAACGCGGCGAAGCCATAGTGCATGGACCACATGGCGCCGCGACCCGCTGCGGCAATGCCGTCGGGACCGCCGATCAGCGTTCTCGATGCCAGCAGTTCGATGAGCAGGTTCAGCACAAGCACAATGGTGAAGAACAGCTTCATGGTGTGGGTCCGGTTGATGCAGGCGAGTGAGTGGGCTGCTGCCGTTGCAGTTGACGCGGGTGGTCGTTCAGGCGTGTTGCCGTCGAACCACGATGGTGCCGGCCGCAAGATCGTGCAGGCAGCGCCGATTGCGCGTGAGTGCGAAGACATGATCCACGATGGCTGGCACCACCGTGAACAACAACGGAAAGAACAGCGCGCGTATGCAGATCAACTTCCAGAAGGGTGCCGGTCGCTGCGTGTAACTGCCGTCCGTTTGCCGCGGCGCCTGAACAATGGCGATGCCCAGCAGTTGCTTGCCCAGCGTCTGACCGCGGCGCCACAGGCCGTAGCCGTTCAGGATGAGATAGCTGAGTACGGCCAACGCGAACACTGAAATGAACATGCGCAGTTGCCAGCCGTCGCCGCTGTAGTCTTCGGCGTCTTCAACGACACCCGAGATCATCACCAGTGCCAGCGTAAGCGCCGGCACGAGGATGGCGTCGATCAGCGTGGCAAGCAGCCGACGGAAGCGGCCGGCGAGCATTTGTCCTGGGAGCGGGGGCCCTGCGAGCGGTAGTTGGTTGTTCATGGTGTGGACGCACCCGGTGTGGACGCACCCGGTGTGGATGCACCCGGTGTGGACGCACCCGTTGCTTGCGCCGGGCGCTGGGCTTCGTTCTGCCCGGCGCCGTCAACTTGAAACACCAGCAGCGCATTGCCCGCGCGCTGCTCGCCCACATAGCCGTAGCCCGAACTCACCACCAGCAGGTCGTCGGCGATCATGGGGCCATGTGCATCGAATGCGCCGCCTGAAGTTTCGACGCCATTCACGGACGCATAGCTGCGCCATGCGTCGTGCGACCACAGCACCTTTCCGGTCGCAGCAGAGAACACCTGCAGATAGCCATCGATGCTGCCCGCCACTACAACGTCGTTGGTGGCAATGATGGCGGCAGACATCCCGTAGACGCATGCTTGGCCCTTGCAGCGCGACTTGCGCGTGTACTGCCAGCGTTTTACGCCAGTGTTGATGTCGAGCGCATACAGCCCGGGTGCGGCTGCGCCGGGTGCTGGAAAGCCGATGAGCTCCTTGTCGCTGATGGGCACATACACAAGCCCCAGCGTTTCGTTTGCGGCCATACCCCAGTGCACGCCGCCGATGATGCCGCCGCGGCCGAGGGTCTGTGTCCACACGCGGGCGCCGTTACTTGGATCCATCGCGTGCACGTCTGCAGATTTCTGCCCGGCGATCAGAAGCTCGCGACCCGTGCTGGTGTGCAGCAACATGGTGGGCGCACCGAAATCAACGTCGCGTCCAGTGGGTTCAGGGCAGTTGGGGTGGTTCCATGCCTTGTTGTTGCAGGCCGCCGTGTACGCGTCGTTTGCGGTGTATTGCCGCACCCACACCACCTTGCCGGTCTTTGCATCGACCGCAAAGATCGCGTCGCTGGTTGCGGTAGTCGGACGACTGAAGTTCTGGCCGGTGCCGAAGAACAGCCAGTTTCTGCCCGCGTCGTAAGCCGGCGCGCCCCACACGGCAGCACCACTCGGGCCGTACTCCTGCACGAACAGGTAATGGCTACCGGTAACCTTTGCCTGGGCCTCAATGGTCGGCAGATACCACAGCTTTTTGCCGGTACGGATGTCGAACGCAGCCATTCCACCGCTGGACGTGCAGCAGCCGTAGAACGGGTTCATGGCCAGACCAACTTCGAGCGATGCAACCGGCAGGTACACGGCGTCCTTGGTCACGAGCGGCGTGCCGGAGTACCAGGGCACCGGTTCGTCCTTCACCACGGCGTGCCAGATCAGCCTGCCATTGCGCGCATCGATCGCGTACACACCCTTGGTGCGGTCGTTGAAAACAAGAATCGGACGTTCGCCGATCCTGCCCGCCACGATGGCGCTGCTGATGTAGCCGGTGTGTGGATGAAGCCAACGTTCGCAACCTGTGTTGCGTTCGAGTGCGACAAGGCCGCGCCCTGCATCGCCGACGAAGATGGTGTCTTCTGTGATCAACGGATAGGAACGCGGCGTGGTGCTGGCAAGGCCGTAGACCCATTTCAGGGTGAGTTTGGCCGCATTGCTTGAATTGATCGTCGAGCGCGGTTGGAAACGCGTGTTGCGTGCATCGATGCCCCAGCCTGTCGCATAGGACGTGCTCAATCCCGGCGTTGCACTCACGTGTTGGCAGGCTGCGCCAGCGGGAAGTGCAAACAGGCAGGCTGCGAACGCAAGGTGGCGAACCAGGCTGATCACGCGCGCGCCCTGCGCAACGGCCAGTGTGTGGCGGCCTGGCCTGCCGAGTTCCCCCGGGCGCGTCATCCAACCTGCGGAGCGATTCTTCAAGCGTTCTTCCATGCACTTCGACTCGGCGGAATTGCGAGCGCCGCGGATACTACGATCTGGCGGCCACGTTGTCGCCTCGTTGCCTCATGCGAGCCGGAATGAGGCCAGCGCGGCGGTTGGCGTTGCGATGAATCGGTTGTCAGCGTGCGTTCAGCGCAATCTCAGCCGAAGCGGTCGCTCGACATCGTCAACGCGCCGAAGTAGTCCGTCTCGTGATGAATGCGCGTGGCCACGTCGTCCTGTGCCGCGCCTAGCGCAATCATCAGCGGCAACAGGTGTTCTTCGCGTGGATGCGCGATGCGTGCAGACGGCGCGCTTGTCCAGTGCAGCAGTTGATCGATGCGCGCGTCTGGCGTGCTGTGCAGCAAAACGGCGCTGAGCCAGGCATCGGATTCGGCCGACGCGAATGTGGCAGGCACCTCCAGCGCTGAGCAGCGTCTGCACGCGTTGCACCAGCGTGGCGTCACCCGCTGCGGGATAGCGAACTCAACTAGATCGACATGCCGCCATCGATCGCAAACTCGCCGCCCGTCGCGAAGCTTGCAGCGCTCGAGGCCAGGAACAGCACGGCTTCAGCAATCTCGCGCGGCTCGCCCATGCGCCGCATTGGTGTGGTGCGCACCAGTGTCTCGTTCATCTTGTCCGGATTGTCGTGGTTAATCGGTGTATCGATCACACCCGGAAAGATGCAGTTCACACGGATGTTGTAGCGCGCCAGCTCAAGTGCCGCAGAGCGCGACATGCCGCGTACCGCCCACTTCGTGGCCGTATACGCGAACAGTGACGATGTGCCCTGCAAACCGGCTACTGACGAGATGTTCACGATCGAGCCGCCGCCCGCGCGCTTCATCGGATCGATGACGGCACGCATGCCCAGATACACACTGAACTGATTCACGCGGTAGAGCAGGTCGAACACATCGGGCTCTGTCGCTTCCAGCTTGAGTGGGCGCGAGATGGCAGCATTGTTCACGAGGATGTCGATGCGGCCGAACGCTGCGAGGGCACGCTCGATCACCTGCGACCAACCCGCTTCGGTGCTGACATCGTGTTCGACGAACAGCGCCGATGCGCCGATGTCATGTGCAACCGCTGCGCACTGGTCCGCCAGTACATCGGTCAATACCACGCGTGCACCATGCGCCGCGAGCAGCCGTGCTTCTGCCTCTCCCTGCCCGCGCGCAGCGCCGGTGATGATTGCGACGCGACCATCGAGCGTGTTCATGCGAGTGCTCCGGCTGCTGTGCTGTCGGTTGAATGCGTTGTGATTGGCGCTGCCGAGTCGAGCGCCGCATTGATGTGGGTGTGCAGATGCACGAG
>CAMAVY010000220.1 GCA_945861675.1 Klebsiella pneumoniae | reverse complement strand
CAACGAGGAACGCGATTGCTGCATCACTTCGCCGTTCAATCGGGTAGTGATCTCCATGGCGCCCATATCGCCGATTTCATCCGGCGTCATCATCCACGGCCCGAAACCGCCTGTGCGCATGAAGTTCTTGCCCGGCGTGAACTGCGAGGTGTGGCGTTGCCAGTCGCGCACGCTGCCATCGTTGTACGGCGCGAAGCCCGCCACATAAGGCAGCCAGTTGTCTTTACTGATGCGGCGCCCGGCCTTACCGATGATCAGCGCAATCTCGCCTTCAAAATCCAGCCGGTCCGATTCGCGCGGACGCCACATGTCTTCATTGTGCGCGACCTGCGCCGCGGCGAAGCGCACGAAGATCGTCGGGTACGGTTCGCCGCCGCGGCCCGTCTCTTCCTGATGCGCCTTGTAGTTCAACCCCGCGCAGAGAATCTTGTCCGGATTGGTAATCACCGGCAGATAGCGCAAGCCCTCGAGGTCTAGATCTGCGGGCCGCGCCATCGCAGCAGCACCCAGCTCCGCGAGCCGGCCCGATGCAATTGCATCGCGCAGGGTGGCCAGACCGGGCTGCATGGCGCCGACATCGACCACCTCACGCGCACTCGCGCCACTGCCCTTCACGATGCCAAACGTTGCTTTGCCATTGCGTTCAAATGAAAGCCAACGCACGCGTGTCTCCTCTTCAAAGGTGCTGAGCCCGATCTTTTTGCGGTCCGACAGGCAGGTTGCAATTCGTTGCTCCGCCTGCAACGTCCGCGATGTTAGCCCAGGCATTGGACCGCCGGCGCTATAGTCCGAGCCAATAAACGCGCGCAGCGCGTACCCACGCATTCGTAGGGAGGGGAACACATGACGCAGAGATTGGCGGGGAAAGTGGCCGTGATCACCGGTGGCGTATCGGGCATGGGGCTCGGCACGGCGCGACTGTTTCTTGAGCAAGGCGCAGCCGTCATCATCGGTGACGTGCAGGATGAACCGGGCAAACGCCTGCTGGCCGAGCTCGGCCCACAGCTGCGCTACCAGCATTGCAATGTCGCAAAGGAAGCTGACGTTGCCGCGCTGGTGCAGCGCGCCGTCGATGAGTTCGGACGCCTCGACTGCATCTTCAACAACGCAGGCTTCGGTGGTGTCGGCGGCGACATCCCTGACATCGAAATCGGCGACAGCTACCAGAACACCATCGATGTGTTGTTCACGGGCGTCCTGAGCGGGATGAAACATGCGTCGAAGGTGATGAAGCAGCAGATGAGCGGCAGCATCATCAGCACCGCCTCCGTCGCAGGTATTCGCGGCGGCTGGGGCCCGCATGTGTACAGCGCCATGAAGTCAGCTGTGATTAATCTCACCCGTTCTGCAGCGCTTGAACTCGGCGAGTACAACATCCGCGTGAATGCCATCTGTCCAGGCTTCATCGCGACGGCGATCTTCGCCAACAACCGCAACATGAACTACGACCAGAAGATGCGTTTCTCCGCACAGCTGGCGGAATCATCGCCGACCAACACCGCCATTGCGCGCGTCGGCACCGGGCGCGACATCGGCAACATGGCGCTGTTCCTGGCCAGCGACGACTCAACGTTCATCACGGGTCAGGCGTTCCCGGTCGATGGCGGCCTGACAGCCGGCAACAAGCGTGCACCGGGTGGTTTCTCTGCCATGCAGGCATTGGCGGAACGCATCGAACAGGAAGGCTGATGGCCGGACGATCAGTTGCCCAGCGCCGAGTTCGACCGGCGTTCACGGCCAGCGGTTTGACGCCCATCGGGAAATCCTTTACCTAAGCGCACCTGTAGCGCGCTGGCCCCAGCAGCCGGCAACCTGCAACTTGTAACCAACACTGCCCATGGTCCCAATCCGTGCGCAACCTTCAGTTCGCCAACAGCCCTGCCCCATGAACACATCAGGGGCCAATCGGAGATCAACATGAGAGAAGCCTGGATCATCGACGGTGTCCGTTCACCTCGCGGCGGCGGCAAGCCTGGCGTCGGCAGCCTCAGCCATATTCACCCACAGCGCATCCTGGCCCAGGTATTGAACCACCTGCGCGACCGTGTTGGTTTCGATACGAACGACATCGAGGACGTGATCATGGGCACCGGCAGCGGTGCCGGCGACCACGCGATGGACATCGCCCGCATGGCCACGCTCGATGCGGGTTGGCCGATCACGGCACCCGGCGTCACGCTGCACCGCTTCTGCGGCTCGGGCCAGCAGGCCATCAGCTTCGCGGCCATGAGCATTCTTGCCGGGCATCAGGACCTGGTGGTCGGTGGCGGCGTGGAATCCATGTCGCGCCCTGCAAGCCTCAGCGTCGACGGCTTCACCGCCAACAATCCTCATTTGTATGCGCAGTACCCCCTGGTCCCCCAGGGCATATCTGCCGATCTCATCGCCACGCTGGAAGGCTTTACCCGCCACGACGTGGACGCGCTGGGCGTGAAGAGCCAGGAGCGCGCTGCCGCTGCCATTGCCGACGGCCGCTTCAAGCGCAGTGTGGTGCCCATCTATAACGATGATGGCTCGCTTGCGCTGGACCACGACGAATATCCGCGCCCCGGCACCACGATGGACAGCCTCGGGGGCCTGCGCCCGGCATTCGAGAAGATGGGCGCGATGAACCCACCCAACGACGGCCGTACGTTCGATCAGATCTGCAAAGCCGTGTATCCACAGATCAGCGGCGTCAACCACGTGCACCATGCCGGCAACTCGTCGGGTGTCGTGGACGGTGCCAGCGCAGTGCTGCTGGCCTCTCCGGAGTATGCGAAGGCGCATGGCCTGAAGCCGCGCGCCCGCATTCGCATGACTGCAACAGCGGGCGCTGAGCCCGTGATTATGCTGACCGCGCCGGCGCCGGCCGCCGAGATCTGCCTGCGCAAGGCGGGCATGACCAAAAAGGACATCGACCTCTATGAGATCAACGAGGCATTCGCTGCCGTCGTGCTGAAGTTCCAGCGCGAGTTCGGCATCGATGATTCGCGCCTCAACGTCAACGGCGGAGCGATTGCGCTCGGCCACCCCATTGGCGCGACCGGCGGCATGCTGATTCAGACCGCGCTCGACGAACTCGAGCGCCGCGATCTGTCCACCGCGTTGATTGCGATGTGCACGGGCGGCGGCATGGGCACGGCCACGATCATCGAGCGCATCTGAAGCGCAGTCGCGTTTGCGTGGTCCGGTCAGGTGCCAGGGGTTTTCCGCTGGCACCAGCCCAACTCGCGCATGCAACCATCGATCTCGTTTCCGCGCGGTCCCCAACCCGTCGCCGCGTACTTATGCAAGCGACAGCCCTGGGCCACCGCGTTAATCTCGGCCCATTGCCTATCATTTATCGTCTTTCCCGATTCGACGCTCCCCGCCGGAGGCGACCCGGTGGCTGCCACTCGGTGGCTGAGAAAAGCACAACACCGACCCACGACCCTGTAACCACAACTGGAACCCACGCATGCCCAAGATCACCTTCGTCGAATTCACCGGTACTCGTCACGACGTGGAGGCAGAGCTCGGCAGCAGCGTCATGAATGCCGCATTCAATGCACTGGTGCCCGGCATCGACGCCGACTGCGGCGGCCAGTGCTCGTGCGCCACCTGCCACGTCATCGTCACGTCCGAGTGGATGCCCATCGTCGGCCCCGCTGGCGAAAAGGAAACTTCGATGCTGGACATGAACCCGGAGCGGGATCCGAACTCCCGGCTGTCCTGCCAGATCGACGTGACCGAAAAACTGGACGGGCTGGTGATCAATCTGCCCCAATTTCAAATGTGAAGAGCTTCAAATGTGAAGAGCTTCAGAGGTGAAGCGCTTCAGATGTAGAGACACGTGGCCGACGCACTGAGCGAACCCGAATCCAGCAACAGCAAACGAAGAGCACACCATGAGCGAAGCAAGAACCCTGTGGGACCCCTCTGAAGACATCTCGTCGGTGCCGCTCGACACGCTGGACCCAAGTCTTCCGCAACGCTTTGTGTCCAGAACACATTGGGCCATGTTCGACCGCCTGCGCAAGGAAGAGCCTGTGCACTTCTGCAAGGAGAGCGAACACGGCCCCTATTGGTCGGTGACGAAGTTCAACGACATCATGAACGTGGATGGCAACCACGAGGTGTTCTCGTCCGAAGGCGGCATCACGATCGCCGAACAGGACGAAGACTTCACGCTGCCGATGTTCATCGCCATGGACCGGCCGAAGCACGACCACCAGCGCTTGACCGTGCAGGGCGTCGTCGCACCCATGAACCTGGCCAAGCTCGAAGGCACGATCCGCGAACGCGCCGGCAAGATTCTGGACGGTCTGCCGCGCAACGAAACCTTCAACTGGGTGGATCGTGTGTCGATCGAACTGACCACTCAGATGCTGGCCACACTGTTCGACTTTCCCTTCGAAGAACGCCGCAAGCTGACGCGCTGGTCCGACGTGGCCACCGCCGACGATTTCAGCGGCATGGGCACCGAAGAAGAGCGCCAGGCCGAACTGTATGAATGCCTCGCCTACTTCACGAACCTGTGGAACGAGCGGGTCAACAAGCCACCGAGCAACGACCTGATCTCCATGCTCGCGCACGGCGAAGCGACCAAAAACATGGCGCCGATGGAGTACCTCGGCAACCTCATCCTGCTGATCGTCGGCGGCAACGACACCACGCGCAATTCAATGACCGGCGGGCTGTTGTTCCTCAACCAGAACCCGGCCGAGTACCACAAGCTGCGCAACAACCACGGCCTGATTCCGAACATGGTCTCCGAGATCATCCGTTATCAGACACCGCTTGCGCATATGCGCCGCCGTGCACTGCAGGATGCCGTCGTTGGCGGCAAGCACATCCGCAAGGGCGACAAGGTGGTCATGTGGTACGTGTCGGGCAATCGCGATGAGGAAGTCATCGACCGGCCGTATGAATTCCTGATCGACCGCGCGAAGGCGCGTCAGCACCTGTCGTTCGGTTTCGGCATTCACCGCTGCATGGGCAATCGCCTGGCCGAGATGCAGTTGCGTGTGGTGTGGGAAGAAATCATGAAGCGCTTCGACAAGGTCGAAGTCGTCGGTGAACCCACCCACGTGCCGTCGTCGTTCGTGCATGGCTACACGCACCTGCCGGTACGCATCGCAGGCTGACTCGGACCTCGCACCTGGGCCCTCGCACCTGGGCCCTCGCACCTGGGCCTGGCGTAGCCGTGAGGCAAGCACACCAGACCCGCGCTCAATCCCCACCGCACTTACACATCCCTACACTCGCAACAGCCGCATTACAGTGCGCGACACTTCTGTTGAGTTCTCGCCACAGACTTCCTGTTTCCGCATGGCTACGCTAATCTCTGAATTCTCCAGAGGTCGGATTCGCCCGTGTTTGACGAGCAGCATTGGCTTGCATGGGCTGCACAACAGCGCAGCTTGCAGGTCGGGGTATCCGGCCTGGACACCGTCTCGAACAGTCGCGGGGTGGCGCCGGTCGACGCGAGTCAGATTGCGACCATTCACCGCGGCGTTGTCGAACTCAAGCGACGCAACAGCAGCTTGTGCGAGCAACTGCTGACCCACTATGGCGTGACCGGACGACAGTGCCCGGACCGATCGAGAAGCTCGCGCTACGGCAGCACACGGGCCCAGTCAGACCCGCGCATTGATGTCGCCAAGCGCTGGGTCAGCGAATGGGCGCGCGAAAACGCCTACTGAACCGACCCCAAAGCAAGCAGACCGGCCCCGCGCAGACTGGCATTGAGCAAGCGCGGCAACCTGGGCTGCTAGTATCACGCCGCGCATACGGCGCCCGTCTGCAGGTGTTGATTGAACTCACCCACGATCTTTTTTCTGGTGACCGAAGACTGGTACTTCTGGTCGCACCGGATTGATCTGGCGCGCGCGGCGATGCGTGCCGGCTACAACGTGACGCTGGCCGCGCGCTTCACTGAGCACCGGGCACGCATCGAGGCTGAAGGCATCCGCTGCATTCCGGTGGCGTTCGTCCGCACGATGGGCAACCCGTTTGCAGAACTCCGACTGCTGTTCCAACTGGCGCACATCATCAAGCACGAAGCCCCCGCCATCGTGCATGCCGTGGCGTTGAAGCCCATGCTGCTCAGTGCCGCCGCGATCGTGCGCTGCCCGAACATTCAGTTCTGCCACGCGGTCACCGGTCTCGGCTATCTGTTCATCGCGCCCCGGCCCGCGATGCGCGTACTGCGCGCAGCGGTCATGCCCGTGTTGCGCTGGTTGCTCGGGCGTGCCAACTGCCACGTGATCGTGCAGAACGACGATGACCTCGCGACCCTGCGGGCGCAGAGCATCGTCGGCCCGCACAACACAGTCATCATTCGCGGCGCGGGCGTCGACCTGACCCGCTTCAGTGTTCAGCCGTTGCCCGCAACTGCGCCGCTACCGACGCCGGTAGTGTTACTCCCTGCACGGATGCTGCGCGACAAAGGCGTGTACGAATTCGCAGAAGCTGCCGCACTGCTGCACGCGCGTGGCGTTGCCGCAGTCTTTGCACTGGTCGGTGGGCTCGATGAAAGCAATGCCGCCGCGTTGACGCGCAACGACATGGACGCCTTGCTCAACGCTGGCCATGTGCAGTGGTGGGGCCATCGCGCCGACATGCCCGCGGTCTACGCAAGCGCCACGGTTGTGTGCCTGCCGTCCTATCGCGAAGGTTTCCCGAAGGCGCTGCTCGAAGCCGCCGCCTGCGGCCGGGCGCTGGTCGCCACCGATGTCCCCGGTTGCCGCGACATCTGTCGCACCGGCGAAACAGGCACATTGGTGCCCGCGCGCAACGCGCAAGCACTGGCCGATGCCATTGCAGCACTGCTGCAGGACGCAGCCCGTCGCGCGCGTTGCGGTGCCGCCGCACGGGCGCTGGTTCAACGCGAGTTCTCCTCGACCATCATCAATGGCGAAACGCTCGCGCTTTACCGCAGGCTCTGCGGCGCAGCGATTGCACCGCCCGCCATGCAGGTCTGACACCCATGCAGGTGCTTGTGACAGGCGCTAACGGATTCATTGGGCGCGACCTGTGCCAGCGTCTCTGCCAGGACGGTCACAGTGTCACGGCCGCAATGCGCAGCACGGTCGTGCCACTCGCTTCTGTGTCCACACGCACAGGAGTGTCCACACGCTCAGGAGTGTCCGCACGCGCAGACACCTGCAGAATTCTGCGCATCGATGCGTTGGCTGATCGCAACGCCTGGTCGAACGCAATGCGCGGCACACAGGCCATCGTGCACCTCGCCGGCCGCGCACACCGCGGCGAAGCCACCGATGCGGCGACACGCGCAGACTTCCAGCGCATCAACGTCGACTTCACGCAACTGCTGCTCGACTGCGCCAGCAGTGCCGGCGTGGAACACATCGTGTTCATGAGTTCGAGCAAGGTGTTCGGCGAGTGCTCCGAACCCGTGGCAGACAACCAATGGCAACGCTTCGATCCGCAGAGCGCCGCGGGTCCACAGGGCCCCTACGGCACATCGAAACTTGCCGCCGAGCGTCTGCTGCAGGCCGGCTGTGCGCAGCATGCGATGCAGTTGACGATCCTGCGTCCGCCGCTGGTGTATGGCCCGGGCGTGGGTGGCAACCTGCGCGCGCTGCTACGCATCATTCAGCGCGGCATACCGCTGCCGTTGGCGTCGATCAACAACTGCAGAAGCCTCGTGCACCGCAGCAGCCTCAACGACGCGATCGCGCGGGCATTGCTGAACGCGCAGGCCGGCCAGCAACGCATCTACACCCTGGCCGACATGAATGTATCCACAC
>CAMAVY010000219.1 GCA_945861675.1 Klebsiella pneumoniae | reverse complement strand
CAGCGCATGGCGACGTCTATGGAAATTGGCCGCAGATGGTCGTAGCGTCGGCAGCCCCTATTTGTCTTGCGGTCGCACTGATCGGGCCGCACCGAACACCTTCCACCCGACGACAGGAAAACACGATGTCCGAACTAGAACATGTCCGTTACGAAACACCCGGCAACGGCGTCGCCCGCATCGTGCTGGCCCGGGAAAAGCAGCGCAATGCGCAAGGCAAGCGCATGACCTACGAGCTCAACGAGTGCATGAACCGGGCCGCCCGGGACGATGCCATCAAGGTCATTGTGCTGGCGGCAGATGGCCCGCACTTCTCATCCGGCCATGATCTGCGCGACAGCTCCAAAATGTCGGAGTTCGAGTCGATCTCGACCTTCAGCGGCTTCGGCAAGCCCGGCGCCGAAGGCCGTCAGGCGGTGGAAGAAGAAATCTACTTCGGCATGTGCTGGCGCTGGCGCAACCTGCCCAAGCCGACCATTGCGGAAGTGCAGGGCAAGGTGATTGCGGGCGGTCTGATGCTGATGTGGGTATGCGACATCATCATCTGCAGCGAAGAAGCCTCGTTCTCCGATCCGGTGGTCGCCTTTGGCGTGAACGGGGTTGAGTACTTCGGCCACCCCTGGGAGTTCGGCGTGCGCAAGGCCAAGGAAATGCTGTTCACCGGCGGCATCATGGGCGCGCAGGACGCCCGCGCCTGCGGCATGGTCAACCATGTGGTGTCGCGTGAAGACCTGCCGGGTTTCACCATGAAGATGGCAGAGCGCATCGCGCAGCGCCCGTCGATGGGCCTGCGGCTCGCGAAGCAGTCGGTGAATCAGGCACAGGATGCGCAAGGCTTCTGGACCGCACTGCAGGCGGCCATGTCACTGCAGCAGCTGGGTCACTCGCACAACGCTGAAGTGTTCGGCATGGGTGTCGATCCGAAGGGTGCCGAGACCATCATGCGCGAAGCGAAGGCGGGCTGATTGCTCGAGCAGGTGTGTCGTGTCGACGCGACACACCTGCGCGGCTTGTCTGCTACAGCGCGCTGTATGGTGACTTGAGGAAGCCGCAGTCGCGGCTTGTTCAGGCGCTAGAACAACACCCGTGTCCGGATCGTGCCGGGTACTTCACGCAGCCTGAGCAAGGCTGCATCGCTGTGCTCCGCGTCGAGATCGATCACCACATACCCCACCGGCCCACGCGTCTGCAGAAACTGCGCAGACACGTTCACGCCCAGTTCGCCAAACGTGCGGTTGATGTGCGAAAGCACGCCCGGCACGTTCTCGTGAATGTGCAGCAGCCGATGGCTGGCGGGATGCGACGGCAGCGATACCTCTGGGAAATTCACTGCCGACAGCGTTGAGCCGTTGTCGCTGTAGTGCGTCAACTTGGCCGCGACCTCCAGGCCAATGTTCTCCTGCGCTTCCTGAGTCGAGCCGCCGATGTGCGGCGTCAATATGACGTTGCGCACCTGATTGCTGCTGTTGGCGATGGGCGTGGTGAAGCGCTCATCGTTGCCGGTCGGCTCCTTCGGAAACACGTCGATGGCGGTACCGCCGATCGCGTTGGCGTCCAAGGCAGCCGCAAGCGCCTCCAGATCGACAACCGTGCCGCGCGACGCATTGATCAACACGGCGCTGGGCTTCATGCAGGCAAGCTCTGCGGCGCCAATCATGCCGCTGGTGGTTGCGGCCTCGGGCACATGCAGGCTGACTACATCACTCTGGCGCAACAACACTTCAAGCGATTGCGCTGGGCGTGCGTTGCCCATCGACAGTTTGGTAATCACGTCGTGATAGATCACATGCATGCCCAGCGACTCGGCCAGCACACCAAGCTGTGCGCCGATGTTGCCGTAGCCCACGATGCCCAGTGTTTTGCCACGAATCTCGTAGGAGCCCTGTGCGCTCTTGTCCCACACACCGGCATGCGCGAGGACGTTCTTCCGCGGCACACCGCGCAACAACAGAATGGCTTCGGCCAGCACCAGCTCGGCGACGCTGCGCGTGTTGGAGAACGGCGCGTTGAATACCGGCACGCCGATACGCAGCGCGGCGTCCAGGTCCACCTGGTTGGTGCCGATGCAGAAACAGCCGACGGCCAGCAAACGGTTGGCGTGTGCAAACACGTCGGCGGTGAGCTGCGTACGCGAACGGATGCCGAGAATGTGCGTGCCCTTCACTGCTTCAATCAACGCATCGCCTGTCAGTGCACTCTTGTGCTGCTCGATGTTGGTGTAGCCAGCGAGGCGAAAATGCTGCACAGCGCTGTCGTGCACGCCTTCGAGCAGCAGTACACGTATGCGGTCTTTATCAAAGGAAACAGATGCCATTGCGTGCTCGTGCCGGCGGCGGGCGGCTATCCTAGCAGGCGAAGAAGCGTGGGCAGACTGCAACAGCTTGCGCCTTGTTGATCCACAACCTGACTTTTCGACAAGTGGATAGCCCCGATGAGCCGCACTGATCTTGAACCGGTATTGCGCGAGGCACTCGGTGCGCGCGTGCGTTGCGATGCCGATGCGTTGGCGATGTATGGCCGGGACTGGACGCGCAACTTCACCGTTGCGCCCGCGGCCGTCGTGTTGCCGGAATCCGTGGATGAGGTCGTGCGGCTGGTGCAGCTGGCGCGCATCCACCGCTTCGGCCTGGTGCCATCTGGCGGTCGAACGGGCCTGTCCGGCGGCGCTGTTGCAAGCAACGGTGAAGTCGTGGTGAGCATGGCGCGCATGAACAAGGTGCTGAACTTCAACGCAACTGATCGGCTGGTGCGCTGTCAGGCGGGCGTAGTTACGGCCGAGCTGCAGGCCTATGCGGCGCAGCACAATCTGTTCTACCCGGTGGACTTCGCCTCGAGTGGCTCAAGCTGCATCGGCGGCAACATCGCCACCAACGCGGGTGGCATCAAGGTGATTCGCTACGGGCTCACGCGTGACTGGGTGGCGGGCCTCACGGTTGTCACGGGCGCGGGCGAAGTGTTGGAGCTGAATCGTGGCCTGGTGAAGAACAACACCGGCTACGACTTCCGGCATCTGTTCATCGGCAGCGAAGGCACACTGGGCATCATTGTGGAAGCCGACATCCGGCTGACGCGCGTGCCACTGCCGCCATCGGTGCTGGTGGTGGGCGTGCCGAAGTTTGGCGATGTGTTGAATGTGCTCAGCGCGTTCACGCATGGTGTGAACGTGGCGGCGTTTGAATTCTTCAGCGAACTTGCGCTGCGCAAAGTGCTGGCGCGCCACGGGCACAGCCGCCCCATTGCAGAACCGGCAGCGTTCTATGCGCTGATAGAAGTCGATGAACCCGAGGCCGACGCGGCCATGGCGATCTTCGAGTCTTGTGTGGAACAGGGCTGGATCAGCGATGGTGTGATGAGCCAGAGCCTGACCCAGGCGAAAACGCTGTGGCGGCTGCGCGAAGACATCTCCGAGAGCCTGTCGCATGAAACGCCGTATAAGAACGACATCTCCGTTCGCGTCAGCCGCATTCCGCAGTTTCTCGAAGAGGCCACGCAGCTGATCGGCGCTGCGTATCCGGAGTTCGAGGTGGTGTGGTTCGGCCACATCGGCGATGGCAACCTGCACCTGAACATTCTCAAGCCCGCCGCACTGCCGGTTGATACCTTCTTCGAGCGCTGCGGCAAGGTGAACCTGGACCTGTTTGCGCTGATCGATAGTCACGGCGGCAGCATTTCTGCCGAGCATGGCGTGGGGCTGTTGAAGAAGCCCTATCTGAAGTACTCGCGCAGTGCCGCAGAGTTGACGTTGATGCGCGGCATGAAGACTTTGTTCGACCCGGACGGTGTGATGAATCCGGGCAAGCTCATCGACCTTTGAGAGTGAACGCACATGCAAACCGAGCAGACACAGCGAGCACGTCCGTCCATTCCGAAGTTTGATGTCGATGCTGCGCCTGAGCACATCGCGGAGGCGTTCGCGGAGCACGGTTGCGCCATCGTCAACGGTGCTGCGTCGGATGCACTGCGAAACCAACTACGCAGCGAACTCGCCCCGCTCATGGCAGAGGCCGGCCTGCAGCAGGACGATCCTTCGTCGTTCTACCCCGGTCTGACGCGGCGCGCCGTTGCGCTTGTGACACGCTCGACGGCCGCGCGAGAGCTGGTCATGCACCCGGTGAGCCTTGCGCTCAGCGAACAACACCTCGGCGCCAACTGCCTGCACTTTCAATTGCACGCAACGGCCGCGGTGGAGATTGGCCCTGGCGCGCGGCGTCAGGTGCTGCATCGCGAGGAAGACCCGTTCAATTTCTTTCCGCTGCCGCGCCTGAACCTGGTCATCGCTTCCATCTGGGCCATCAGCGACTTTACGGAAGCGAACGGTGCCACCTGCGTTGTGCCTGGCAGCCATCGGTGGCCCGCTGGGCGGGTGGCGCAGGATGACGAGATTGCCGTGGCCGACATGCCGGCAGGTTCAGTGTTGTTCTGGTCCGGCGGCCTGCTGCACGGCGCGGGCGCGAATACCTCTGCAGATGCGCGCTATGGCGTCATCCTGAGCTATTCCTGCGGCTGGCTGCGGCAGGAGGAAAACCAGTATCTGGAAGTGCCGCGTGCTGAACTTGCCACCTGGGATGCGCGGCTGCGCAAAGTCGTTGGCTTCACGATGCATGGCGCGCTGGGCTATCGCGATCCGCGGCTGTCGCCTTGAAGCAGCAGGCATTCACAGTGCGTACGCTACGCGCGGGCAGATAACGATGATCAAGATCAGCACACCCTCCGAGCAGGGCATCGACCCGGCGGGCATCGCCGCTTTTCTGGATGCCATCGAAAGCGATGCCGCAATCGAACCGCACGGGCTGATCATTCAGCGCCACGGCCGACGCGTGGCAGAAGGCTATTGGCGGCCACATCACGCTGGTCGCAGCAGACTGCTGTATTCCCTGTCGAAGACGTTCACCGGCACGGCGCTGGCGCTGCAGATCGGCGAAGGGCGACTGGGCCTCGACGACCTTGTCAGCGAACACCTGGCCGATGCGTTCACCGTTGCGGATGCGGGCCTGCGCGAGTTGCGCGTGCGGCACATCGCGTCGATGGCCAGTGGGCACAACCGCGAAACACTCGGCGAAGCGCGGGCGCTTGATGCCGAAGACGCAGTGCGTGGCTTTCTGCGCATCCCGCCCGATGCGCCGCCGGGAACGTTGTTTGCCTACAACCAGCCGCCCGTCATTGCGCTGGCAACGTTGCTGCAGAAGCGCGCCTCAGCGCGGCTGGTGGACTATCTGCGGCCGCGCCTGTTCGAACCGCTCGGCATGGGCGATGTGCGTTGGGCGCAGTTGTATCCCGGGCTCGATTGCGGATTCACGGGCGTATACGCAAGCCTCGATGCTGTCGCCCGGCTCGGGCAACTCTATCTGGACGATGGCGTGTGGAATGGCCGGCGGATACTGCCCGCAGGCTGGGTCGCGGCCGCCTCAAGTGTGCAGACGCCGAACCCGGCGAACGTTGAACCCGACTGGCGCCAGGGCTACGGTTTGCAGCTGTGGCGTTCGCGGCATGGCTATCGTGGCGATGGTGCATTCGGGCAGTACATGGTGGTGTTGCCGGAACAGGACACGATGATCGCGCTGTTCTCAAGCACACAGACCATGCAGCGCGTGCTCGACCTGATGTGGACGTATCTGCTGCCGGCCATCTCCGATGCGGCGCAAACGCCGGGGCCGGCTGACGTCGCGTTGGCGGAACGCCTGGCAACGTTGAGTCTGCCCACTGCGCAACAGCGGTTGGGCGGTCGTGCGTTTGCGTCGACGTTTGTCATGGCGCTAAGCGGCAACACATTTGTGCCAACGCCGAATGCGCCGGTCGCGCATCGAACGATCAACTCGATCACTGTGCACGAAGATCATCTGAGACTGCATGAAGACGGCTACGCGTCGACCATTGCACTGTCGGCGGACTGGCAACAGCTCGACGACAGCGCGATCGCGGCGAGTGCAACGCAACTGCCCAACGGCGACATCGCCATCGATGCGGTGCTGCTCGCAACGCCGCATCGCCTTGAGATCGTGCTGCATCCAACAACGCTGACGTTCGACACACGTTGGCCGGTGCTGCCGCTGTTCGGCGCAGGCATCGACAAACCCATCGGCTCGATGCGCGCGCCTGTCTAGAGACGCGCACATCAACTATTGCCTGGCGCCTCTACTGCTTGGCCCCGGCTACTGCTTGGCAATGCTCACAACATGCAGCTCGCTGAACGCTGCCAGACCCCAGGGACCATTCTCGTAGCCAACGCCCGACCACTTTCTGCCGCCGAACGGCACGTTTGGTGCAAGGTTCGGCGAACGCCGCGCAGCACTTGCAGCGCGGCACGGAACGCATCGTGATCAATGTGCAGTGCGGTGCGGCGAGTCAACTGGCCGTCGCGTCGACGCTGCTCAAGCCGATGAGATTGCCATCGCAGTCCCTGACATAGCCCAGCCAGCCGACCCTGGGAATAGCCATTTTCGGCAAGGCGAGCACGCCGCCGAGTGCCATCGCGTGTGCCATCACCGCGTCGACATCATCGACCTCAACCGTGCAGATGAAACTCGACACTGGCCCGTTGCTATCGGGCGCTGGGCCCATGCGCTGGACGATGCCGCCAGGCAGGCCCGGGTCGACCCCGGCCCGGGCGTCGCGCCGCAATGGCCAATACCCAGGCACGGGACCGGTTACAAAGGTCCAGCCGAACAGCTCGCGGTAGTAGGCGGCAAGGCGCGGCGGGTCGGTCGCGTGAATTTCGAATCGCAGGATCTTTGCCATTCGTTCGTCCTCCAGTTGCCTGGCGAGGATAAGGCGACCGAAGGCAACCTTCGATGTCTGCACGCGTACGACTTTGCACTCAGGATCAGCGCGCGTTTGGCAAGTGCGAGGTAGCCATCGCCCTGAACCAAGCGCCGTATTTCAGGAGAAATGCACGTTCGTCGATTAACGCGCGCGCACGGCGTGGAAGTTCGAAAATCGCGGCTACTCGGGCAACTCAGTCATCACCGCTCGCGTCTTCAGCATTCATCGACACCTTGCCGCCGACTACACCGCGACGACGCGCACGAATCCCAGCTTGGCGTAGGCGATGATCTGTGTGTCGTGCGTCGCCAGCGCGATGCTTTGGGTTCGTGCAGTTGCGATCAACAGCCGGTCTGCAGGGTCGCCATGTGGGTTGCCAGGAAGCAGTGTGCTTTCCGCCGCCGCGGCGGCATCTAGATTCGTGAGGCGAATCCCTGGCGCAGCTAGTGCCGCGTCGACCCAATCACGCAATGGCACGGCCAGCTGGATCCTGCCGCGGCTGCTGAGCATGCCCAGCTCCCACACCGAAATTGCGGACACCAGTAGCCCGTCTGACACGCGGATCTTGTCGAGCTTCCTCACAGTTGCAGGGCTGAGCCGCTCACGCACGCCGTCGGCGTACCACAGCCACACATGTGTATCCAGAAGCACGGCGCTCATCGCTTCGGCGACCTGCTTCGCGTGCGCGACTTTCGGGCAGCTCGGTACAGATGATCTTCATCACCCGACTCTGCGCTCCAGGGTTCGGGCTGCGGCGCAGTGATGTCGCCATTGAACTGCATGCTGTTCTTCATGTACCCGAACAGCGAACCCGCTGCCACGGGCACGGGCGCCAACTGGGCTACGGGTTTGCCATGCTTGGTAATCACAATGACTTGGCCGGTGCGCGCGACCTCATCCATCAACCTCAAACACTCAGCGTAACTACTCGCCCCCTGTTTTTGCTTGACAGCGTAGCGGCTCGTCCCTACGCTTTGATCTCGC
>CAMAVY010000218.1 GCA_945861675.1 Klebsiella pneumoniae | reverse complement strand
GAACAGTCGTCACGATTGATGTTCACCCTTGATCAGCTTCATATGGGCCTCTTCGGCTGACGAACTCTGGAGTCGCGGTGCTGCCTGCTGGTTGCCGCGGCGCTGATAGCTTCGTTGGAATCTGCCGCACGCAGCAGAGTTCTGTCTGGCAGACGCTCGTGGAAATAGTCCCGGCATTGAGCTGCACGACGCTCTCGGTATTCACAAGACGAACACGACAACATTTCTACGATAGACAGTTCCAGTACGCCGGATGATCGACGCTCGCGTGACGTGCTGATCAGGTCTGCTCACGGAACCAGAACGTTTCCCTACGCGTTCGCGGTGGGCTTGGCGGTGCCAGTGTTCTTGACGCGACATGCAGATGTTCGGCCATTGCTGCGGCGAACCAAGATTTCCAGATCGGCGCTGCAGGATGTGCGCAAGCGACGATGTCACGCGTCAGGGATGCCTCAGCATCTGACACTGTTTTCCCTTCAACGTCTGACGCGGGCGGCAGGGAGGCGACCTGCTCGGGGCAGCAGACGGAAGATTTGGTTTGTTGTTGTGTTTTTCTCGGCGCTTGCGAGCGCAAAGCCAATGCACAACCGTCGCGCCGTACGCCTCGCGCTTCGATGAGCTATGACGATCGCGGCAGCAAATGGAACGTCACCAGTCGCGACGCCAGTAGGAATCGTTTGCCTTCATCCACCCGATGGCTCGTCTTGCTGCTGCTTCAAACTGCTCTAACGAAGTTGGGTCATAGTCGTCCGGAAGGAACGCTTCGCGCTTCGCTCTTCGCAAGATGTATGGCGACACCGAACCGGAGAGGATTTCACTTAGCTGTATGACTGCCAATGCGTCGGCGTCGGTGTAGCCTTCCTCACGAAGAACCTGATCCAGTTCGCAACTCCACATGAAGCCGAACGTGCAAAATGATGCGCGGTTCAATGACAGATCGTCTGTCGCAGAAATCGAAAGTGTCTTGCGCGCTTGCAGGAATCGTTGATGAAGGACGGCAAGCGGCAAGCGGCGAGCGCATGCGAAGCGCCTCTTCGGACGTGTAGCAAACTGCATCGTCGCGTCGTCCCAGCACACACATACCAAGCGGTGCGGGAATTGCCTGCGGCTCGACGAGGTCTTCTTCTGCCACCAACTCGGCCCTTCGGCCGACCGCTGCCGGTGACGAAGCGCATCCGGGAATCATCGCCAACACAAAAGCACCCAGCACTAAACGCTGAAACGTGAAGCGGTCCAGCGGTCTCACGATTGCAGCCCCGACGTGCATGACCACGCCCCTGCTGTCGGCACTCCACACCAATGAACACGAGACCTGAGGACGCTGGGTACTTCCGGTCCGTGCCAGTGATTCCCGTTTGCGTCGAACATATAGGTCCCTGCGAAACTCGGAAGTACGATTCTTCAGTGCCTCATGGACATCATTCTCCTCCTTCGAGAACCCAGAAGGACATGCGATCTCAGCGACGCTTCACTGCCCTCGATCTCCCTGCGCGTGCAGGCGAGCGGACGCGCCTCGACGAACCGAGATTTCCGGATACGCGCTGCAGGGCGGGCGAAATGGCCATGTCACGTATTAGGGTTGCCCCAACGTCTGATCGCATTGCTACCGATGCTTCCCCAGGCAGAGCACGACCGACGCGATGCTCTCCGTGTTGGGATGTGCGTGGGTGCGGCAGATTGGTTTGCACCGACGTAGAGGCACATGGATGTGCCGAAAGCAGCGTCACAGGGATGTGCGAGCGCAGCGAGCGCGGTCGGTGCAAACCAATCTGCCGCACCCTGCAAGCTCAGCCCAACACGCCCAGTGCCGCGACGGCCTATCCCTGCGCCCTATAACGATCGAGCAGAATCTTCACGCGCTTGACATAGATCTGCGTGTCTTGAAACGGCGGAATGCCGCCGAAGCGCGTCACGCTTCCAGGCCCTGCGTGGTATGCAGCCGTTGCCAGGGTGATATCACCCTTGAACTGGTTGAGCAGCATGGCCAGGTATTTCACGCCGCCTTTGATGTTGTCTGCGGCGGCAGTGATGTTGGCCACACCCATGTCTGCAGCGGTGCCCGGCATCAGCTGCATCAGGCCCATGGCGCCTTTGTTTGATCGTGCGTTCGGGTTGAAGCCGGACTCGGCATGAATGACGGCGCGGATCAGCGCAGCGTCCACACCGTGGTCTTTTGCTGCCGCAGCAATCAGGTCGTTGTACTGGGTTGTGTGCAGGCTGGTGGATCGCCACTGAATCTTCGAGTTCGGGTTGCAGGCGTAGCAGGAGAACTCCATCACTTTGTACTTGTGACCCAGCGGCACCTTGTCAGTGAACGCCGGCACGTCGTCCGTCTGTTGGTAGGTGTACACGCGACGGGTTTCTGCAGCGCGGTTATCGGTGAAGACCGGTGTGCCGTCCGGGTTCGCCCGCTGAATGGATGCGCCGCCCAGCGCCGCCCATGCCAGCGCCAGCACGGTGGCCGCGCGCAGGATGTTCAGAGGGTGGCGCGTGCGCATGTTCGTGACTGTGGTGATCGAAGCATAGGAATGCTGCTTTCATGGGCGGGGCGAGTATGTCCCTGCGACGGGCGTGCTGGAAATCAGCATCCCCAGAGAAGCAGTACAGGTTCACATCTGCAAGCCGTGCCGTGCCGCATGTGTCGGCTCGGAGCGCGAATCACCTTCGCGAGAGGCGGCTCAGATACAGCGTGCCCATGGCCAGCATGACGGCCACTGCCGAAAGCCCTGCCAAGGCGCCATGGAAGTTACCGGTGGTGTCGTACAGCACGCCCAACCCGAGCGGGCCCAGTACGCCGCCAATTTCTGCCGCCGAGAAGAACATGCCGCTGGCGATGCCGGTGCGTGACTCGCCGATGCCCGGCAGTTCCACGAGTGTCAGAACCAGTACGGTCATCAGCGCTGAACGCGCGATGCCCTGCATGATGAGCCCGAGTGTCAGCAGTGGACCTTCGGCAACCTGCAACAGCAGGCTGGCCAGCAGTGCGGCCACGCACAGCGCCAGCAGAATCCTGAAGCGTCGATCCGGTGTCGCGAGCCGAGGAATGAGCAGCGACCCGCCAATGCCGATGACCGTGGGCAGTGCGGCCCAGTAGCTGGCTTCAACAATGGGCAAGCCATGGCTGTGCAGCAGTTCGGGCAACCAGTTGTTCAATCCGTGGTTGAACATGAACACGCCGACGCTCATCAGCAGCACAACCTGCACGGCGGGTGTTGCGATGAGCTCGCGCATCACCTGGCCTTGGGGAAGGCGCGGCGTGGCGACGGACACAGCGACTTCGCGCGCGCGTAGACCTGTCAGCGCGGCAACGAGCAGCCAGACAAGCGCGGCGCCGACAGTCACGCCTGCCCACAGCAGCATCACCGCGCGCCAGTCGCCGTTGAACAAGGGCAACAGCAGCGAATGCGTCAGCGTCAACGACACAACCCCGCCAATCGCAGGGCCGGTCATGTAAATGCCCATCGCGAGACCACGTTCGCTGCCGGTGAACAACTGCGTGACTACTTTCGGCGCGCCCGACGACACGATGGGACCACCAATACCGAACAACCCGACAGCGAGCAGCAACGTCCAATAGTCATGCGCGTAGGCGCGTCCGAGCGCAGACGCAGCAATACACAATCCGCCGATGAACAGCGCACGTTGGGCGCCCAGCCGATCCAGCATTGCACCCGCCGGCAGCGCGGCAAAGATGTAAACCAGCTGCCATGCGCCCATCACGCTGCCCATCGCAGCGTGGGTGATGCCAAGGTCTGCTTCGATCGCGCCAACCAGCGGCGCAATGCTGGTCGCGATGAGACCGAATGCCGTGTACAGCAGCCACAGGCCAGCCAGCAGCCACCAGCGGTTCATGTTCAGCTGTTCATGCACTCAGACCGAGCCCCGTCCACTCGATCCAAGGATCACACAGCGCATCCGGGTACACCAGTTCATTGCCCTGTGGTCGCGTTGCGCGTGTCACGCGGAAGTAGGCCATCAGGCGTGGGATGTGGCCTTCGTTGCGCGTTCCGTCGTGTGGCAGCCCGTGCAATACGACAACCGCGTCGCCGGGTGACAGGCGGACCTGGGTGGGTCTGGGCCATAGCCTGCCGTTCTCTGCATGCACACCGCCGTGCATGAAGGCCGCGCGTACGCGATCGGGGTAGTGGCGCAGTCCGCAGCCGTTGGCCGCCGTGTGATCGAGGCGCGGCCAGTCGGGCCCATCCGGGCCGAGTGGTCCGCCTGCGTCGCGTTGGACCTGAAAGAAGCGCGCGAGGTCGTGGTGCGCGCCGGCCAGAACGGCGAGATTGCCGACACCTTCTTCGCGCTGGTCCGACAGCGCAACGCCCACCAGCGCAGTGAAGTTCGCGATGTTGGCGCCGAGTTCCGGATAACACTTCGGTTGGCCGTTTACGCCGCGATCGGCAGTCCATAAGTCGAACGCCGCGCGTGGCATGGGTGCATCGATACGCTGGTGCAGTGCGGTCGCGCCGTTCCACAAGCCATCCAGGTGGCCGTGGCAGCCGTAGAACGGCGTATCACGGTCGCGGTAGCCCGATTCATTCACGCGGTCATTCGCCGCGGACGGGAACAGCGTTGCGATCTGGGCGCCGCGTACGGGCAGCATCGGCGCGCCCATGGCGTGCTCAAGCAGCTGTGCAAGTGGCGAGTCGTTCATGAGCGCGAGCATGGCTGGGTCGAAGCTTGCGGCGGCCGCAATGCGCTCCGCGCGTTCGATGCGCGCCAGGTCTGTGTTGGTGGGCGGCTTCTGCATGGCCTGATAGGCGTATGACTGTCGACCCAGTGCCTGATAGATGAGCCGTTGTGCAGCATGCACATGAGACATTGGCACAATGCCGGGCAGCACCACGTAACCATCACGCCGGAATGCGTGCGACTGTTCGAGTGTGAAGGTGCCCGATGGCATGGCGTTCTCCAGGCGGTGCAGTGAGGACAGAGTTTTGCGGATAAGAGTTTTGCGAATAGCTGAGGTGTGTACATGAACGTACGGCAACATCGTAGCCCCCGCGCGATCGCGATCGCGCTGAGTCTGATTGCGCTCGTGGCAACTGCCGGCCCCGCGCGAGTCAGCGCAGCGGCGGGCAAGCCCCCGATGACCTATGCAGATGTGTTCGGCCTCGAGTGGGTCACCGATCCGCAGATATCGCCGGATGGCCGTTGGATTGTCTACATCCGTCGCGGCATGGACATTCATCAGGACCGCGTGAGCGGCGCGCTGTGGCTCATGGCCAGCGACGGGTCGGTGCATCGTCCGTTGTCCAGTACGGCTAACGACGGCGCACTGCCGCGCTGGTCGCCCGATGGCAAGCGCATCGCCTGGATTGCGAAGAGCGGTGACAACGGTGCGCAGATCTTCGTGCACTGGCTGGACGCCGGCACGAGTGGGGCGGTCACCAACCTGCCCGACGCGCCGCAAAGTCTGAGCTGGTCGCCCGATGGCAAGCTGCTGGCCTACATGATGTCGCTGCCCGCCAGCCATAAACCGTTCTCGGTTGAGTTACCCAAACCGCCGGAAGGCGTGACATGGGCGGAACCACCGAAGGTCATCGACCGGATGGTCTACCGCGTCGATGGCGCAGGCTTTCTTCCGGATACCTTCACACACGTGTTCGTCGTAGCAGCGACAGGTGGTGCGCCGCGCCAGTTGACCAGTGGCGATTTCGATCACGCAGGCCCGCCTGAATTCAGCGCCGACTCACGCAGTGTTCTGCTGTCGGCCAACCGCCGCAGCGATGCGGACAGCGAGCCCAACGACACCGAGCTGTATCAGGTCGATGTAAGCGGCGGCGACTTGAAGCCGATCACCGATCGTCGCGGGCCGGACGGCAACCCCATCGCATCACCTGACGGCCGGTACCTTGCGTGGCTCGGCTTTGATGATCGGTATCAGGGCTATCAGGTCACTCAGCTCTATCTGCGCGATCTGCAGTCCGGCGTGACGCGTTCGCTGACGACGCAGCTCGACCGTGATGTGCTGCAGCCACAGTTCGCGGCGGACTCGCGCAGCATCTACTTTCAATACGATGATCGTGGCCAGACCCGCATCGTGCGGCTCGCGCTCGATGGCGGCATGCAGACGCTGGCCGACGACCTGGGTGGCACGGATGTCACGCGCCCATATTCCGGCGGTTCATTCACGGTGGCGCGCAACGGACGGTTTGCCTACACGCGGCGCAGCACACAGGGGCCAGCAGAGCTTGCGACCGGCACGGGTGTCAACAATGTCATGCAGTTGACCAACCTGAATGCGAACGGCACAGGCGCGCGCGATCTTGGCAACATCGAGGAGCTGCAGTTTGCTTCGAGCGCAGACGGGCTGCCGCTGCAGGGTTGGATTCAGAAGCCGACCGGTTTCGACCCGGCGAAGAAGTACCCGCTGATTCTCGAGATTCATGGCGGGCCGTTCACGAACTACCAGGGCCAGTTCTCGGTAGAGACCAGCCTGTATGCAGCCAACGGCTACGTGGTGCTGTTCATGAACCCGCGTGGCAGTACGTCGTATGGCGAAGCCTTCGGCCAGCAGATTCATCACAACTATCCGAGCCACGACTACGACGACCTGATGACGGGTGTGGACGAAGTACTGGGGCGCGGCTATGTGGATGCGGATCGTCTGTACGTTACCGGCGGCAGTGGTGGCGGCTTGTTGTCGGCGTGGATCGTCAGCCATACCGATCGTTTCCGTGCGGCGGTGGTGGTGAAGCCGGTGATCAACTGGACCAGCTTTGTGCTCACCGCCGACATGACGAACTTCTTTCATCGCTACTGGTTTGAAGCGCCGCCCTGGGAAGCGCAGGAGAGCTACTGGCGGCGTTCGCCGCTGGCCTATGTTGGCAACGTGAAAACGCCGACATTGTTGATCAGTGGCGAACTGGACTACCGCACGCCGATCAGCGAGGCCGAGCAGTTCTATCAGGCGCTGAAGCTGCGCAAGGTGGATACGGCGCTCGTGCGTGTGCCAGGTGCATCGCACGACATTTCGGCGCGGCCGAGCCTGCTGAATGCCAAGGTCGCGTATGTGCTTGGATGGTTTGCAACACATGCGAAGTAGCAGAGCGCGTGAAGCAAGCGTGTATTGCGGTGCGCGCGCGCCGCGGTCAAGCTCACTGACAACAGCACACAGTCGTCAGTCACCAGGGAATGCACATGCCAACGGAACCGGCCGACCTGCAGTTTGAAAAGGTCGAAACCCGCACAACGAACGAGGGCGACACGAACGAACCTGTCGGATTGTCGTGCGCCAACTGTCGCAAGCCGATCAGCACGCGCTACTACCAGATTGCAGAACGGCCGCTGTGTGAACCCTGCAAAGTGTTGGTTGCCCAGGAGCTGGTCGCACGACATGCAAGAGGCAGCTCGCCGCTGGCGTTTTCACGCGCGGCCCTGTTTGGCCTCGGCGCAGCAGCGGCGGGTGGTGCGCTGTATCTCGCGGTCATCGTGTTTACCGGGCTTGAGATCGGGCTCATTGCAATCGCGTCGGGCTATCTCGTGGGTCGCGCGGTGCGCGCAGGCGCATGGGGCATGGGCAGCGTCGCGCACCAGGCGCTGGCGGCAGCATTGACCTATCTCTCCGTGGTGTTCGCGTACGCACCCATGACGCTGCAGGCGCCTGCACAGAGTGCCGCCGTGCAGGCGGGTGGCGCCGGGCTGTTGCTGTCGCTGCTGATGGCGCCGGCTGCAACCGTGGTGGACAACATGCCAAGCGGGCTGATTGGTGGGCTGATCATCGGATTCGGCGTGTATCAGGCGTGGCGCATGACGGGCGACGACGC
>CAMAVY010000217.1 GCA_945861675.1 Klebsiella pneumoniae | reverse complement strand
CACGCGATGGTGCACGAAAAGTCGGACGTGCGGCCCCTGGGACTAAAATATTATGGCACTACATTCCGACTTCGCCGGCGGACGCTAGCAAAAACAAAGGCTTGCCGTCAGCACGGCCCGGAAAGCCACGGCAACGTGACAAACTCGGGTTAAGCGCAGGGGCCGGGAAGGTTAAACAGAACCCGCGCGGCCGGCTAGCCGCCCCGCCGCTGGTGGCCGAAGCAGAACAGCGATGCACCCGCGCGCGAATGCGCGCGTCCCGGAAGGAAGGCCGCGATTGTGCAGGTGCAACGGCGCACTCGGGCGACCTCAGGCCGAGGCTTGTGGACCGGCCGCTGTGATGGCCGCGACTACCTTGAACTTCTTGAAGTTCTCGACGAACAGGCCGATCAGCTTCCTGGCCTGGGTATCGTAGGCGGCGCTGTCGGCCCATGCATCGCGTGGGTTCAGCAGCTTGGCGTCGACGCCTGCGACGGCTGTTGGCACCGTCAGATTCAAGCCTGCCAGCTCCTGTGTCGGTGCCTTGGCAATGCTGCCGTCCTGAATGGCGCGGATGATGGCTCGCGTGGCCGGAATGGCGAAGCGCTTGCCAACGCCATAGCCGCCACCGGTCCAGCCGGTGTTCACGAGGTACACCTGTGAGCCGAACTCCTCGATGCGCTTCATCAACAGGTCGGCGTACACGCCTGCGGGCCGCGGCATGAACGGCGCGCCGAAGCAGGTCGAAAAGGTGGTCTTGAACGCTTCCGTCGAACCGATTTCGGTCGAACCGACCGCTGCGGTGTAGCCGGACAGGAAGTGATACGCGGCCGCTTCCTTCGACAGGATCGACACCGGCGGCAGCACCCCGGACACGTCACAGGTGAGGAAAATCAGATTCTTGGGTTCACCAGCCCTGTTGTCGGCCACGCGCAGCGCGATGTGCTCGCGGGGGTAACAGGCACGGCTGTTCTCGGTCAGCGTGGCGTCTGCGTAGTCAATTTCGCGCGTGACGGGATCCATCATCGCGTTCTCGATGACGGTGCCGAACTTGATGGCATCCCAGATCACGGGCTCGTTTTCACGGCTTAAGTTGATGCACTTCGCATAGCAGCCACCTTCGATGTTGAACACCGTGTCCCGGCCCCAGCCGTGCTCGTCGTCGCCGATGAGCGATCGGTCCGGGTCTGCCGAGAGTGTGGTCTTGCCGGTGCCCGACAGCCCGAAGAACAGCGTGACGTCTTCTTTGCCTGTGGCCGGGTCTGTGCCGACGTTGGCGGCGCAGTGCATCGGCAACACGTCTTTTTCCGGCAGCAGGAAGTTCTGCACCGCGAACATGGATTTCTTCATCTCGCCGGCATAACGCATGCCCGCCAGCAGCACGCGACGCCTGGCGAAGTTCAGCATCACTGTGCCATCGGAATTGGTGCCGTCGCGCGCCGGGTCGCAGGTGAAATTGGGCGCACTGACGATCTGCCAGACGTCCTTGTTGCCGGGATTGAAGCGTTCGGGATTGATGAACAGCATGCGGCCGAACAGGGCGTGCCAGGCGTACTCGGTGGTGATCTGCACAGGCAGGTAGTGGGCCGGATCGGCGCCGACGTGCAACTGCCATATAAAGGTGTCTTGATGCGCCAGATGCACCTGGACCCGATCCCACAGCGCGTCGAACACGGCAGGCGCGATGGGGCGGTTCACATTGCCCCAGTCGATGCCGTCTGAACTGCCGGGCTCCTGGACGATGTAGCGATCCATTGGCGAACGACCCGTGCGCTTGCCGGTTCTCACGACCAGGGCGCCATTGGCGGCGAACGCGCCCTCGTGGCGAAGAATGGCCTGTTCAGCCAGCAGTGCGGGCGCGAGATTCTCGAAGCTTTGTTTTCGGGAGGTCGTGTCTATGTCTACAGCCATGGGCGTCGCGGAGCCTCGGGGAGGGGGGAACTTGGAAGGCCGGCATTAAACAGGCAGGGAAGTGTCAGGTCCACCCTCCTTATATACGGTCCTTCCGGTGAAGATTGCTGGTGAACATTGCTCAGGAAGTGCGGCGCGTGAGTGGCCGCAGACCCCGCATTCGGGCGAGTCATCGGCTGCCCCACTCAGTCGTCCCAAAGGGGCATCAGTTCCGGACCATAGAAAAGGTAGTCGGTCCCGCAGAACTGGCACTGCATGTCGATCGAACCGCGCTCAGCCAGCACACTGGCCACTTCTTCGCGGCCCAGCAACTGCAGCACGCCGAGGCTACGGGAACGTGAACAGGTGCAGCGCGCGGTGAGCGTGGTGTGCGGCAGCAGGCGCACCGGATGCCCGTTGAACAGGTTGAGCAGCAGTGCATCGATGGGGTTCTGGCGTAGTTCCTGCGATGTCAGCGTGCTTGCGAGCATGGCGATTTCCTCCCACAACGCTTCCGCGCGGGCATCGCTCATCTCATTGCCTTCGGGAGATCCGGGCACGCGCTGCAGCAGCATGCCCGCCGCAACGCCGTTCGCCGCGCTCAACCAGATGTGTGTCGGCAACTGCTCTGACGTTGCGAAATAGAACTCGATGCAGCCCGCTACGGAAGCGCCCTGCAGGGGCACGATGCCTTGATGTGCTTCACCGACAGGCGGACGCAGTGTGATCGCGAGGTCACCCTTGCCAAGCAGACGTTCGATGTTGGCCACCTCGTCGGCGATGAACAGCGAACTGTTTGCGGCATGTTCTTCGCGTTGTGCTTGGTTGTCTGACGGCGCCGCCTGTGGCTGATCCTGGCCTGGGGCGTTCGCGCGCAGTCGTGCAATGCCGCGCATGCCGTCGCGGCCGAGACATTCCGTCATCACCGTGTGCACAAGGCCCGAGCCACGTGTCTGCATCGCAACATCAGTGTCTTTGAGTTGTTGCGCAAGCAACGCGGTTGCGGCGAGCAACTCACCCAGCACTTGCGCGACGGCGGGTTCGTGAGCGCGGCTGATCTGCGACCAGACGCTGTCCAGCCGCACGATGGCGCCGCGCACAGGCGCGTGGGTGAATGTGAATGGCCAGAGCGCATCACCGCCGGACGGTATGCTGGCCCCCACTGCACTGGATGTGTCGGCATCACTCATCGTCTGCGGGTGCCTCGTGCAGCCGGTCGAGGGCGCGGCGATCGCGCTTCGTGGGCCGGGTGGGAGGCGAGATCATGCCAAATCCCGCGCGCCTGCGGTGCTCGCGCGCTTGTTCCCGAGCGGTGCGGCTGGCTTCGGTCTCTGTATATAGAAGTTGTGCTGCGGGTGCGCCGCCGCGCTGTTCCGACAAGCCCATGACCACGACCATCATCTGCTCATCGCCCCGACGGATGTGCAGTTCATCGCCGACGCCGATTTCCTTGGCGGGTTTGACGCGGCCGGCCGCAGTGTTCACCTTGCCGCCATCGATAGCCTGTTTGGCCTGTGCGCGCGTACGGAAGAAGCGCGCGGCCCACAGCCACTTGTCGAGTCGTTGGCGTTCGCTCATGTGGGCGGCAGGCCGGTGAACAGTGCGTCGAAGTGATCGACGGCTGGGTGCCGAGCAGGCATGCGTGCAGCGTGTCCGCTGTCGGGCGAAGTCACCGCGAGGGTCCATGCAATGCCATGCGCGCGTCCCGCGTCCAACACCGTTTCGGTGTCATCGATCAGCAGTGTTCGCTGGGGCACGAACGGATGCTGCTGTGCCAGCGTGTGCCAGAACTCTGCAGACTCCTTGGGATGACCGAGGTCGTGTGCACTGTAGAAATGTGCGACCCGATCACGAATACCAAGAACGCGATGCTTCAGGTCGATGCTTGCAGGATGAGCGTTGGTGACGATGCGCACGTCCTTGCCGGCGGCGTGCAGACGCGCAAGCAGCGTCTCGCTGTGCGGGCGAAAGCGGATGAGGTGTCGCAGCTCTTCCTTCAGTGCGCGTATCGGCAGGCGCGCGAAGTGTGTCCAGGCATCGATGCAGTAGTAGGCCAGGCTGCCATGCACTTCTGCGATGTAGGCCGAGAATGCCTTGTCGGTGTCGCTGCGTGAAACGCCATGCGTGCTGGCATAGCGCGCGGGCAGCAGGTCGTTCCAGAACTGATTGTCGTAGTTCAGATCGATGAGCGTGCCGTCCATGTCGAGCAGCACCGTGTCGATGTCTTGCCAGCGCCCTGCTGGCCAGGTGTCGGCCGGCCAGATGTCGGCTGGCCAGATGTCTGCTTGCCTGGTGCCTTCTCGCTTGGTTGCTTGCGCGTGGGTTGAGGTGGGCATGTGAGGTTTGAGCATGCGCGGCTACCGGCAAAGGGTGCTGCCTATAATAGGCGGCCAAGGCACGTGGGTTCGTTGCGACGCGCGTCTCGCATTGATTGATGTCCCGAACACAACAACTGATGGGGAGCGATGAGATGACGCGCGAAGCGCTGTTACAAGCCATTGCCGAACTGGTGCGCAAGGCGAATGCCGAGATCATGGATGTCTACGGGCACGAGTTCAGTGTGCAGACCAAAGAAGACGACTCGCCGCTGACCGAAGCCGATCTGCGTGCACACAACGTGCTGGTCGCGGGATTGCAGTTGCTCACACCGGAGCTGCCCGTCGTGTCGGAAGAGTCCGGACTTGCGAGCTTCGAGGAGCGTCGGCACTGGCAACGCTACTGGTTGATCGACCCGTTGGATGGCACGAAGGAGTTCGTCGCACGCAATGGCGAGTTCACGGTGAATGTGGCGCTGATTGAAGGTGGACGCCCGACGCTCGGCTGTGTTGGCGTGCCTGCGCGGGATGCGTTGTATCTGGGTGATGTGCAATCGGGGCGGGCGTCCGTCACGGACGCAACCGGTACGCGTGTGTTGCGGGCGCGACCCATGCAGGCGGGCCGCGCCGTTGCGGCAGTAGCCAGCCGTCGGCATGGCGGTGAGCGCCTCGAGATGCTCTTGAAGGCCATGGAAGCGAACTTCGGTCCCGTTGAACTGAAGAATGTAGGCAGCGCGTTGAAGCTGTGTCTGCTGGCTGAAGGTGAGGCCGACATCTATCCGCGCCTTGCGCCGACGTCTGAGTGGGACATCGCGGCCGCGCAAGCGGTGTTGGAAGCTGCCGGTGGTGCGGTCACGCAGCTCGATGGTCGGCCCATCGAGTACAACAAGCCGGACATTCTCAATCCGGAGTTTCTCGCGGTAGCCGATGCAGCGTACGGCTGGAGTGCGCGCCTGCCGCGGGTCTGACGCGTTTCGTTGCGCGGTCGCTTGCTGCCGTCAGTCGCTGCCGCGTCTTGCACTGCCCACATCTTCCGCTGCCCTCGTCTGTCAGTGCCCTCGCCTGTCATTGCATTGCATTGCGCTGCTTGCGTGGCAGTAGGGATACTCGCGTCCTTTCCAATCACAGCGAGGGTGAAGCCGACATGGCACGAGACACGGCGAAAGCGAGCCGACCACTTCCACAACCCACACCGGAGACGCAGCACTTCTGGGATGGCTGCAACGCAGGCGAACTGCGGCTGCAACGCTGCAACGATTGCAGTGCGGTGTACTTCCCGCCGCGGCCGTTCTGTCCCAGTTGTTCGTCGCGTTCCGTCGCGGTGTTCAAGGCCAGTGGGCGCGGGCATCTGTACAGCTACGTCATCAACTATCGGCCGCATCCCGCCTGGAGCGAAGCCTATGCCATCGCTGCGGTGAAGCTCGAGGAGGGGCCTGTGCTCATGAGCAACATCGTGGATTGTCCGCAAACGCCGGAAGCCCTGGTGCTCGACATGCCGCTTGAGGTGACCTTCGAGAAGCAGAACGAGGAGATCAGCTTGCCGCTGTTCAAGCCTGCGCCCAATTCCAAGCAAGCCTGAGGTTGATGCCATGAAGCAGAAGAGCGTTGCCGTAGTGGGTGCGGCCGAGACCACCCAGTTGGGCGTCATCCCCGACATGAGCGTCATTCAACTGCATGCCGATGCGGCGTTGAATGCAATCGCAGATGCGGGCATCCGCATGCGTGACATCGATGGCATTGCCACTGCCGGCGAGTCGCCAACCAGCCTCGCGCACTATCTCGGCATCACGCCAAAGTGGGCAGACGGTACGTCAGTGGGTGGTTGCTCGTTCATGTTGCACGTTCGCCATGCTGCCGCGGCCATCAATGAAGGCCTGTGCGAAACCGTGCTCATCACGCATGGCGAAAGCGGCCGATCGCGCGTGGGCGCAGGTGGATTCCGTCCGGGTGGCGGCAACTCATCGCTGCCTGGGCAGTTCGAGTCACCCTATGGTCCGGTCGGGCCGCCAACCATGTTCACGTTGCCGGTGCTGCGCTACATGAAGGACTGCGGCATGACGCACGAGCAACTGGCGATGGTGGCTGTAGTGCAGCGCGAGTGGGCGGGCCGCAATCCGCGCGCGAGTTTTCGCGACCCGATCACGGTTGATGATGTGCTGAACTCGCGAATGATTGCCTATCCGTTCCATCTGCTCGAGTGCTGCCTGGTCACCGACGGTGGCGGCGCGCTGATCATGGTGTCGGCGGAACGAGCGAAGGACTTTCCGCAGAAGCCCGTCTACATCCTGGGCACCGGAGAGAGCGTCGAGACACCCATGGTGTCGCAGATGGAGGACTACACGAGCTCGCGGGCATTCCGCGTCGCGGGTGCGCAGGCGTTCAAGGAGTCCGGCATCAAGCATGCCGATGTAGACCATCTGATGATCTACGACGCGTTCGCGCACCTGCCCATCTACGGGCTCGAGGATCTCGGATTCTGCAAGCGGGGCGAGGCCGCGCAGTTCATCTGGGAGCGCAATACAGCGCCCGGCGGAAGCCTTCCGCTCAACACCAATGGCGGTGGTTTGTCGTACATGCACTCCGGGATGTACGGCATGTACGCGCTCCAGGAGAGTGTTCGACAGCTGCGTGGAACGGCGCCCGCGCAGGTCGCGGGCGCAGAAATTTCACTTTGTCTCGGTGTCGGCGGCATGTTCGGCGCCAGCGGATGCGTGGTGTTTTCGAACGTTGCGCCCTGATCTTCAGGGCACTGGAGCCGCGCTCGAAGGCCCTCGATGATCGTTGTTGAAGTCACTCGTGGACGATGAAATTCATACGAAATAGCAATGAATTCACTATCGAAAACGTTCTTGAACGAGCACGCACGCAGTCCTGTGCTAGACCTTCAGGGGGCGCGTGCATGGGCTGCGTAAGCAACGTGGTGTGGCGTCTCGAAGGTAGGGAGACGCGGATTCACGGGTACAAAAAAGGGGTTGGTCATTTTTGAATCAATTTGTTGTACTCTGAATTCCCTTGTTCAACAAAGAGGAATGAACATTGGCTACTGCCAAGAAGAAGGCGCCGAAAGCAAAAGCTAAGTCCAAGGTGAAGGCGAAGGCCAAGCCGAAGGCAAAGGCCAAGCCGAAGGCAAAGGCAAAAGCAAAAGCGAAGCCGAAGGCGAAAGCCAAAGGCAAAGCTAAGGTCAAGGCAAAAGCCAAAGCGAAAGCCAAGGTGAAATAAGTAGTAAGGCCTGACCATTGGCGGTGATGCAGAGTTCGCTCTGCATCACCGCCTCGTTCCCTCTCCCTCTCCCTCTCCCGCTCTTCTCTTCTTCCGCTCCCGCTCCCGCTCCCGCTCTCCTCTCCTCTCCTCTCCAGCTCCGTGCTTCTCCCGCTTCTTCTCGCCGCCTGCTTCGCTCTCCTCCTGCTTCACCCGCCGCGCTGCTCCGTCCCTCGCGTCGTTCTCCGCAGCTCCAGCTGCCAGCCTCTGTCCCCCGGCCTCAGACTAGTTGTCGCCTCTCCCTTCACGCGGATGAACCGCACAGGAGCGACACGATATGCAAGGAACCCCTCATTCTCCAGCGTTCAAAGAACAGGCGCTGAGCAAGGCCAGACAGCGCGGTAATCGCACGCTGGGA
>CAMAVY010000216.1 GCA_945861675.1 Klebsiella pneumoniae | reverse complement strand
GCCGAGATTGTGCGGCGGGATGTTGGTGGCCATGCCCACCGCGATGCCTTGCGAACCGTTGACCAGCAGATTCGGAAAGCGGCTCGGCAACACCGACGGCTCGCTGAATTCACCCGAGTAGTTGTCGCGGAAGTCGACCGTGTCTTCGTCGATGCCATCGAGCAACTCAAGCGCAATGGGTGCCAGCCGGCATTCGGTGTACCGCGCCGCCGCAGGGCCGTCGTCAGGCGAGCCGAAGTTGCCATGCCCGTCGACCAGCGGATGACGGATGGAGAAGTCCTGGGTCATGCGCACCAGCGCGTCATAGATCGCGCTGTCACCGTGCGGGTGGTACTTGCCCATCACATCGCCCGTGACGCGCGCGCTCTTCACGTGCGAGCGCGTGGGTTGCAGCCCCATGTCGTACATGCCGTACAGGATGCGGCGATGCACAGGCTTCAGACCATCGCGCGCGTCCGGCAACGCACGGCTCATGATCACGCTCATCGAGTACTCGAGGAACGAGCGCTCCATCTCCTGCTGAATTTCAATCGGCTCGATCAAGCCACCTGTTGGTGGATCAGGCGGCGTATTCGGTGTATCGCTCATCAGATATCCACAAACTGCACATCGCGTGCGTTCTTGACGATGAAGTTCTTGCGCGACTCCACGTTCTCACCCATCAGGATGCTCATGATCTCGTCGGCGATGGCCGCCTGCTCCACGCTGACCTGCAACATGGTGCGGCGGGTTGGATCCATCGTGGTGTCCTTCAATTCGCCGTGGTCCATTTCGCCAAGACCCTTCAGCCGGCTGAAATCCTTCTTGTGATTCGGATGCTCGGTGAGAAAACGCGCCTTGGCCGAGTCGTCCTTCAGGTAGATTTTTTCCTTGCCCACATCTGTTGAGTACAGCGGTGGTTGCGCGATGAAGATGTGGCCCGCTTCGACCAGCGGCCGCATCTGCCGGAAGAAGAACGTCAGCAGCAACGTGCGGATATGGCTGCCATCCACGTCGGCATCGGTCATCAGCGTGACCTTGTGATAGCGCACCTTGTCCAGATTGAACTCATCGCCAATGCCGGCGCCGATGGCCGTGACCAACGTCTGGATCTCCAGGTTCTTGAGCATCTTGTCTACGCGCGCGCGCTCTACATTCAGGATCTTGCCGCGAATGGGCAGGATGGCCTGGGTGCGCGGATCGCGCGCTTTCTTTGCCGAACCGCCGGCCGAGTCGCCTTCGACGATGAACAGCTCGCATTCACGCGGATCGCGGCTTGAACAGTCGGCGAGTTTGTCCGGCATGCCGGCGCCATCCAGAGCGCTCTTGGCTTTGCGGATCAGGTTGCGTGCATCACGTGCCGCCATGCGCGCGCGCGACGCCTGAATGGCCTTGTTGACGATCTGCCGCCCTTCGGCCGGGTTCTCCAGCAGCCACTCGGCGAACTTGTCGTTCGTCACCTTCTGCACAAGCGTCTTCATGCTTGTGTTGCCGAGCTTGTCTTTCGTCTGGCCTTCGAACTGCGGGCTCGACAGCTTCACGCTGATGATCGCCGTGATGCCTTCACGCACGTCTTCGCCAGTCAGATTGTCGTCTTTCTCCTTCAGCAGGTTCTGCGCCCGCGCGAACTTGTTCAGCACCGCCGTCAGCGCCGTGCGGAAGCCCTCTTCGTGGGCGCCACCACCGGGCGTATTGATGCCGTTGGCGTAGGAGAAGATGCCTTCGAAGTAGCCCGAGTTCCATTGCAGCGCGATCTCCGCCTGCTGGTTCTCGTCCTCGCCTGTGAAGTACGCGACCTTGCGAAACAGCGCTTCCTTGGTGGCGTTGATATGGCGCACGAAGTCGACGATGCCGCCGTCGTATTTGAACGTGACTTCCTGTTCGCGGCCCGCTCGCTCATCTGCGAAGCGAATCTCCAGGCTGCGGTTCAGGAACGCCATCATCTGCAGGCGTTCAACCACCGTCTGGGCGCGGAAATCGAGTTCTTCGAGGATGCGGCCGTCAGGCCAGAACGACACCGACGTGCCGGTGCGATTGCCCGGCGCGTTGCCGACCACAGCCATCGGACCCTGCAGCTTGCCGCCGTCTGCGAAGATGAGGCTATGCCGCCCGCCATCGCGATCCACTTCCAGCAGCAGACGTTCGCTGAGCGCGTTCACTACGCTGATGCCCACGCCATGCAGACCGCCACTGACCTTGTAGCCGCCACCTTCGCCGAACTTGCCACCCGCGTGCAGCACCGTAAGCACGACTTCCGCCGTGCTCTTGCCGGCGTGCGGGCCGCTGGGATACGGATCGATCGGAATGCCACGCCCGTTGTCGACCACGCGGCAACCGCCATCGGCAAGGATCGTGACTTCGATGCGATTGCAGTAGCCCGCCATCGCCTCGTCGACCGAGTTGTCGACGACTTCCCAGACCAGGTGATGCAGACCACTGGGGCCGGTAGAACCGATGTACATGCCGGGGCGCATGCGCACCGGCTCGAGCCCTTCGAGAACCTGAATGTTCTGCGCCGTATAGGCCGGCGCATCGGGTTTCATGTTGGCGGCCAAACCTGCACTTGCAGCGGCTGAATCTGACCCATCAGCAGGGTGTTGCGCAGGCAGGTCGGAAGCCTGCGGCACAGGTGTTTCATCAGTCGGCAAAGTGCATCTCTCCAGGCGGGCTTGCCCGGGCAAAGACAAGCAAAAATGCTTGCCAACCGGGCCCGGCTCAGACCCGCCGGATACTAACAGCTCACGCGTGAAAAGCCCCCTTTTTTCAGGCGCTTGGCTGTGCGTTTTCGATGATGGGCAGGGCGCGCCAATGGCTAATGTGAAAGGCCACCGGACAACATCGCCGGCGTGTAGGTATCGCGCCCGGAACGCAGTGCCAGACCAGGCAATGCACCGGTGTGTTCACCATTGCGAACGATCTGCACACCGTTCACGAACACGTGCTCGACGCCCAACGCATCGGCATAGATGCGCGGCTCGTTGCAGGGCAGATCCGGCCGCATGTGCACGGGGCCAGAGCCCACCGTTGCCGGGTCGAACACCACCACATCAGCGTGCCAACCGGTTTTGAGCACGCCGCGCTCGCGCAGGCCGAACAACTCCGCAGGTACCTGCGTGAGTTGATGCACGGCCTGCGGCCAGCTGATCACCTGATGTTCACGCACACCATTGCCCAGCACCTGTGTGGAGAAGGCGAAGGTGTCGATCATGTCCAGGTGCGCGCCGGCATCCGAGGCACCGATGACGGTGCGGTCATCCAGCCAGAGCTTGCCGCGCACGTGCCACAGCGCCAGGTCGGCACCAATCGCAGGCGGCATGAACGAGGTGCGCAGGCCCTCGGCAATCGCAAGATCAAGCATGGCGTCGATCGGCGTGACGCCACGCTCCGCGGCAATGTCACCGATCAGGCGGCCCTGCAGGTGCTGGTGCTCTGGCCGCGCCACCGCATGCACCGTAAGTGCCGCCCAGTCCGCAAGGCCCCGCAGCGGCCCGCGTTCACGCGCGCTGACATCCAAGGCGCGACGACGCGCAGGATCCTTCAGGGCTTCGATGCGATCTGCGACAGACATGCGGAACAGATCGTCCCAGCCGTGCATGGCATCGAAGATAAACCCCGCGAACAGATTGATACGCACCGTGATCGGCTGCGGCACAGTCAGCGCCCGCACATCGCCACCATTGCGGCGCGCGACATCCGACGCGGACAACTGGTTCGCCATGGTGTCCGGATCGCCCGCGTTCAGCGCATTCCAGTTCAGCGTGCGTTGCGCGGCCGTCGACAGATCCGACATCAGCTGCTTGATGTCATCCGAGAACCGCCCGACAGCAGGCAGAAACTCGAGCGATGTGCCTTCGTAGTCACGACAAACGCGCGCGAGTTCGATCAGCTCTTCGCGGCTCGCATGGCGCGACGGCACCGGATTGCCGTCGGCGTCGTTGTGCGTCTGAGAAATGGTGGACGAGAAGCCCATGGCGCCTTGCGCCAGCGACTCGCCCAGCAACGCCTTCATGCGCGCCAGTTCGTCTTCGGACGCCTGCTGGCCCACGGCGCGCTCGCCCATGACCACACGGCGAATGGCACTGTGGCCGGCCATGAAGCCAGCGTTTACACCGAGCTTGCCGTCGAGCTTGCCCAGGTATTCGCCGAACGAACTCCAGTCCCAGGGCACACCCTCGGTCAGGCTGTTGACCGGCATGCCTTCAACACGCGCCAGCATGTTCAGCAGGTAGGGCGCCGCGGCCTTCGACAATGGCGCGATGCTGAAGCCACAGTGGCCGCCGAACACGGTGGTGACACCGTGATAGCAGGACGGGCTGAGGGTGCCGTCCCAGAACACCTGGGCGTCGTAGTGGGTGTGCACATCGACAAAGCCAGGGCACACGATGCGACCTGTGGCATCGATGCTCGCTGCGGCAGGCTCGTCGACCTGCCCGATGGCGACGACGCGGCCATCCTTGATGCCGACATCGCCGACGAAACCCGGCGCGCCGGTGCCATCGATGATCTGGCCATTGCGAATAATGAGATCAAGCATTGCCCCGCCCCCTTCCTGTCGAATCATTTGGTCGTGTCCGCATGTCGAATCTGCTCGCCAAATCTGCTGCAAGCCGATGTTCTTCCAGCGCGAAAAGACCCGCTATTTTTCGGGCCGGTTCACACACTCAATACTGCACCACCTGCGCACTGAGTTGATCAGCCACAGGCTCTGCGCACGTGCGAGGTCCGAAACCTGCAGCACCCGCTCCTGCAGGACGCCGCCGCGTAACAGGTAATCCCGATAGGTGCCCGCCAACAGGCCGCTGGACAATGCCGGCGTGTACGCCTGGCCATCGATGAACAGCACCAGATTGGCAGACGCGGTTTCCGTCAGTTCCTGACGCTCGTTCCACAGCAGCACATCCTGCACGCCGAGGTGCTGCACGGCGGCGAGCGCTGCATCGTACGGGGCACGTGCGGTGCTCTTGTGCCGCAGCAGCACGTCGTCGCTGCGCACGGGCACAACCGCCAGCGCAGCGCGCACGGGCACACTCGGTTTCACGGCTTCGTCATTGATTGCACAGTGGCCGTCCGCGTTCAGCAGAAGCCGGACTTTGCGCGGCACCCGAAGGTGTTCGGCGTGGCGCTGCAACTGCGCGTCGAGCTTGTTCTGGTCAAACGCGAATCCGCATTGCTCGGCACTGCGCTGCAGGCGCTCCAGGTGCTGCGGTAGAAGAAAGAAGCCTTCGCCGGGCGACCACAGCAGTGACTCGAGCAGTTGCGCGCCGGCCGGCAACGCTGCAGCCGCCACGGCATGGCTGTGCTGCGACACGATCAGCGTCCTGCCTGACCCAGCTGCGCAAAGAAGCGTTCGGTTGCTGACAGCACGGCACGGGCGCGCGGCGCCGCATCGGGGTACTGCTCCCGGTAGTAGCGCGAGCGCACCTCGAGGCTCAGCGGAACGCCTGATGGCAACGCCGAAAGCAGCTCAGCCAGTGGCAAGCCACCCTCGCCCGGCGCGCTGCGGCCGTCGATGGCGTCGGTCAGGAAGCCCTGATCGGAGCGATCGTTCAACAAGGCCGGGCCATCGCATAACTGCGCATAGGGCAGCCAGTGCGGCGGCAGTGCCGCAACGTCGGCAGGCGTCGCACCGCAGCGCGCCAGATGCAGCGCATCGATCAGCAGGCCGCCGGCCGGATGATCCACTGCGCGCACGATCGCACTCGCCTGGGCCAGGGTCCGCACCTGCGCAATCATCAGGAACTCCAGCACCGCGCGCATGTTTGCAGCGGAGGCGAGTTCGCACAGTTCGGCGAACTGCACTTGCGTTTCCAGCATGTCTGGATTGGCACTGACGATGAGCACGTTGCGCGCCCCCAACTCGCCGCCGATCTCAATCAACTTGCGCGCAGCCTGGCTCGCGCTGCGCCCTGCCCGAATCCAGATCACTTCGATGTCCAGCGCCGTCAGCGCCCCTTCACGCAGTCGCTGGGCCACCTGACGCGTCGTTGCAGGCGTCCAGGTGTCGGTGTCGCACCAGATGCCCGCAGCGCGGTAGCCAGCTTCTATGGCGGCGGCAACGATGGCGTCCGGCGCAAACTCCGGCAGTACGCCTGCGGCCAACGACAGCAATGGAGGCGCGGTAGCAGTCATTTCAATGGGTTCGCTTTCTCAGAGGATGGCAATGGGATTGACGGGCGAGCCCGTGCCACCCTCTACACGCAACGGCGCCACCGTGAACTGAAACGTCCACTGCGCATGTGTTGCACACGCCGCGCTGAGGCGATCAAGCCGCAGGTTGTCGAGCAGATGCACGCCCATGGCCGTCAGCGTGCACTGATGGATCGGCATGCCCCAGCCGTGAATGCCGACGCCCGGCAGCGCATCGGACACACCATCGCCACCCAGCACCGCCACGCCGCGCGCATGCAGCCAGGGCGCGCACTCGGGGTGCATACCCGCCATGCCGTCGCGAAATGGCACGCCGGGCCCGTGTTCTGCACGCCGCGCATCGCGCCCGGTTGCCACCAGCAGAATGTCACCTTCGCTCACGCGCACGCCCTGCGCCTGTTCGGCCGCTTCCAGTTGCGCCACTGTGATCATGTCGGCCGCTTCGAGATAGGCCACGCCCTGCAGCCGCGGAATATCCAACAACACACCGCGCGAAACGATGCCGTCGGCCGCACACATGATGCTGCCGCGCCGCGCCCCGGTACTCTTCACCTCACTGGCGGGAAAACCGTTGTACATCTGGCCATCGACCAGCACGTGACACAGCGCATCGATGTGCGACGTCGCCATGCCGTGAAACGCAACGCCGACAAAATCCATGGTCGCCTCGAGCCCAACGCCCGGCAACACACAGTCGTCGCCGCCGCGAATCATCATGTGCAATGCAGGATGTGGATTGTCTGCTGCGGGTTGCACTGCAAGCTCCCGCGCACAGCTCACCTGCAGGCCGACCTTGATGCAGGCAGCCGCTTCGCGCAGTTTTGCCGGCGTGATGTAGTTCAACGCGCCGCGCTCGTCCTGCGCGCCCCACTTGCCCCAGTTCTTCACCTGCTCGAACACAGTTCGCATGTGTTCTGGCGTCCATTCAGTGCTCATGTTCGGCCCCCCGCCGGCAGCAATTGAAAGTGGTAGCTGGACACGTTTTCGCGCGGCCGATAGACCTCGACCGATATCTGCAACGGCCGGTTCGGTGGCACGTCCGGCATGGTGGCCAGTTCGCCGGTGCGGTAATCGTCGGCCTCGAACACGCGCGAACTGATGATCTGCCCGCTGCGGTCCAGCAGGTCTATCTGCAACAGCGGAAAGGCTTGCGGATACGGCGCCTTGTTGATGACCTGCGCGTCAACCAGCAGCACATCGCCGCGTTCCGGATGCGGTCGCACCACCACGTTTGCGCTGCGCATTGCCTTGTCGTCGCGATACAGCGGCACCGTGCACCCAAGCACGTAGCACAGCCCGCTATACACGGGCCGGATTGAAGCCACCGAAGACCAACGATCAACCTGGAAGTACAACACCTGTGCGAGCAGCAGCAGCGTCACACCGCCGAACAATGCCAGCCAGCGCCAACGCTTTGGCGCAGGGGCCGGCACTGGTTCAAGCGGATCAGTCGCAAGGCGCGAGAACTGTTCGCGTTGCGCCGACGACAATCCAGGTTCCAGCTCGCCTTCAAGCACCGCGCGGCGCCGCGTCGCGGGGTCGATCGGCGCCGTTGCTGCATCGCGCGGCGATTCAAGCACCATGAAGCGGTGCGCACGAGGCGACGCGACGGAGGCCGAGCTGGGTGCTTGTTCAAGCGCAGGCGTCGTGTCCGTAGCGGGCACAACGACGACTTGTGCAGCAACTTCCGGGCTGGCGGTGCTCGGCACCGCGAGCGTGGCGGCATCTG
>CAMAVY010000215.1 GCA_945861675.1 Klebsiella pneumoniae | reverse complement strand
AAAGCCCACGCACTGCTCTTCGCCATCCGCCGTCAGGCAATACGACTTCACGGCGCCGCTGCGAACTGCATATAGCGAAACAAAGGGGTCGTTCGCCCCATAGATGTGCTCGTTCCGGCCCATCGGGCGGCGGCGCTCGATCAGTTCATCGAGGCGCACAAGTTCATCGCCACTCACCGCAATCGGCAGACAGACCCCGGCCAGAGCGCAGGCTGAGCAACTGGTCTGAAAACTGTGTGAATGCGCCCCAGAGGGTTCCATGTCCGTTGCTCCAACTACGCGAGTTTCCGGCCTGTTGCGTGCCTGCATCGCGAGATGCGCGTGCAGCCATCTGCTGGGAGTCTGGCAGGCGTGGGCAGAAACAGATAGCAGTGGATGCCAGGGTTTGAATTGCTGGCGAGTGTGCGCCATCCCCCGTCGTTCACCTGGCGCGTGTTCATCAGGCTGCAAGGCTTCGACTGCTACTATTCCAATCTCATTACGGAGTCATGCAATTGATCAAGAAGTGTCTCTTCCCGGTCGCCGGATACGGCACGCGCTTCCTGCCGGCAACCAAGTCCATGCCGAAGGAAATGCTGCCGATCGTCAACAAGCCGCTGCTGCAGTTCGGCGTTGAAGAGGCACTGGCTGCCGGGTTGAACGAGATTGGCTTCGTCACCGGTCGTGGCAAGCGTTCCATCGAGGATCATTTCGACATCAGCTATGAACTCGAGCACCAGATTGCCGGCACGGACAAGGAGCGCTTTCTGGACAGCACACGCAAGCTCAGCCGGGAGTGTTCGTTTGCCTACACGCGGCAGATTGAGATGCGCGGGCTCGGCCACGCCATTCTGACCGGGCGGGTGATTGTCGGCGACGAACCGTTCGGCGTCGTGCTGCCGGACGATCTTTGCTTCGGTGGGCCAGACGATGGTTCGCAGAGTAGTGGCGAAGGCGTGCTGACACAGATGGTGCGGTTGTTCCGACAGTTCCGCTGCAGCATCGTGGCAATCGAAGAAGTGCCCCACGAAGACGTGCGCAACTACGGCATCGTGGCCGGTGAAGCCATTGCGCCGAACCTGTTCCGCGTGACTGACATGATCGAAAAGCCCGATCCTGCACAAGCGCCAAGCAACCTTGCGATCATCGGCCGCTACGTGCTGACGCCGGACATCTTCGGCATTCTCGAGCGCACACCGCCTGGCAAGAACGGTGAATTGCAGATTACGGACGCGCTGCGCCAACAGGCAAAGGAAGGCGTAGTGATTGCCTACAAATTCGCCGGACGACGTTTCGACTGCGGGAAGGTGCCGGGTTTCATCGAGGCGACCAACTACGTCTACGAGCGCGGCCTGTATGAGAAGGAGAGCACCTGATGCCCGAGCCCAGCGGTCGCATGAGTTCCATTGCCGACCAGTTGACGGCTTTGCGTCTTCAGCGCGACTGGCGGCCGATCGCGCTGGCAGCGCCGGTGCCGGTGGATGCATTGCCAACGCCATCATTACTCGTCGACGTGGCGCAGCTTGAACGCAATCTGAAATTCATGGCGGACTACCTTGGCGCCCGCGGTAAGGGTGTGCGCGGGCATGCCAAGATGCACAAGAGCCCGATCATTGCGCACAAGCAGATTGCGCTCGGTGCGGTGGGCATCTGCGCAGCTAAGGTTGCTGAGGCTGAGACGCTGGTACATGCCGGTGTCCAGGACGTGTTGATTACATCCCCCGTGACCACACTCGACAAGCTGGATCGCGTGGTCGTGTTGGCTGCACGCACTCAAGGTCGCGTGTGGCTGGTGGTCGACCACGCCGACATGGCTGCAGCGCTTGCGCGCGCAGCACGTGCGGCCGGCACGCAGGTGAACGTGCTGATCGACATCGATCCCGACATGGGCCGCACAGGTATGCGCGGTGGCGAAGGCGTGTTGCGCCTGGCAGCCGCAATTGCACAACTGCCCGAACTCAAGCTGCTCGGCATTCAGCAGTACGCGGGCCAGGTCATGCACATCAAGGAGTATGCGGAGCGCAGACAGAAGTCGCTCGCACATTGGGCTGCCGGTCTTGCGATTCGCGATCAGCTCGTGGGCGCCGGCTATCCGATCGAGATCGTCACGGGGGGTGGTACCGGTACATACGACATCGACAGTGAGCTTGCGCCGATCACCGACCTGCAGGTCGGTTCATACGCATTCATGGATGAGGAGTATCTGCAGATCGGCGGCGCACAGTCCGCGCGCTTCGAAGCCTTTCCACCCGCGCTGTTCGTGCTTGCATCGGTGATCAGCCAGCCGCGCTCAGGCGCAGTCACCATCGACGCTGGATTGAAGAGCTTCGCCAGCGAAACAGTTGCACCCGTGCCGCTGTCATTGCCAGGCACGCGCTACCGGTTTGCCGGCGATGAGCATGGTGTGCTGCTGCTCGATGGCCAGAACGCAGCGCCGCGGCTTGGCGATCGCGTGCGCCTTGTGACATCGCACTGCGATCCGACCGTGAACCTGTATGACTTCATGTTTCCTGTGCAGGACGGCATGGTGCGCGAGATCTGGCCCATTGCCGCGCGCGGTGCGTCCTATTAGCGGGTTGTGACCGCATGCGGTGTGGGCGGTTTACTGGCGATGGAGCCATATGCAGTGAATGCAGAAAACCAGACAGTGAATGCGGAAGACCAGGCAATGCATACGGAAACTGATGCTTCGAGCAATTGGTCTGGCGGTGTGCGTTTTACGCCTGCGGCGACCTTGCATCCGTCCAATGAGGCGGATGTTGCTGCCGCGGTTGTGCGGGCGCGGTCCGAGCGTCGGCATGTTCGCGTCGTCGGCAGCGGACATTCGTTTGTGCCGTTCTGGCAGGACAACGATCTCGTGCTGCATCTGGACAACCTGCAGGGGTTGATCGATGTCGATGCGGCAGCAGGAGAAGCGGAGTTTTTCGCCGGAACGAAGTTGCATGCGCTGGGCGAGCCGCTCTGGGAGGCGGGTTTCGCACTGGCCAACATGGGCGATATCGATCGCCAGGCACTGGCCGGTGCAATCTCCACTGCCACCCATGGCACGGGTCCGGGCCTGACCAATCTCAGCGCAATGGTCACGGAGCTGTCACTGGTCGACGGGCACGGCACACTGCAGCGCCTGTCGCAGCGCGAGCAGCTGGATGGCGCCGCGGCGGCATTCGGTAGCCTGGGCATACTCACGCGCATTCGCATGAAGGTGCTGCCGCGCTATGGACTGCTTGAACGACAGTGGATGGCCGCACCCTCCGACTGCATGGCGCAGCTCGACGCATTGCAGGCGCGCACGCGGCACTTTGAGTTCTTCTATCTGCCCGGCCAGGACATCTGCCTGTGCAAATCGCTCGAAGCGGTCGCGGCCCCCGCGGATCATGGTCCGGTGGCGGAACTGGCATTCGGTGTCGATGGTGAACGCACAGGCGCCAGCTTTCGTATTTTTCCGTCGCAACGCGACGCGAAGTTCAACGAGATGGAGTTCTCGGTCCCGGCCGATGACGGGCCGGCATGCTTTGAAGCCTTGTGCGTTCTGTTGCGCCGCGACTTTCCCCGTATTGCCTGGCCGATTGAATATCGGACGGTCGCGGCCGACGGTCTCTGGCTGTCGCCGCATAGCGGTCGGGCCAGCGTGACGATCTCGCTGCACCAGGCAGCCGAACGTGAGCATGAGCCGTTTTTCCGTGCTGCCGAGGCGATCCTGCTGCGTCACGCCGGACGCCCGCACTGGGGCAAGCTGCATTTCATGGGGTCCAACGAACTGGCTGACCGCTACCCGCAATGGCACAGGTTTCAAGCGTTGCGCAACCAGTTCGACCCTGACCGGGTGTTCAGCAATGGCTATATTCGGCACCTGCTTGGGCCCTGACTGAACGTCGCGGGCGCATGAGCGGCGCCGCAAACGGGCGATACGCCGACCCGGTCAATTGCACTGGCCAATCGCGCCGCAATCAGCCCGCAATCACGCCATAATGCCGGCCGCTTGTCAGAGACGCTCCGTTGCTCGATCTCATCATTGCAGGTGGTTGGGTAATGGCCCCCCTCATCGGCTGCTCAGTGCTGGCGCTCGCCATCACACTGGAGCGGATGTGGTCGTTGTCGCCCACGCGGGTGAGCCCGCGGCACCTGCTGGCGCAGACCTGGGCGCACGTAAAGCGGAATGAACTCGACCCCAAGCGGCTCAAAGAGCTTCGCCAGGGTTCACCGCTGGGTGAAGTGCTGGCTGCGGGCCTGAACGTTGCCAACAGCGGCCGCGAGGCAACCAAGGAAGCCATGCAGGATGCGGCAGGGCAGGTGCTCGCCGATCTGCAGCGTTTTCTGCCGGTGCTCAGTGTTATCGGCGCGATCTCGCCGCTGCTCGGACTGCTTGGTACCGTCATCGGCATGATCGAGTTGTTTGCGGCCGTGGGCTTCGAGGGCGCTGGGAAGACGTCGATGCTTGCTTCCGGGGTGTCCAAAGCACTGATCACAACCGCCAGCGGCCTGTTCGTCTGCATTCCTGCGATCGTTGCCCATCGCGGCCTGATTCACAGGGTGGATCGTCTGATGCTGTTGATCGAACGCGAATCGAATCGCTTGTGCGAGCTGCTGCATGGCTTACGCGAGCCAAGCCGCGACGCCATCTGGGAAACCGTGCGTGACGCGATGCGCCAATCTCTGCGCGATGTGGCTCAGGACACGCAGGCGCGCAATGAGACCTGACGCGGACCGCACATGTGGAGCATCTGAATGACCGGCCGCGCATTGCCGACAGCCTGGCGCAGCTTGTCTGTTGAGGTCGCCCTTTCCGTTGAGGTCGTATAGTTGCGTTTCAAACGTCCACCCGCGATGGAACCGGAAATTCAGCTGGCACCGTTGATCGATGTGATTCTGTTGCTGCTGCTGTTCTATTCAGTCGCGGCGACGTTCACTGATCAGGCGAGCATCAACATTGACCTGCCTCGTGCGGGCTCCGCGAGTGCAGCACGCAGCGACGACGGGCTGGTGATTGCAGTGGAAGCAGATGGGCGTTATTCACTCAACGACCGCGCGCTCGCAGATACCGACGTGGAGTCTCTGATGAGCGCAATGCGAAGTGCCATGTCCGCGCGTGATACTCAGGCCGCAGGCGTGCATGCAGGTGCAGCGCCATCGCCCGCGCTGCAGGTCACCATCGTGGCCGATGCAAACGCGCCGCATCAAGCCGTGGTACGTGCAATGGATGCAGCACGCCGGTTGGGCATTGCAAGCGTCAGCATCGCCACCCGCGAAGACGACCAGTGATGGCGCAGGACGAGGCCCCGCAGCCCGGGAAGATGAAGTCCGACGCGCGCGACTGGCAGATCTATGGCCGTCTGCTGGGCTACGCCCGCACGATGAAGGGCTTCTTCGTGCTCGCCGTGGTCGGCTATCTGTGCGAAGCCGGCGCGATGGGCGCCCTTGCGGAAATTCTCGATCGCATCATCGACACGATTCAGGCCAAGGCAGTGGACGAGCGCTGGTGGCTTGCGGTCGTCATCGTTGGCGTGGTGCTGCTGCGTGGCATCGCGGCCACCGTCGGTGATCTGGCCCTGGCGCAGGTGTCGTTCAGCATCGTGCATCGACTACGTTGCGAACTGTTCGATCGCCTTCTGCGGTTGCCAACGCCGTATTTCGATCGAACCGCCCAAGGACACCTCGTATCGCGCATTACGTTCAACGTTGCGCAGCTTCGCGATACAACCACTGAAGCGCTGAAAACCGTGCTGGAAGAAGGCGCATTGGTTGTCGGCCTGATGGGCTACCTGCTGTACAAGAACTGGAAGCTGACGCTTGTGTTCATTGTCATCGCGCCGCTGATCGGCTGGGTGATGGACTACGCCGGTCGGCGCTTCCGGCGCATCAGTCGACGCATTCAGGATTCCATGGGTGATGTGACGCATGTGGCGTCGGAAACGGTGAGCGGCTATCGCGCCGTACGCGTGTTCGGCGGTTCTGCCTACGAGCGCGCACGCTTCTTCGCCATCAGCGAATACAACCGCGCGCAGAACGTGAAGATGGCCATCACCAAAGCCGCCAGCGCTCAGACAGTGCAGGTATTCACAGCCGTTGCGGTCGCCATATTGGTGATCCTGGTATTCGAACCGAGCATCATGAATGGCATGGATACGGGAGCCATCATCGCCTACATCACGGCAACCGGCATCATGCTGAAGCCGATCAAGAAGCTGTCGGAGATCAACGCGGTGCTGCAGCGCGGGCTTGCCGCAGCGGAGGACGTGTTCGCGCAGCTGGATGAACCGCTGGAGATCGATCAAGGCAGCCATGACGTTGAGCGCGTGCAGGGGCGGGTGGAGTTTCGCGATGTGTCCTTCGTGTATGAACGTGGCGCGTCGCGTTCATTGGACAGCGTGTCTTTTGTGGCTGAACCTGGCATGACCGTGGCGCTGGTGGGCCGCTCCGGCAGCGGCAAGTCGACGCTGACCAGCTTGCTCGCACGCTTCTATTTGCCTGAGTCCGGGCAGATTCTCATCGATGGCGTGCCGATCGAGGGTTATTCCCTCACCAGTTTGCGCCGCCAGATCGCGCTGGTTTCGCAACAGGTCACGCTGTTCAACGACAGCGTCCGGCGCAACATTGCCTACGGCGAGCTCACGTCCGCATCCGATGCAGACGTGGTGGACGCGGCCACCAAAGCACACGCGATGCAGTTCATCGAGCAGATGCCGGAGGGCCTTGAGACAGTGGTCGGCGACAACGGTGTGCTGCTCTCCGGTGGCCAACGTCAGCGGCTCGCCATTGCACGTGCGCTGCTGAAAGACGCGCCGATTCTGATTCTGGACGAGGCAACGTCGGCGCTCGACTCTGAGTCCGAACGGGCAATCCAGGCCGGATTTGACGCGGTAATGGGTGGGCGTACCACGTTCGTCGTTGCCCACCGGCTGTCCACCATCGAGCGCGCAGATCTCATCCTGGTGATGGAGAACGGCCGCATCATCGAGCAGGGCACACACAGCGAACTGCTTCTGCGCAATGGTGCCTACTCATCATTGCACCGCATGCAGTTTCACGCATTGGCGGATGCATCACCGACGCCGCGCACACGGGCCCCGGACGCTGCGTCGAGCGGCATGGCGTCAGACGTGGACGTTGCGGTTGCAGAGCCGAATCACTCCGGGCCGAAACGTTCCGCCGGTCTATCCACGAGCGGTCCCAGACAAGCGCGCGGGATTGCTGCGGTGCTGCAGCGCAAGTGGTACGACGAAGACGATAGCGGCGGCTGGCTGGCACCGGTAGGCCGTCTCTATGAGTGGCTGAGTACCCAGCGGCGTGACGGGTTCGTCAGCAGCCCGAACCGCGTGTGGGGTGCGCCTGTGCCGGTCATTGTGGTGGGCAACGTCACGGTCGGTGGCACTGGCAAAACGCCCTTCGTGATCTGGTTGGCGCGTCGACTGACGGCTGAAGGACTACGGGTTGGCATTGTGTCGCGCGGCTACGGCGCGCGTTCGCGACAGTATCCGCTGCACGTCGACGGCGATTCGGATCCGCGGCTGGTGGGCGACGAACCACCGATGATCGCCGCCCGCACGGGCTGTGCGGTGATCGTGGATCCGGATCGCGTCACCGCAGTGCAGGCGCTGCTGACCGCCGATGACTGCGACATCGTGTTGAGTGATGACGGTCTGCAGCACTATCGCCTTGGGCGAAGTGTGGAGATTGCGCTGGTCGATGGTGCGCGTGGCCTGGGTAATGGACAGTGCCTGCCTGCAGGACCATTGCGCGAGCCAGCGGAACGTCTGCAGTGGGTAGACCTGGTGCTGTGCACGGGGCAGCGCGCGGGATTGCGGGAGGATGAAATCGTGATGCAGCTACTGCCATCACGTCTGCTGCATGTAGTGACGGGTGACGAAGTACCGCTGACGGCCCTGCAGGGGCGCGTGGTGCATGGCTTC
>CAMAVY010000214.1 GCA_945861675.1 Klebsiella pneumoniae | reverse complement strand
TGGTGGTACGGCCGCCGAGTTGCAGATCGTGCAGACCGCGTCGCTTGCCGATTTGCGGGCCGACTGGACGGCAAGCCACGAATTCAGTCACCTGCTGTTGCCACTGCTGGCCGAACCCGGTGGTTGGATCTCGGAAGGCTTTGCCGACTACTACCAGAACCTCTTGATGGCGCGCGCCGGTGAGTACGCGGAAACGGAAGCCTGGCGGCGTCTTGTGGCCGGCTTTGAACGCGGGCGTGGTGACGGCCACTACACGGACTCGCTGGAAGAAGTCATGCAGCGCAATGGTGAGAACGCCTTGATGCGTCGCTATTGGACCGGCGCCATCGTCGCTTTGTTGGCCGATGTGGATCTGCGCGTGCGCAGTTCTGGTTGCGAAAGCCTGGATACGCTGCTGGGTAAACTGAGTGGCTGTTGTCTGCCTGCGCAGCAGAGCTGGACACGCGCGCAGTTGTTCACCCGGTTGGACGCACTGGCTGGCCGCAAAGTGTTTGCGGGCGTGCACGAAGTCTGGGAACAGACCAGTGCCTATCCGGATTATCAATCGATGCTGCAGCAGCTTGGTGTGGTGGGTGACGGGCGTGGCGTGCAGTTGAATGACCAGGCGCCGCTGGCGAATGTGCGCCGCGCCATCATGCGTCCGCGCAGCGTGCGCGTCCGTGACACAGGCGCGCGGTAAGGCTGCAGCGCGACAGCGTCAGAACAGTCCGGCCTCAAGGCCGAACGCCATGGCCATGCCGAGCTCTTCGCAGCGCTGCAGGTCCGATGGTGTGAGTTGCAGCGCCGCGGCGCTGTGACCGATTGCACTTCCCGCAGGCGCGCCCCTGCAGATCACGGCCTCCTGAACTTCAACGAATGGATACCCTCGCGCGATGCGCGCAATACCGCGCAAAGCGCCGCTGCCGTCGTTGCCTGCACAGATGAACACGGCATAGGGAAGCGGAGCCAGTCGGCCTTCTACTTCATAGAAGGTGCGATCGAAGAAGTCTTTGAGTGCGCCGGACATGTAGCCGAAGTTCTCGGGTGTGCCCAGCAGCAACGCATGCGCCCAAAGCAGGTCGTCAGGGCCGGCAGCATCGGCGCCCAGGCAACGGACCTCGACGTGCTCGACAACGTCGGGATGCGCTGCGCCCCGGCAGGCCGCGTCAGCGAGTGCTTGGGTGTGGCCGGTCTTCGAGTGGAACACGATGAGCAGGTGGCGCTTCGGCACAACACACGGTCCGGATCGCGAAGGGCCGTCAGTATACTGACCGCGAACTTCATCCGGAGAGTGTCATGACCGGAGCCGCTGACAGCGCCGGAACCGTGGTCGATGTGCATGCCGACGACGTCGAGGCTGCGCGTGTCCGCTTGGGTGCTGCAGTCCGCAAAACGCCGTGCGTGCATTCGACTACGCTGTCCGCATTGCTTGGCTGCACAGTCTTTCTGAAGCTCGAGAATCTGCAGTTCACGGCGTCCTTCAAGGAACGCGGCGCGTTGAACAGGTTGTTGCAGTTGTCGGAAGCTGAACGGCGCCGCGGGGTCATCTGCATGTCGGCCGGCAATCATGCGCAGGCAGTGGCGTATCACGCCCGCCGGCTGCAGATTCGCTCGACGATCGTCATGCCGCGCTTTACGCCCAACGCAAAAGTCGAGCACACGCGCGAGTTCGCCGACGAGGTGCTGCTGCACGGTGCAACGTTCGACGAAGCACGCGCGCTTGCAGAGGATCTGGCGATCGCGCGCGACCTTGTGCTGGTGCACCCCTACGATGACCCGGCAGTCATTGCGGGGCAGGGCACCATGACTGCAGAGATTCTCGAGCAGGTGCCGGACCTCGACGTACTTGTCGTGCCGGTGGGCGGAGGCGGCCTGATCGCAGGCGCAGCATTGGCGTTGCAGGCGGCCAACAATGCCACGCGGTTGGTCGGTGTACAGACCACGCGCTATCCGTTCGCCCATCACGCATGGCGCGGCGACGCGTCGGCGCCGCCCGTGCCGTTGGGCACGCTGGCCGAAGGCATTGCGGTCAAACGCCCTGGCGTGCGCACGCTGGCCATCATGCGTCAGCGGGTGGACAGCATGCTGCTGGTCGATGAAACCGACATCGAGGATGCAATCGCGCTGTTGTTGGACGTCGAGAAGACGGTGGTGGAAGGCGCGGGCGCGGCTGCGCTCGCTGCGGTGCGTAAACACGGCGCGGGTTGGCGTGATCAACGTGTGGTGGTTGTGGTGTCTGGCGGCAACGTCGACCTGATCGATCTGTCGTCGGTGATTCAACGCCATCTCGTGCGTTCTGCCCGGCTGGTGCGGATGCGGGTGGAACTACCCGATGTGCCGGGTGCGCTGGCAGAAGTCGCGCGCGTGCTGGGTGAGATGGACTCGAACATCATCGAGATCAATCACAACCGCGATTTCGCATCGTCCTCTGTGCGTTCAGTCGTGGTTGAGTTCGTCCTGCAGATGCGCGGCGAAGAGCAGGCGGACCAGGTGCTGACGGCGCTGCGTGGCCGCGGCTACGGCGCACAGACGCTCGGACGCACGGGCGACGACAGCGGCTAGGCGCCATTGTGGACAGCGCCGCTTAGGACAGCGCCGCTGTCCACAGCGGGCGCTGCAGGTAGCGCTTGGCAGCAGGGATAGGCGCTGGCATACGTCCAGCGCCTGATCGCATTCGTCAGCCCGCGCGCAGCGTGCGTGCCAGCTCGGCGAGCCGATCAAGACGTGGCAGGGTTTTGTCGGCGGGGTCGCTGGGCAGGTTGAACACGAGATCACCAAAGCCCTGTTCCAGTCGGCCGCGGGCACCGGCTTCATCGGTCGGCGCGCCGAACAGCGCCAGTTGAATGCTGGCCACATCGCGTCCGTGCCGCTGACAGGCGGCGGTGAGGTTCTGCATGCCACCGGCGCCCATGCCGCCGATCGGCATCCAACCGTCGGCGTATTCGGCAACGCGATCGAACACCCACTTGGTGTTGGCGCCGATCCAGATCGGCGGGCCGCCAGCCTGCACGGGTTTCGGGTACGACCAGATCGGGTCGAAATTGACGAATTTGCCGTGGAACTCGGCGTTTTCGTCGCTCCAGATGCGCTTCATTGCCAGCACCTTCTCGCGCAGGATCGGCCAGCGGTCCTTGAATGAGGCGCCGTGGTTTTCCATCTCCTCGCGATTCCAACCTGCACCGATGCCCAGGATGACGCGGCCGCCGGAGATCACGTCCAACGAGGCGACTTCCTTCGCAAGCTGAATCGGATCGCGCTCGATGACCAGACAGATGCCGGTGCCGAGCAGAATGCGTTCGGTGACTGCGGCACAGGCGGCCAGCGCCACGAATGGATCGTGGGTGTGCCAGTACTCCTTCGGCAGGTCCGGACCGCCCGGCCAGGGCGACAACCGGCTGGCCGGAATATGCGTGTGTTCGGGAAAGAACAATGAGTCCAGCCCGCGCTCTTCAACGGCGCGCGCAAGCTGCACCGGTTGGATCGCGTAGTCCGTTGGAAACATGGAGACCCCGAATCGAGCCATGCGCAGCACTCCTGAGCGTTGAGAAGGTTGTTGGTGTTGGGAAGGTTGTTGGGGTTGGGAAGGTTGTTGGTGTGGGGACGGTTCCCGGTGTGTGCAAGATCGATCTGCACAGATCAGCCCGTGAGCCGCTGCCGTGTCCCGTCGCTGCGTTGACGTGTACGCAAGGCGCAGGCATTGCGCAATACTGGCCGTCCTTGCCGGCCGTCATCGACGGCCGGAGCCAACAGGAGACCGACCATGCGTATGCAGACGCCGCGCGTCGCGCCGCTCGCCGATACCGAGCTTTCCCCAGCCGCTGATGAAATGCTGCAGCCCATGCGGCGCAACGGCCGGGTATTCAACATCTTCCGCACGCTGGCACACCATCCAGACCTCGCGCGGCGTTGGCTGGTGTTCGCCAACCACGTGCTCTACAAGTCAAAGGTGCCCGCGCGTGAACGCGAGCTGGTCATTCTGCGCATTGGTTATCTGTGTCGTTCCGGCTATGAGTTCAACCAGCATGTGGTGATCGGCAAGGAGGCTGGCCTGACCGATGCCGAGATCGAACGCATCAAGCTGGGTCCGGACGCGCCCGAGTGGGGCGAGCGGGATCGCGCGTTGCTGCAGGCGACAGACGAGCTGAAAGCAGATGCGTTCATTTCCGATGGCACCTGGGCATTGCTGTCGAAGCACTACGACACCGAGGCGCTCATGGACATCGTGTTTGCCGTGGGCCAGTACAACCTGGTGTCGATGGCACTGAATACGCTGGGTGTACAGCTGGACCCGGGTTTGCCCAACCACCAAGTCTGATCTGGCAGGTCTGATCTGGCGGACAACGTTGACGCGGAGCGCGGGGAAAGCAATGAACACACCGACCACAGCAACGCCAAGGCTTCGGCTGCAAGGCAAGGTCGCAATCGTGGTGGGTGCGGGTCAGACGCCCGGGCAGACCATCGGTAACGGCCGGGCGACGGCAATTCGTTTTGCGGAAGAGGGCGCCAGCGTGCTGCTGGTCGATCGGCAGCTGCACTCTGCGCAGGAAACCGGCGCGCTGATCAGCGCGCGCTGTGACGCGCCGTGGCAGGCCATAGAGGGCAACGTCACACGATTTGCGGATTGCGAACGTTACGTGGCCGCGTGTGTAGCAACCTTTGGTCGGCTCGACATTCTGCATAACAATGTCGGCATCGGCGGTGGCGACGGTGGGCCGCTCAGCATCACGGAAGACGCCTGGGACCGTATCTTCGCGGTCAACGTGCGCGGCATCATGTTGTCGTGCAAGGCCGCACTGCCCGTGCTGCGCGCTCAAGGCAGCGGCGTCATCACCAACATTTCTTCTGTGGCGGCGGTATGTGCGGTGGGTATGGTGGCCTACAAGACGTCGAAAGCGGCGCTGAATGCCTACACACATGCGCTGGCGACCAGCAATGCCCGCTACGGCATTCGCGCCAACGTCATCATGCCGGGGTTGATGGAAACGCCGATGGCGATCGAGGGCAATGTGCTGGCCGGGCGTGATCGCGATGAGGTCATTCGCTCCCGCAATGCCCAGGTGCCGTTGCGCCAGCACATGGGCACCGCATGGGATGTCGCGAATGCCGCGTTGTTTCTGGCCTCCGACGAAGCCGGGTTCATTACCGGCGTGAACCTGCCGGTGGATGGAGGTCAGTCCGCGCGCATCGGATGATGCGTTCGCGCATCGGATGATGCGTTCGCGTATCGGTTGATACGTCCGCGCATCGGTTGATGGGCGCGCGTGCCGGCCGTGTCAACGGCTTGGCGGCAGCGGCGTTGTAGGGCAATCGTCCATCGCTGGAGTTGCCCGCATGCTTATACCGACCTTACGCCGCGCGCTTGGAACGTCGTTGGCGACGCTCATGATCTGGCTGCTGGCAGCCTGTGGCGGAGGTGGTGGCGGCGCCGAGGCCACTGCGCCCGGCGCGACGACGCCAGCTGCGGATACCGGAACGGTGACGGTTGCCGTGACCGATGCGGAAGGCGACTTCCTGTCCTACACGGTCGATGTCCTGCGCATTGAACTGCGCAAGAGCGGTCCGAACGGAAGCATCGTACAGGCATTGCCCGCGACTACGCGGGTCGATTTTGCCGAATTGAGCAATCTGTCGGAGATTCTGACGACAGCCACGGTGCCGGCCGGCAGCTACGACGAGGTGCGTCTGCTGCTCGACTACAACAATGCCGCCATCGTGGTGCAGGATGCCAATGGCAATGCAGTGAACGCGACAGTGCGCGACAGCAACGGTGCCGCGCTGACACAGCTCGATGTCACGCTGAAGCTTGCCGAGCGTGATCGGATCATTGTGTCGCGGGGCGTTGCCAGCGCGTTCACCATCGACTTCGATCTGGCTGCCTCGAACACGGTGACGTTCGACCCGGCAGTTGTGACTGTTTCGCCGTTGCTCGTTGCCACAGCGCAGCTTGCAACCGATCGAACGCTGCGCGTGCGGGGTCTGCTGGATGCGGTAGATCAGGCGAATTCGCTCGTAACGCTGGTCGTACGTCCACACGGCGGCGCAAGTGGGCGGTTCGGCGCCAACACTTTTGCCGTGAGCGCAACAACGGCCTACGAGATCAACGGCACCGCGTTCACCGGCAGTGCCGGTCTGACCGCGCTGGCTGGTGTGGCCGATGACACGCTCGTTGTCGCTTCCGGCAGCATTGCCGACAAACGACTGCTGGCAAACCGCGTGCTGGCCGGCACAAGCGTGCCTGGTGCGGGCCTGGATGCAGTACACGGCGTGGTCGTGTCGCGCAGCGGCAATGTGCTGACGGTGCGCGGTGCACGTTCGGAGCGCGGCTCGGAGCGGCGCTTTCTGCGCGGCCCGGTCAGCGTGACAGTAGGCAGCACCACGCAGGTCGAAAGCCGGCTCGGTGGCACTGCGTTGCCGGACTCGGCCATCTCGGTGGGCGCACTCGTCAGTGTGTTCGGCGCGCTGACGACGGACGGTGACTCGGCGTCACTCGATGCCAGCAACGGCCGTGTGGTACTGCAGGTGAACGAAGTTGCCGGGCGTGTGGTTGCCATTGAGCCACTGTCCATTGACCTCGACTACGTGAACGGACTGCGCCCCGCCCTGTTCAATTTCGCGGGCACGGGCACGAGTGCGGCGACCGATGCAGATGCGGATGCCTACGAGGTCGACACCACGGGTCTCGGTCTTGCGGGCCTTGAGGTCGGTGGTCTTGTGCGTGTACGGGGCCTGATGACGGCATTTGGTAGCGCGGCCCCGGACTTCGATGCGGCGTCGCTGATCGATGTGCAACGCGAGCTGACCGGCGCCGGCTTCGTGGCCAGCTGGCGCAGCGCGGGCGGTACCGCTACGCCGTTTACGACGATCGGCACGGCGGGCATCACCCTCGATCTATCCGATGGCAGCAGCGAACTGCACCTGCGCGGTGTGCGGCGGCATGGCACCGACGCCATGGTGGCCAGCATCGTTCCAAGCGCGAGCGGAAACGGTGTGTTTGCACTTCATGTGCGGGGGGCGGGCGACCTCACCTTGTATCGCACGTTCGCAGCGTTCACCGATGCGCTGCAGTTGCAGCTCGACGGCACGCGGCTGATGCGCAGGCTGTCGGTAACGGGCCACTACAATGCGGCGGATGGCACTTTGACGGCGGAGCGGATGACCGCTGAACTGGTCAACCGCTAGTGCGTGATGCGGGGCGTCAACGCCGGCTTCCCGCAGCGTGTTGCATGGAGACTCTGTGGCCGATCGCGCGGCACTTAACGCATTTCTGGTCGGCGTCGAGCGCCGGGCGTTGCGCATGGCCGAACTCGGCGTGCGCAATCGTGACGATGCGCTGGATGTGGTGCAGGACGCCATGCTGACGCTTGCGCGAAGCTACGCCGACAAGACGGAGGCTGATTGGCCGCCACTGTTCTTTCGCATACTGACGAGCAAGATCACGGACTTTCATCGTCGGCAGAGCGTGCGTCGTCGGTTGTTTGGTTGGGTCACCCAACTGCGCGACGACGAAGATACGGACGCGCAAGACCCGTTCGCGGATGTCGCAGATACGCGCGCCAGCGAACCCGAATTCCGCGCGCTGCTCGACGATGCATCGGAGCGCATGGTCGCATTGGTTGCGGCGCTGCCGTTACGCCAGCAGCAGGCGTTTCTCTGGCGCGTGTGGGAAGGTCTGGATGTCGCTGCAACAGCTGCGGCCATGGGTTGTTCTGAAGGCAGCGTCAAGACGCATCTGTCGCGCGCGGTGCACGGTCTCCGATCAAAGCTTGCGGTAACTACTCGCCCCCCTTTTTTTGCTTGACAGCGCAGCGGCTCGTCCCTACGCTTTGATCTCGCTTGGCATGTCGCAGGAACGAGATCGCGATGACCCGCTGGTTTGGCTCGAAGGCGACGTCGGGATTGTGTCAGCCGCTGATC
>CAMAVY010000213.1 GCA_945861675.1 Klebsiella pneumoniae | reverse complement strand
TCGGCGCCAACCCACAGCAGCTTGCAGCTGCCGCGATCGCCAACGTCGCAGAAGGCGCGGAGATCATCGACATCAACATGGGCTGCCCGGCAAAGCAGGTCTGTCAGCAGGCGGCGGGTTCGGCGCTGATGCGCGATGTGGAGTTGGTCGAGCGCATCCTGCGCGCCGTGGTGCAGGCGGTCAGCGTGCCGGTGACATTGAAGATGCGCACGGGCTGGTCGCCGGATCAGCGCAATGGTGTAGCAATCGCTCGGCTGGCCGAGGACTGCGGCATACAGGCGCTTGCCGTGCATGGGCGCACGCGCGCGTGCCGGTTCGTGGGCGCCGTTGAGTACGACACGATCGCCGCCATCAAGGCCGCCGTGCGCATTCCAGTTTTTGCAAACGGCGACATCGATAGCCCACAAGCCGCTCTGAGAGTGCTTGCTTACACGGGTGCTGATGGTGTCATGATCGGTCGCGCAGCTCAGGGGCAGCCCTGGCTGCTGGGGCAGATCGCTGCGGCGATTGCGGGCGAAACTGTTCCGGCCACGCCGTCGCAAGCGGACGCGGCCTTGATCCTGGCAAGTCATGTTCAACGGTTGCACGCCGTCTACGGCGTCGATCGAGGGGTGCGCATCGCGCGCAAGCACGTCGGCTGGTATTTCGACGCGGCGGCGGTCGGTGCAGCGTCTCCTGTTTCCGGAAAGATGTCCGGGCACAGCGATCCGCAGAGGTTGGTTTCAGATAGGCACAGTTTCAATTCCTACAAGCACAGGTTCGATTCCTATAAACACAGGTTCGATTCCTATAAAGACAGGTTCAATGTGTTGGAAGACGCGGGCGCGCAACTGGCGCTGATACAACAATTATTCGACGAGCTGGTTAATGGGAGGCTCGCAGCATGACGACCAATCTGGCGGGGCGTCCGCCCCGTGCACCTCTGGCAGTTCGCACCGAACATCGGCCACTTCGTGCGTCGGTAGAAGAGGCGGTGAACGGCTACTTTCTTGATCTGGGCGCCGGCCATACGAGCGGCGTCTACGACATGGTGCTTGAGGAAGTGGAACCCCCGCTGCTCAAGGCTGTGCTGCGGCACACACGTAACAATCAGAGCAAAGCATCGCGCATGCTCGGGCTGTCGCGCGGCACGCTGCGGAAGAAGCTCAAGCTCTACGGCCTCCTCTGATCTGTGATGTGGGGGCTGTGAGCTGTGAGCCATTCGTATTGAGCCATCCGTGCCCGGCAGCGGCCGCCTTCGGCGGTGCGGCCCGGCATGACTGACGTCGTCGCGATTCGGCGGGCACTCCTGAGCGTTGCCGACAAGACTGGCCTTGTCGATTTCGCGCGCGACCTGGTCCGTCTTGGCGTGGCGTTGATCTCAACGGGCGGCACCCACGCATATCTGCGCGCAGCGGGTCTGGCCGTGCGCGAGGTGTCGGAGGTCACGCAGTTTCCTGAAATGATGGATGGGCGCGTGAAGACGCTGCACCCGATGATTCACGGCGCGCTGCTCGGACGCACCGGCACCGACGACGCAGCGATGGCGGCGCATGGCATCCAGCCGATCGATCTGGTGGTCTGCAACCTCTATCCCTTTGCTGCAACGATTGCGCTGCCCGGTGTCACCGACGCGGAAGCGATCGAGCAGATTGACATCGGCGGCCCTGCCATGACGCGTGCGGCAGCGAAAAACCATGCGCGCGTGCTGATCGTCTGTGACCCCAGCGACTATGCAGCGGTGTCGACCGCAGTCCAGGACGCTGGCGGCAGTACGCAGATACTGCGTCGGCGGCTGGCGGAAAAAGCGTTCCGGCACACGGCTGCCTACGACGCAGACGTGGCGGGCTACTTCGAACGCACTCGGACCTGAGCGCGGCGGTTGTCGTTACACTGTGCCGGTGCGTCGCCCAACACGCACCAACCGGTACGCTGAATCTGCGCACCCGCTTCTCCTGCAAGTTATGACTTTGGGGCTCTCATGAATGTGCTGATTGTCGGTGGTGGTGGTCGCGAGCACGCGCTGGCCATGGCAGTGGCACGCAGCCCGCGCGTCGAGCGGGTATTCGTTGCACCTGGGAATCCAGGCACTGCGGCCGAGCACAAGGTCGCCAATGTTTCGCTTGCAGCCAGCGACGTGCCGGGGCTCGTCGAATTCGCCCGTGCTCAGACGGTTGATCTGACCATCGTCGGACCGGAAGCGCCCATGAGCGCCGGGATTCGCGATGCGTTCGATGCGGCCGGGTTACGTTGTTTCGCACCGACGATGCGAGCTGCGCAACTCGAATCGTCGAAGTCGTTTGCCAAGGCCTTCATGGTGCGCAATGACATACGAACCGCACGGCATGAGGTGTTCCAGTCGCTGGCTTCTGCTGAGGCGTTTGTCCTGCAACACGGCGCGCCGATCGTCGTCAAGGCCGACGGCCTTGCTGCAGGAAAAGGCGTGGTGGTGGCACAGACGGTGCCAGAGGCCATCGAGGCCCTGCGCAGCATGTTTGGCGGCGCGTTCGGCCAAGCGGGTCACCGGGTCGTGATCGAAGCGTGTCTGACCGGCGAGGAGGCCAGCTACATCGTGATGACCGACGGTGTGCATGTGCTCCCCTTTGCCACCTCGCAGGACCACAAGCGCATCTTCGACGGCGACCGAGGCCCCAACACCGGCGGCATGGGCGCCTATTCACCGGCGCCGGTCGTCACACCGCAGGTCGATGCGCGGGTAATGAGCGAGATCGTCATGCCCACATTGCGGGGCATGGCGGCCGAAGGCATGCCTTATCAGGGCTTCCTGTATGTCGGACTGATGATCGACGACGCCGGCGCGCCAAGTGTCATCGAGTTCAATTGTCGCTTCGGCGACCCCGAAGCCCAGCCAGTGCTGTCGCGGCTGCGCAGCGACCTGGTCAGCTGTTGCGAAGCGGCACTGCGCGGCGAATTACAAACCACGGCACTGGAGTTCGATCCGCGCGTCGCGCTCGGTGTGGTGCTGGCGGCGGCGGGTTACCCGGGAAGTGCCGCCAGCGGCGCATGCATCGAAGGCCTGGCTGCGGCGGCCGCGTGCCCGGGCGTGAAGGTCTTCCATGCCGGTACGCGGCTGGATGGCGATGGCCGCGTCTGCACGGACGGCGGGCGCGTGCTCTGCGTGGTTGGGCTGGGCGATGATCTGGCCGACGCGCGTCTGCGCACCTACGCAGCGGTGGCGCACATCAATTGGGACGGCATGCAGTATCGACGCGACATCGGGCAGCGCGCGCTGCGCGGCGAGACTTCCACCTCGGGCTGAGTGGCCGCGCTTCACGTGAGCGTCCAGCGCGTTTGCGTGCTCCGCATGGCCTATCGGCGAACGATGGACCTGAGATTGATGGGTCGGAGGGCAATGTGCTGGGAAGCAATGCTCCGGGGAGGAATGTTCCGGGGAGCAAGGCGCCTGGTAGCAAAGCAAATGCAGCAGGCGGCTCTCATATGTCCGCTGTCTTGCACACTCGTGCTGCAGTTGCCCAAAGTCGCTGCGCTAGAGTTTCCGCACTCTTTTCCCCTGTCTTTTTTTTCACTGCTGTGCGCATGGCGTGTCGTTGCTGGCGCTTGGCCTTGAGGGAGTCCGCCATGCCGCGCACCCTGAATCCTTATGGTTCTGCGCATCGATTTGCGCCGTTCTTGTTGCTGCTTCTGCTGTGCGTGCTGGCGTTCACTGCCACAGCTGAAGAACGCCTGGCCGCCGGTCGGGTGTTGGTCGCTGCCGGCACGGTGGAGGCGGTCGCAGCCGATGGCGCTGTGCGCAAGTTGCGTCGGCGCTCTCAGCTTTTCGAGGGTGACACCGTCCGCACCGGCACGCGGGGACGTACGCAGGTGCGTTTCACCGATGGCGCCTTGCTGTCTATCCGGCCGAACACCCTCATCAGGGTCGACCAGTACCGCTTTGCCAACAACGACACGACCGATGTGAAGGCGCTGACGCTCACGAGTGGCAGCTTTCGCACGGTGACGGGGCGGATCGGGCGCACGAATCGCACGGCCTATCGTGTCTCGACGCCGCTCGCCGTGATCGGTATTCGTGGCACGGACTGGGAGGCATTGCAGCAGCCCAACGGACCGTTATCGCTGGGCGTGAACGCCGGCGGCATCACGGCGCAGTCGACCACGGGGCGCTCTGCGGAAATCGGCACCGGCGCGGATTTCAACTATGCCCAGGTGACAGCCGACGGCAACCTGCAGTTGTTGCCTGAACCTCCCGCAGTGCTTGTTGAGGCGGCCGCGGTCGATAGCCAGCCGGCCGAAGCTGAAAGCGCCACCGAATCAGATCAGGCGGCTGCCGACCAACCGGCGGACGGCGAGAGTGCCGACGACGGCGGCGGCGAAAGCGCAGACGGCGAGACTGGCGATCTGGCGGCCGGCGCGCCGCCAACGCCGCCACCCCCATCGGGCGGCGGCGAGTCGGCCGGTGGCGCGGGATCAGATGGTGTGGCTTCTGTTGACCCTGGCGCAGTACCGCCACCAACGGTGAGCATCAACCCCAGTGAAGGTGGTGCGGGCGTGCCCGCGACCACCGATTCGATCGATCGCGTTCTCACGCAGGCTGAGGCCGACGCGGTGATTGCCGGTACGCAGTTCGCGCTTGTCTCGGGAATGCGTTTCAGTGCAACCGGCAACACCCAGTCGTTGCTTGCACTGGTCGGCGCCGACGATGACGACACGACGCCCAGCTTCAACTTTGCGTTTCCTGCAGCGCTCGCCGCGTTGACCGGTGATCGCGCCGCAACGCTGAACGCATCGAACATTCTGGTTCAACGTGGTGATGTGGCACTGACGAATCGCGTCGATAACGTTGGCGGCATCACGGGCCTGACATTTGCGCGCTACAACGCATCGACCGATGCACCGCTGGCTGTGTTCACCGATCCGGCTGTGTCCAGTCGCTCGTTCGGTCTCACGTCGCCTTATGTATTCGCACTGTTCAATCCCGCGAGCATTGCGAGCTTGACCGGCCGGCTCGACTACAACCCGGCCAACAGTTCCATCGTGGTGTCGACGGGTACGGTCTCAACGCTCATCAGCAACATTGTCATGAGTGTGAATCTGGGTACGGGCACGATCGAACGTGGCGTACTCGACATTGGCTTCGGTTCGACTGCAGATGCGTTCGTTTTCCTCGCGGACTTCGATGGTTCGATCAGCAATGGCCTGCTGAACGCCAATGTCACCGACATCGTGCTGCAGGACAACGGCGCGGCGCAGACCTTCGCGGCACGTGGCTCGATTCGTGGCGCATTCACAGGCACCGGCGCAGTCACGCCGCTGGTGTTGGCGTTCGATTTTGCGGACACCGCGGGACGTAATCAGTTCGCGCGTGGCGTCGTGCAATACACGGGCGCCGTTGCACCCCCGCCGCCGACATTCGGTCTCACGACCACAGAAGCAGCACAGGTCGCGACCGGGTTCTTCTTCCTTGCTGTCGATGCTGGCACGGGCGCGAATGTCATTTCCGGGCGTGCGAATGATGCGCGCGACAGCCTTGGGAGCCCGATTTTCGTGTCCAGCGCGGTGCCGCCAGGCACAGACTTCCTGGCGCCATCGGAAGTGGGTTACGGGGTTCTCCCGGCGACGTATGTCGCTCGTCAGCAGGGCGCGCCGACGACTTCATTCGTCAGCAGCTTTGTTGCCCCAGGGCAGGATTCGCTCTCGTGGGGACAGTGGCTCGGTTCGGCGACCGCGCCAATCACGCTGTACGACGCCAACAGTGGTCTGCAGCGCGACAGTCTCAGCACGACATTGCTGTGGGCAACAGTGCAGCCCAAGGCGCGTGCAAGTCTGGTAGGAACAGCGCTCTTCTCGTCGCGAGGGGGCAGTGCTTTCCAAGCCATTCTTGGCGTCGGAAGCAGCGGTGCACGCCTCCCGGTCCTCACTGCAGACGCGTCGCTGTCGGTCGACTTCGATACAGGCGCTGTGACGAACGGCAACATCTTCGTGGCGACCGATTCGCTCGGCGAAGGCGAGGACCTGGGATTCGCAGCACGATTCACGGGCTCGGTTGTGAATGGTGCCGGCGGCGCGTTTGCAGAACTGAACGTCCTCGACGGTGCATATCGCGGGACTACGCCGCTGCTGGCCGGTGGGCAGAGCCTTCAGGGCGTGTTCACAGGTTCAGGCGCACAGACAAGTCTGGTACTCGGGTTCCATATGGAGTCCGCGCCCGCGATCGGTCTGGGTGACTTTGTGTCCGGCATGCTGACGTTGAACACGCTGACCGAAGCCCGTGTCACGCCGGCCGCGCTGGCCAGCCTCGATCGCATCGGCATTGCGGTGTTCAACCCGGTTGACGCATCCGGCAACAGCCTGGGTCTGCCGTCGACAGTTGGCGGCGGCATCCTGCTGGGACGTGCGCCCGCAGTGAATGCCGCGAACCCTTCGAACTTCTTCGTGGCCACCAGGCAGAGTGGCACCGCGCGCGCGCCGGGTCCCAATCTGGATACGTCGAGCGTGATCGTGGTGCCGGGCGACTCGACGATCACGGATGTAAACACCGCGGTCGGCACGACCGGGGCCTTTGCCGTGGGCTGGGGACGCTGGCAGTCCATTGATGGGCAGCCCGTCGCACGCAATGACCCGAGTGACAGCGCGGCCGGGGTCAACATCTCATCGGATGTGTTGTTCGCTGCGATTCAACCGACGCGGGTGGGTGCAGTGACCGGCACGCAGTCTTACGCGGGCGTGTTGAACGGCACGACGAATACCGCCGAGCTGCTGGCCTTTGGCGGCGCGCTGGGCGGCACCACAATTCCTTTCGATCGCGGTGCCATGAATGTCAGCGTGGACTTCAACTCGGGTCTCGTGAACGGGGACCTGTCGGTCGGACCATCATTGCTGCCGATCAGGTTCGCGGCGCAGTTCAATGGTCGCCTCAGCAACAACGTGGCCGATTTGACGCTGACTTCGCTGTCAGTCGATCTGGACGGTTCGATGGTGGCGGGTGATCTGCTCAACAGCAGTGCCGTCGGCGTTGTGACCGGCGCGCTCGGTGACCGCTTCCTGACCGGCTTTCAACTGGTTGGCGGCGGTCAGCACGTGGAAGGCCTGATTACCGTCGGCGCGCCAAAGTGAGGAGGGCGTACATGAAGCGAACCTGCGTAACGAACCTGCGCGCCGTGACCCATGCCTTGGTGCTTTCTGCACCGCTGCTGTTGGGTACGGGGTTGAGTGCAGTAGCGGCACCGGCACCTGCCGGCGCACCGACACCAACCGATACCCTGCGCTCGTTGGTCGACAGCCGGCAATACGAGCAGGCCTATTCGCTGGGATCCACGATCCAGCTTGAGTACGAAGGCAGCCCCACCTTCGACTTCTACTTCGGCTTATCGGCATTGGAGTCCGGGCACTATCAAGACGCGGCCTTTGCGCTTGAGCGGGCGGCAATCTCACGTCCCGACCAGGCCCGCATCCGTCTGGAGCTGGCGCGCGCATTCTTCCTGACCAACGACTTCGCGGCGTCGCGTGCGGCGTTTCAAAGCGTGCTGGATGAAGACCCACCGCCAGAAGTACGGCAGAACGTGCAGTCCTATCTCACCCGCATGGATGAGGTCGAACGCGACCAGGGCAGCGAGCTGAGCTTCTTCATCGAAACCGCATCGGGTTATGACGACAACATCAACAGCGCGACTGGCGTGGGCGCCATCAACACGCCGTTCGGCAACTTCTCGTTGACTGAAGACGGCCAGGCACAGGAGGACAACTTCGTGTCGGTATCCGGCGGCGTCAGCTGGAAGCACGCGCTGACGCCGGCCAGTGCGGTGGATATCTCTCTGCTGCCGAGCTACCGCGCTAACTTCGACGGCTCGACATTCGACATCGGCGTGCTCCGCCTGGAGACCGGCTACAGCCGTGTCAGCGGGGCGACCCAATGGCGGCTCGGCGGACGTCTGCAAACCGTGACCGTTGATCAGGAGCGCTTCCAG
>CAMAVY010000212.1 GCA_945861675.1 Klebsiella pneumoniae | reverse complement strand
GATGCTGCGCTACTGGCGCAGCGCGCAACCGTCTATGAGCGTGCTCGACAAGCGAACCCAACACGCTGGTCACAGCAGACCCGCAACTGGCGCTTCATCGATGCCGTTCACCTCAACCCTGATCACTCAAAACTCAAGGAGGCAGAACCAACCAAAGCCGCAGCTTGATTCACCCTTCGAGGCGACAACTATCTTGAAAACCGCCGCATTGGGCTTGGGGTCTTGCTCCGTCGGGGGTTTCCTACCTGCTGGCGAGCGCGGCTGAAACGGGCAACCAACCGCCAACCACCTGCAGCGGCGTAGGGTTGTTGTTGGCGGTAACCCAGGCCACAACCGCCCGCCTGCACGGCATTTCATTTGGCAATCGATTGGGCAGGCGAAGCCGTCCGGTGCCATTCACGAAGCGTGCGTCGCTGTTCGCCAGCATCACGAACGCATGGTTCAAGGTTCGGCCCCCGTTCTCACCGCGCCGAATCGCACTCGTCAGTCCTACGCCGACCAGCGCGACGTGTAGCGCAGCGGCCTGACTGGCGAGCGTTGGCGTCAGGGTCTGCACGGTTACGTCGCTGCCGTCGATGGTCAGCTTGAGACTGCCGACGCGGTGGCCGGCGTTGGTTGGCAAGGGTTGCCGATTGAACCAGCCGCGCCATTCCTTGCCATCCACGAACCAGCCAGGCGTGTACACGCCGTTCGCGCTGCCAACGCGCACGTAGTTGCGCTGACGCGCGGTGTTTGCCGCAGACGCGAAGCGATCGCGCCAGCCCAGCTGGTCCCAGTAGTCCACATGGAAACCAACCGGCGCGAAGTGCTGCCACAGGCCGGGGCTGGACTCAAGCTTGGCCAGCCAGTTGTCGGCCGGTGGGCAGCTGCTGCAGCCTTCGGATGTGAACAGCTCCACCAGTTGGACCTTTGTTTCCGGGCCCTGAATGATCGTCGGCGCTGCAGATGAAGAAAGCGCTGCGCACATCACCAACAGCGCGGCGACTACCGCGACGGGCAATGTGCGTCTTGGCTTGTGCTTCATGGTCTGCGCTTCATGTTTTGTGCTTGTGGGTCATGTATCTGCATTTTCGATAATGGCTCTGACCTGCGGTACGACTTCGGTAGCGAAGCGCAGCATCATTGGCGTCATCTGCGCGGGCGCCACACCGGGCGCAGATCCCCAGGTCACCACATCTGTGAGCCCGTACTCGCGAATGAAGGTCACGAGTTCCTGCACGCATTCGCTGACTGTTCCTGCGACTGCCCGCTGGGTTATTCGTTCCGCATCGGCAAACTTCTCTATGCCGCCGCTGCCTGCCGCATTGGCAAAGCCGCCATACACCTGCATGCGGTAGCGTTCCGCCGCGCGCAGCGCGGGCCAATCCCGCTCGCGATCATCGGTGACATAGATGGAGCGGATGATGCCCACGCGATAGCGCGCAGGGTCGCGGCCGAGTTCACCGAGGCGCGCGCGCCAGTTGTCCAGCGTCTGTGTGCGACGACCCTGCGGCAACAGATGTGTGTTGAAGCGAATGGCGCGTTCCATCGCTGTCGGATTGGTTGATGCCAGCCAGAGTGGCGGTCCTCCGGCTTGCACGTAGCCCGGCGTGATCTTCACGTTGTCGAACTGGTAACGCTTGCCGTGGAAGTTGAAGCGCTCGCCCTGAAACGCCAGTTGCAGAATTTCCAGGCATTCTTCAGTGCGTGATACGCGTTGGCTGACCGGCACACCGAAGGTCGCAAACTCGTGCTGTGCGTAGCCGAGGCCAGCGCCAAGCTCCATGCGTCCGTTCGATATCTGCTCCAGCACCGCCATGTCTTCGGCAAGCCGCAGCGGATGTGCGAAGGGCAACAGCGTGATGTCGGTCGAGATGCGGATGCGTGAGGTCTGTGCTGCTACCGCTGCCGCGACCGGTACAAAGCTGGGCAGATAGCCGTCTTCTACGAAGTGATGCTCGCTGAACCACACAAGGTCCAGGCCCGCAGCATCGAGCAGGCGGACCTGCTCCAAGGTCTGCGCATACACGTCCTGCATGCTGTACGGGCTGCCGGGCGGGCAGCGGAAGTCGTGGGCTACGCCGAAGCGCAATCTCATGGAGGGGGGCATGGACGGTGGCATGGACGGTGGCATGACCTTCGGCATGGCTAAAACACCTTCATGAGCAGCTGCGCCATGATGCCGAGCTGAGTGATCTGTCCGATGAAAAACATCATCGTGCGCAGGGGTTGCGCGCTGTTGAGATAGAAGACCGTGTGCAGCATGCGCGCCACGAAGAAGGTGCCGAAGTAGGCCCAGCCTGCGGTCGCAGACGCGCCGGACAGCGTGAACAGCAGCGCCAGCACAAGAAATGCCGGGATGTTCTCAAGGTCGTTCTGGTGCGCGCGCTTTGCCCGCAACACTTCCGGCGCCTCTTCGCGTGCAGCATGTGAACCCGGGTTCACTTGCACGTCTTCGGGATTCAGCACCACCTGCGCCAGACGACGTCTGTTGGCGGTGATGACTCCGACTGCGGCCATCTTCAGCACCAGCAGCACAGCGAAAAGCACCAGCGGTTGAAATGCCGCGAGTTGTTCGAAGTTCGACATGGGCTGCTCCTCGTTCAGCGTCTTCAGTAGGAAATGGGTTCACCCAGCTTCAGCGCATGCACAGCGGGCAGCACTTCCTTGGCAAACAGGTTGATGCTCTTCTCGGCAATCTCCCGTGACATCGAGCCATAGCGGAACACCAGCATGAATTCCTCTGGATGGAATGCGTCGGCAATGGCCTGGAATTTCTCGATGCACTGCGCCGGCGTGCCCCAGACGTGGTTGGCAAGATACGACGCGCCCATCTCCTGGGTATTGATCTGCTTGGCCACGCTTGCGTAGTGCTCGTAGCCCTTGGTCGACGAGAAGTGGTCGCTGTCGAGTTCGTAGTTGCGCAATGCGCTGGTCGAGTACTCAGGAATGAAACGGCGGGCGTTCTCTGTCGCTTCGGCTTCGGTCTCGGCCACATAGGTACACATGTGAATGCGTGGTCGCACGGCGGCGTAACCTGCGGCAGCACGTGCCCGCGAGAAGCTCTCGAGTTCGCCGTGGTAGTCGCCCCATGGGCGTTGCGGAATGATCAATGGCTTCAAACCAAGCGCTGCGCCACCCGGCGCTGAACTGGGCGAGCCCCAGGAGAAATGCATGCCATTGATCAGCGCCTCGGGGTCCAGCGGCCGTGGTCGCATGGTCACGTTGTCGAACTGATAGTGCTTGCCGTGATAGGAGAACGATTCCTGGGTGATCGCAAGCTTCACCACTTCGGCGGCTTCGCCGAAGCGCTCCTTGGACTCGTTCATGTCGAAACCGAGCTGACTGAACTCACGCCGCGCGGCGCCGCGGCCAAAGCCAATGTACGGCGTGCGACCGCGCAACGCGTACTGCAGCATGGTGATGTCTTCGGCCACGCGCAGCGGATGGTGCCAGGGCAGCACGACGACCATGGTGCCCATGTCGATGCGCTTCGTAGCGCCAGCGAAGAACGTCAGCAATTGAATGGGATTGGTGATCATCGTGTATGGGCTGATGTGGTGCTCCACTGTCCATAACGAATCGAAGCCCAGCTCTTCGGCCAGCAGCGCGGTCTCGATTTCTTCGCTTACGCGCTTGCGATCGGTTTCCGGGTCCAGGTCCGGTGCCTGTTCGCCGCGTTCGCGCGCCACGTAGCGGCCCCAGTCTTCGTAGCCTTGGATGAACAAGGTCATGCCACAGCGCATTGTCGGACTCCGGTGAATTGAAGATGTGATGCGTGCGGGCCCCGCATCTGTTGAGCCTGCATCTGTTGAGCCTGCATCAATAGAGCCTGCATCAATAGAGCCTGCATCAATCAAGCCTGCATCAATTAAGAATGTTCAGCGTGGCGACCAGCCGCGCCATCGCCAGATCGTAGTCGTTTTCGTGGAAGTCCACGTATTGCAGCTTGGACAGCCGGTACGGCACTTTGCAGGGTGCGTAGCGCGCCGTAACGATGGGTTTCTTCTGGTCCAGGTAGTAGTTCCACTCGTCGTCGACATTGTCGGACGCCATGCTCGTCGGTGACATGACCAACAACATCACCTGGCTGCTGTCCAGGGCTTCACCGATCTGCCGCGCCCAGCTGGTGCCGGGCTCCAGGCGGAAAACATCCAGCCACACATCGATGTTCTGCTTCAGCAGGTTGTTTGCCAGACGCGTGACGAATGCCTCATCGGAACGCGCGTAACTGAGGAAGATGCGCGCGGCAGGCAGGTCGCGTTTCTTCAGGCGCGCAATCTCCAACAGGTGCTTCTGTTCCTGGGCCAGGAAGCGTTTCAACACCAGCTGCGAGATGGCCATGATGACGTCCGGGTTCTGTTTCATCAGCAGGTTGAACGTCTGGCGATCGACCTCAACCACCTGAACAGGCTCCGCGCTGACGACACTGACCGTGCGTGGCCCGTCGATCAGCAGTGCGATTTCGCCGAAATGGGCGCCCATGTGCAGTTGATTGATCAGCAGGCGTTGCCCTTCAAACAGCTTGAACACATCCACGCTGCCTTCAACCAGGGCGTAGAAGCAGTGCTCGACCTCGCCTTCCTGACACAAGGTCACATCGGCGGGGTAGGCCGTCAGGCGCGCGGTGTTGCGCAACGCCGTCAACGCTTGCGCATTGAGTTGCGGAAAGATGCGCGCAAGTGTGGTCAGCGCCGCGTCGGACATGAACCCCTCGTGCTTTCAAGTTGCGCCCGGAGCGTAACGCATCAATCCCATAGGAATGGCATGGGAATGCCACGGAAACACGGCCTGCGAGTCATGCTGCGCGAAGGTTCAGGCTTCGGTGCTAGATTCGCGCGCTCACCTTGTGCCGAACCCGGAGAACACACCCATGCCAAGTGAACAGTTGCGGGCCGTCAGCGCCCAGATTCGCGCGCAACGCGCAGTCACGCCTACGGGCACAGGCACCGTCGCTGAGATGCGTGCGGGCATGGAGACGCAACAGGGCGGGCTGGCGCTGCCGGCCGATGTGGACCTGTTGGATCTCACTGTCGCTGGCCGACCCGCGCGGCGCGTGCGCACGCCGGGTGCACGCGAGGATCGTGGCACCTTGTATCTGCATGGCGGCGGCTACGTCATGGGGTCGCTGAATACGCACCAGGAACTGATGGGGCGCGTTGCGCGCGCGACCAATGCGCAGGTGCTTGGCCTCGATTACCGCCTGGCACCCGAGCACGTGTATCCGGCAGCGGTGGACGACGCGGTCGCGGCTTATCAGTGGATTCTCGAACATGGTCTTGCGCCAAGTCGGGTGGTGATTGCAGGCGACTCTGCGGGCGGTGGCCTCGCACTGGCGTTGCTGCTTGCATTGCGTGAACGCCAATTGCCGATGCCGGCGGGCGCCGTGCTGTTTTCGCCGTGGACGGATCTCACCGCAAGCGGCGACAGCGTGCGCACGCGCGCGGCGGCCGATCCCATGATCGGGCCTGGCGTGCTGGGGCCGATGGCTGCGCACTATGCCGGCAGTAGCGCGGTAGGGACGCCTGGTATTTCACCGCTGTTCGGTGATCTGAACGGTCTGCCGCCGCTGCTCATTCAGGTGGGTGATGCAGAAGTGCTGCTCGACGACTCAATGCGTCTGCATGCGCGCGCGGTCGCCGCTGGCGTTGACAGCACGCTGCACAACTTTGCCGAGGCGTTCCATGTGTTTCAGGCCATGCCGATGTTGCCGGAGGCGGCAGAGGCGCTCGCTGAGGTCGGGGCGTTCTTCGAACGGGTGGTGCGCTGAGACCAACAGGCACCTACTGAGCGTTGCGCAGCAGCCGCGTGCGGAATAACCGATAGGCATCGTCGTCCCAATCCGGACATTCGTGGTCGATCTGTCTGGTCAAACTCAATGCCTGCTCATAGCGGCCCAGGTCTGCCAGGCACAGGCGTGCATGCACGAACATGGCCTCGCAGCGTCGCGTGCTGTGCGGATACACCTGCGCGAAGTCCGTCAGAACAACATCGACATAGTTGCAGTCGGCCGCGGGCGCATGCGCAATCAGTGTCAGCAGCAGGTCGGCGTTCGCCGGTCGATATCGCGCGTCGACGTCGAGCGCTTTGCGCATCACGACCCAGGCGGGCAGCGCGCGCTGTTTCTGCAGTAGTCGTTGGATGTACGGCCCGGCATGCGCCAGCAACAACCGTTGCTCCTGGAACACCTGCAGTCGCTGATGAATGTGTTCGTCCAGGCTGTAGTTGGATTCCGCAAGAAATGCATCAAGCTTCTGCGCGGCGAGTTTGATTCGCCCCGTCCGGCACAAGCCATGCAGGTTCAGCATCAATGCGTTGATGGCGTCTTCAATGTGCAGCGTTTCGACTTCTTGCGGGCTGAGCGGTGCAATGGTCGCCAGCGATAGCGCGCTGCGCCGCAGGTACAGCAGCCGACCGGCCAACACATGGCCGAGCACAAACAGATAGCCAGCGCTGATGACGGCCGGCAGGCGTGGTGGCGACATCACAAGACACGCGGCCAGCAATGCGCCGATGCCACCGGCGAGGGCGGCCGCAAATGCGAAGTAGGCGCTACCGAGGCCGAATGCCAGGCGGGCAAGCTGCTGAGGATTCAGACCATCGCGAAATCGCTGTTCCAACGCCATGACGCCCAGCACGGCGGGTAACGTCAGTCCGACTGCGGTACACAGCAAAACGCCAAGCGTTGAACTCAGTGCGGTGCCGCTCAGGATGGCGCCGGCGACGACTCCCAGAAGCAACGCGACCTTGAACGCCAGGTAGTTGCGATAGGGCGAGACGTCTGCAATTGCGATGCTTGTCGCTGGACTGTCGTGGCCAAGCGCGAGGTGCCGTAGCGCCTGCCAGGCGTGCAGTTGAAACACGCCGAAGACATTGATGATCGGAATGCTGAGGAACAGCGGCAACATGAGGCTAAAGCCCGCTTCCGCGGCCGCCCAGTCAAAGACCGCTGCAAGCACGTAGAGTGCAATCGAACAGCCAAGCAGCAGCACGCCGCCCTGGCCGCGCAGTGGGTACAAAAGCAACTGCGGCATGGACATCAGAGTTGCTGCATCGTCCTGGGCGTTGCGCTGCCGCATGCACTGAATCCATTGGTCTACTACGGGCCATGGCTCTGCTACCGGAAGTGAACCACCAGCAACCTGCCGCGTGAAAGCACAAAGGGGCCTGCACGGGCCCCTTTGGTTCGAATCCTCAGATCGCACACCCGCCGCGCAGTGCGCGTGTGCTTACTGGATTGGGTCCAGTTGCCCTGTGGGTTACTTCAGCGCCGCACTGAGCTTCTTGATCTCGATGTTCAGAATGCGGTCGTTGTCCGCGTAGTCGATGGGACAGTCGATCAGATGCACGCCCTTCGCATTCAGACAGTCATTCAACAACTGCGGCAGCATGGCGGCGCTGCGCACGCGATGGCCGTAGGCGCCGTAGCTTTCCGCGTACTTCACGAAGTCGGGGTTGTTGTAGGTCAAACCCCAATCCTTGAAGCCCATGTTGGCCTGCTTCCAGCGGATCATGCCGTAGCTGTTGTCGTTCAGGATCAACACCACCAGATCCAGGCCCAGGCGTACCGCGGTCTCCATTTCCTGGCTGTTCATCATGAAACCGCCGTCGCCGCAGATCGCCATGACCTTGCGATCGGGGTAGATCATCTTCGATGCCATCGCCGACGGCAGGCCCGCGCCCATGGTGGCCAACGCGTTGTCCACCAGCACGGTGTTCGACTGATGCGCTTCGTAGTTGCGCGCGAACCAGATTTTGTAGACGCCGTTGTCCAGGCAGATGATGCCGTCCGACGGCATGGCTTTGCGCACTTCGCTGACCAGGTACTGCGGATAGATGGGGCAGCGCTGATCGTTCACCGAATCGCCGCGGTGTTCGATCTCGGCTTTGCGCGCCTTCAACATGAAGTCGAAGTCCCAGTCGGCCTGGGTCTTGATCTCTTCCTTG
>CAMAVY010000211.1 GCA_945861675.1 Klebsiella pneumoniae | reverse complement strand
AAGCCCATCATTGCGGCTGTCAATGGCGTGGCCGCTGGTGGTGGGCTCATCCTGGCGTTGATGAGCGACGTGCGTTTTGCGTCCACGGCAGCAAGCTTCACCACGGTGTTTCTGAAGCGCGGTCTGATTGCAGAGCATGGGTCGAGCTGGTTGCTGCCACGCATGGTGGGCGTGGGCCGCGCGTTGGACCTGTTGTGGATGAGTGATCGCATCGATGCGACAGAAGCGCATCGCATCGGGCTGGTCGAAAAACTGGTTGCGCCCGAGCTTCTGCTGGACGCAGCCTGCGACTACGTGCGCAAGCTCGCTGTTACCGCTGCGCCGGCGGCCATTGCCGAGACGAAGCGGTTGATCTATCGCCATCTTGGCAGCGGTTATGTGCAGGCGCTGCATGAGGCCAATGCGGCGCAGGATCGCTTCGTTGCCGCACCCGATGCAGCAGAGGGCGCGCGCGCACTGATCGAAAAGCGGGTGCCGGCGTTCAAACGTCTTGGCAGCGCTGAAATGCACGTCGAACAGCACACCGATTGATTTCAAGCCCGTTCACTTCGCGATGCAGGTGCCCCAGATGACTGACGGAAACACCGCGTTTCAAACCATTCGGCTGGATGTGGCAGACGGCATTGCGCAGCTGGTCATGAATCGACCTGAACGCATGAATGCGATGACCAATCGCATGCTGGTTGAAACCCACGACTGTCTGCAGCACGTGGCGACACGCAGCGACATTCGCGTGCTGGTGTTGACCGGCGAGGGGCGCGGCTTCTGCCCTGGTGCCGACCTCAAACACTATGCCGGCGGTGAGTCTGACCTGCCGTCGGAACATCGCCACTTTCGTGTGCCCGTGCTGCTGCACCGCATGCCGCAGGTGACCATTGCCGCGATCAACGGGGCGTGTGCGGGCGCAGGTTTCGGCTGGGCCGCCGCCTGCGACCTGCGCTATGCAGGCCAGAGCGCAACATTCAATACGGCGTTTCTGAACGTGGCATCTGCAGGGGATATGGCGGGGCCGTGGTTTCTGCAGCGCCTGCTGGGTGCGGGCAAGGCGCGCGAGCTGTACTTCCTGCCCGACAAGTTCTTTGCGGCCGATGCACTCGCAATGGGACTGGTCAGTCGCGTGTTCGATGATGCCGTGCTGCGCAACGAAGTCGCGGCGATTGCTGCACGCCTTGCAGCCGCGTCGCCGCACGCATTGCGCACCATGAAGCGCAACTTCGTCGATGCTGAGTTGATGGACCTGGAGCCGTACATAGGCATCGAGACCGAGCGCCACACGCAAGTGATGGCGCATGCAGATGCAAAGGAAGCCTTCAAGGCGTTCGCAGAGAAGCGGCCACCGCGATTTGGCGTCAGCTGAGCGTTTGCATCTGCTATTGCCGCCTGACAACGCTCAGGTGTTGATGCGCCTGCACGTCGAAACCAACTACGCGCACGATGAACAGGGTCGGCTGATTGGCGTCAATCAGTGGGATGGCGGCGCCGTCCCGCGGTTCTGGCTTGGTCGCACGCGCGCCGGACATGTGTGGCGGTTTCGCGCCGATGTTGGCGAGGCGCTGATCACCGCGCTGACGGCGTTGTGTTGTGCGGAACCCTGTGCAGACGCGCTGGACGCGTTGCCGCGCTACGCGCGTGAATACGAGCAGCTACTTGCTGGAGAGGCGCCGATCGTCCGACGCTGGTCGGGGCCTGCTTACGTGCTGCCTGTTGACTCAACGCCGCAGCGCCCGGCAGCCGCGTTGACCGTGCAGGACCACGCTCGGTTGCTCGGCGGGCTTGAAGAATGGCAACCCGATCTTGCGCACCGTCAGCCGATCCGCGCAGCGCTTGTCGATGGACGGGCGGTGGCTATCTGCGCCAGCGTGCGCATTCGTGCCGCGGCACATGCGGCGGGTGTCGAAACCGTTCCGTCTGCTCAAGGCAGCGGCCACGCCTGTGCTGTGGTTGCCAGCTGGGCGCAGGCGGTGCACGCGCTCAATGCACGAGCGCTGTACAGCACGTCCTGGGACAACGGCGCGTCGCGACGGGTTGCGGCCAAGCTGGGTGCGCAATTGATTGGCGTGGACTTCCACTTGGAATGAATCTGAACTGCCATCGGGCGCGCCGATCAGGTTGCCGGACGGCGTCATGGGTCGGGCGTTGTTGAGCTGGCCAGTTTTGCGTTGGCGCAGCGCTCGAGCACGCGCGCAATGGCGGGTGTTACACCCTGCGCGAGGATTGCCGCGCGTTGGTAGTCGTGCGCCGCTTGCGCCCAGCACGCCAGCCGTTCGAGCACACGGCCAGGATTGACAAGCATGGTGGGGTCGTCACGAAGTGCGACAGCGTGGTCCAGATCCGCCAACGCCTGCGCATGGTTGCGCGTGCGCCAGTGGATAGTGGCGCGATTCGGCCAGGCGTCTGCCAGCGACGGCGCAAGTGCGAGGGCGCGATCCAGTGCGGCCAGTGCCGCGTCGTCGTGGGCCTTTGCAAGTTGGAGCACACCCAGCAGGCACCACAGGCGCGCGTCGTCTGGCGCAAGCAGAAGGCCTGCGTGCACTGTCGCGGTGGCATCGGGCGTGCGACCCGCTTCCTGCAGCATAGGGACTGCGTTGCCGGTCTGACCGAGTGCGTGCAGCGTGCGCGCGTGCGCCACAAGCCCGGACGCCAGCAGCGGTCCCCAGCAGAACGCCTGCTCGAAGTCACGCAGCGCAAGCCTGTGCTGGCCGGCGCGTTGATGTGCGAGCGCTCGATCGAGCCACGCTTCGCAGTTGCTCGGTTCACGCACCAGCAGCGGCGAGAGGTTGAGCGTTGCGTCGTCCACGCGACCGGCGGCCAGGTGCAGGCGCGCGCGGTTGTAGAACAGGATCATGCTGTCGGCCGCGAACCGCTCGGCGCCTTGCTGCCATAGATACAGGATCGCGGCATTGAGCAGTCGCAGTGCTTCGTCGGCGTTGTCCTCGCGCAACGTCACGAGCGTGTTCTGCAGGAAGGCAATGTTGGTGACGCGAATGGCGTCCTGCGCGCCTGTGCCCAGAAGTGCACGTGTGCAGTTCAGCGATCGGGTGATGCAGTCACGTGCTGTTGCAAGATCGCGGCGCCATGCGTCGTGCAGCCGTGCAGCCGTGCATAGAGGATGGCTTTGCCGGAGCTCGCGTGGGCCCGCAGCGCCGGGTCCTGGCTATTGTTGATGCACGGGCCGCACAGCGCCTCGCCTTCGTCGAGTCGATCCAACAGCAGCAGCGCAAAGATGCGGTTGCGCTCTGCCTCGCGCACCGCGTCGGCATGCTCGATCGGATCGAGTTGGCGAAGCGCGCGCGGGTGGCGACAGATTGCATAGCGTCAGCTTCATGTAGCGGCTGTCGATGCGCCGCTGCAGGGTGGCCATGAGCTCGCAATCCAGTGCTTCGGCGGCGGCGGCGTTGTAGATCGTCAGCTCGAAGACGCCGCGCGCGGGCGCCGCGAGTACGTTCTTAACGAAGTCCACCATCGCGTGCGCGCAACGCTGCGAACAACTGCGGCGATTGCCTTCGCGTGGCACGTCGCGCGAAGCACGGACGTCGTCGGGGACGGTCTGCCAACGCTCAAGTTCGGGCGCGATGGGCAGCAGTGTCGCGAGACGGCCCATGGCAGCCGCAACCGCCGGTTCGCCACCGTGCTGCATGAGGTGGCAGATGATCGCGGCAGCGGTCGTGTAGGGACCGCGATGATTCCGATGCGCGTCGACAGCAAGCGCTGGCAGGCCTGCTACAGGACGGCTGCATCGGCCTGTTGTGGTGGCAATCCGGCGGCCGCCGTGCCGCGCTAGAGCCTGCTCACGCAGACGGGTGGTTTGGGTTCGTCGTCGCGCGCAATCAGGCCGCCCGTGACGGGGTCCAGGTCTTCATCCTGCAGTTCGGCACGGCGCGCGGCCATTCGGAGGTATGCGCGATAACGGATTGTCGTTGCCGGATTGCGGTTGTGCGTGATGGCCCCATGTACGCGGCTGTCGGCGACACTACGGACGCTGAATCGGGTCCACGGGCACTTCATGCATCTGGTTGCGCTATCACTGTTGCTTGCGGCTTTCGGTCTGCTGCTGGCGACCTTCCTGCTACCCATTCCAGAGCCGCTGGTGGGTTACCTGCGCGCGTTTGCAGAGGCGGCGCTGGTGGGCGGGCTGGCGGACTGGTTTGCCGTGGTGGCGTTGTTTCGCCACCCCTTGGGGCTGCCCATTCCGCATACCGCCATCGTGCCGAACAACAAGGATCGGATCGGTGTTGCGCTGGGCGATTTCATTCAGGCGAACTTTCTGACGCGCGAGGTGCTTGGGCTTCAGTTGGCCAGGCATGATCTGGCATTGAGCATGGCCGGCGTGTTGGCCAATCGCGCCCATGCCGAGCCGTTGGCGGCACGCTTGACCGCGCTCATTCCAGGCATGTTGTCGGCGCTCGATGCCACAGGGGCCTGCGACGTGCTGCAGCAGCAACTGCGTCGGGCACTGCGTGCGGTAGACACCGCGCCATTGATCGCGCGTCTGCTGGATGCACTGCTCACCGAGCAGAATCGCCAGCGCCTGTTCGCAGCGCTGCTGCAGCAGGCACGCAGCCTGCTGGAAGGGGCAGAACCTGAACTGCGCGAGCGCATCCATGGTCGTAGCGCGTGGCTGCTGCAACGTCTGCGGGTCGATGAGCGCATTGCCGATCAGGTGCTCGACGGTGCGCATGAACTGCTGCAGGAAATCGAAGACGATCTGCAGCACCCGTGGCGATTGCGTGTGTCGTTGCTGCTGGACGACTTCATCGCCGACATGCATACAGCGCCTGCGTATCGCCGCCACGCAGATGAACTCGTGCACGCCGTACTTGAACATCCGCTGTTCGCCGAATCGGTCGAGCAGATCTGGGTTGCGCTTGCGGACTACCTGCGCGATGCCGCGGCGCGGCCAGACTCCGGGTTGCGCCGGCACATCGAGGCGTCGATACAGCAGTTGGGTGAACAACTGCAGGAAGACCCGGAGGCCCGCGGCCTGCTGAACAGCTGGTTGCGCGATACGTTGATCGACCTTGCGCTGAAGGGGAAATCGGTCGCCGCCGAGTTGATTTCGGAGACCGTCAGCACCTGGGATGCGGCCACCGTGACCGCAAAACTGGAGGAGGCCGTGGGCCGCGACCTGCAGTTCATTCGCGTGAACGGCACGTTGATTGGCGGGTTGATCGGCCTTTGTCTGCATGCGCTTTCGAACATCGCTCTCAGTTGACCTCGCCTGACCCAGCCCGACGTCAACGGCGACCGGTCTGCATGCGCCGGTCGCATGCTAGTGTCGGCCGGTCCATTTTTCTTGGAGGTCAGGACAATGAGTCGAGTGCGATTGCTTAGCGATGAGGAGCTTGCGCCAGACGTGCGCACGCGGGTGCAGGCGGTGGAAGCCAGTGGTGCTGACGCATCGGTGCTGCGCGCCGTGGGTCACCGGCAGGACATGTTCGATCAGTACTTCAAGTTCTACTACCCCGCGCATACCGGCGGGTTGGTGGAGCCATCGTTGAAGGAGCTGGTGCGGCTGAAGATTGCGCGACTCAACGATTGCGCCACCTGACTGAGTGCGAGATTTCCATCGGCGATGGAAAACGGACTCACTGAAGAGAAGATTTCGGAACTCGACGCGCAAGGCGTGAGTTTCACCCGGCGCGAACAACTGGGCGTGTTGTACGCAGAGAAGCTGGCCGTCGATCACCGCAGTCTCGACGATGCGTTCTTCGATGAACTGCGGACCGTGTTCACCGATCCGGAGATCGTTGAGCTGGGCATGATGGCCGGACAGTACATCGGCTTTGGACGGTTGCTCATGGTGCTCGACCTTGCACCCAAGTTCTGTCCTGTTGAAGGTGGCGATGTCATCTGACGTCGCTCAACAGCGCGTGCCACGTTGAGCAGCTGCTTTAAACAATCGGAAGGGGAGTTCGGATGACGCAGGACAATGCGGATACAGCAGGAACGGCGATGAAGGTCGAGGTGTCCGAGGACATCAATGGCAAAGCGGCAGATGTGTGGGCTGCGCTCAGCGATTTCGCGGCCATCAAAGTCGGTGGCCCCATCACGTCCATCGCCTATGAAGGGCAGGGCGTTGGCATGGTCCGCACCATCGGCATGGGCGGTGGCCAGGTCATCGAGCGGCTTGATCGGCACGATGCCGCGGCCATGGTCTTTGCCTACTCGATCACGAACGACGACAGTCCGTTGCCGGTCCAGGGCTATTCGGCGTGCGTGACGATTACGGCCAGGCCAGACGGCACATCCAACGTGAACTGGGTTGGCACGTTTCAGGCACGTGGCGCATCTCCGGCGGATGCCGACAAGGTCATCAGAGGCATCTATCGCGGTGGCATCGCCGGCGCCCGCCGCGCAGTGGGTGGCTGACGCGGGCTCGCGCTAGTCCAGGACGCCGAGGCGCAGACGTACGGCCGCCGACAGCCCCGCAGCCATGGTGCTGCGCGGCACCGCCACGCCGCCGTTACGCCCAACGAGACCATTCATGGGCGTGTCGTCGTTCGCGGTGGCCCACAGCGCAGCATTGGTTGCGGCTGCTGACGGCACAGCAATGGCGGGCTCGACAGGTCGGATCAGGTCGGCCATCCACAGCGCGTCCGCCGTATTGAGCAGGTCCACTGTGCCGAGCGGTGGGCGGGCTGCAGCTTGAATGCTGGTCAAAGCGGCAGGCCCGTTCTGCAGCCCATGCAGGATGCTGCGCGCGGCGTCGTTGGCAAAACGGATCGTGCCCGCCGGGGTCTGCAGTTGGAAGCTGGCGTCGTAGGCGGTCGTGCCGGTTGCCCAGTGCTGCGCCATGCGTGCGGTGGTTGCCGCGTGTCCTTCAAGTGCCTGCAGCGTGCCGTGCTCGCGTGCGGGGTCCCGCTTTGCATAGAGGTCCACGCGATACCAGCGGTTGAGCAGCACATCGCGTGCGATGGCGCGCGCAGCAGGGGCTGCGATGCCATCCAGGGTTGTGCGCCATTTGGCCTTCAGCGCGAAGTCTTCGCGCAGGCACAGTGTCAATGCGTCGCCCACGAACTGACCGTTGCGCTCGGCCATGGCGGCCATGACATCGGAGCACCACATGGGCGCCCAGTGTGCATTCAGATACTCATGTGCGAAGTAGTCGCGCGGTAGACGACCGAAGCGTTCGTCGAACCAGGCGAAGACCGCGGGGTCGATCACGCCTGTGGCGCGCGACAGCTCACGCGCGAGATCGCGCGCCTGCTCGAATCGGTCAGCGGGCGTGCCGTGCAGGCCAACCGACAGCGATTGTGCAAGCCGCTGAAACGGCAGAATCCAGGCCCAGCCTGGCAGCGCGTTGTAGCCGACGGATGCAACGCCACCGGGCCGCAGCATATGCATCGCCAACGACATGACGGCCGCCTGATTTACCGGCCCCACCCAGGACAGCACGCCTTGCACCATCACGTAATCGGCGTGCGCGGACGGCGTATGCGAGGCGTCGTGGAAGGTTGCACAACGCAGCTCGATGTTGGTCAGACCCAGGCGCGCGATCAACGCGTTGCCGCGCTCGATGTGTCCCGGTATCGCGTCTATGCCAATGAAGCGGCCTTCTGGATAGGCAGCTGCGGCCACGATGAGTCCGATGCCGTCGCCGCAACCCAGGTCGACAAAGGAGAAGGCGCCGCGCAGGTCGCGTGGCGGCACGAATCCGTGCCGTACCAGCATTGCATCCGTCCAGCATGGCTGGAAGTGCGGGTGGAAGTTGCTGGGGTAGAGCGCGTCCGCAACGTACCCGTCGATGGTGGGCGGCGAACGCAACGATGGGACCCATTCATGCGGTAGTGCGGGAGATGCGGTAGCGCGGGATGAGTGGCCCGGAAGCGCCGAGGCGGCGGCCCGCCTCGACTCATGAAGAGATGAAGACTTCCTTCAGCGTGATCTTCAGGAAGTCCTTTTGACCTTCGCCTGACTTGCGACCGCC
>CAMAVY010000210.1 GCA_945861675.1 Klebsiella pneumoniae | reverse complement strand
CTATGTCGTCCTTCGGCAACGCAATGCGTTCACCGCGCTCCATGTCGGTGATCGAGCGCTTGTTCACGGCCTCTTCAACAGCGCGCCGCACCTGCTTCTTGTAGCGCTGCAGAAAGCGTTGCCTATTCACTGCATGCCGGTTGCGACTGTTGAGACGACGATCGACGAGAAAGCTCACGAAGGACCTCCAGTCTGCAAGAAGGCGTTTGCCTACAGGAAAGCGATTGCTGCGAAGGTCCTAATGTGACTTGCGCACCCGCAAGTACCACTCAGACAGCAAGCGCACCTGCTTCTCTGTGTAGCCACGCTCTGTCATGCGATCGACGAAGTCGTCGTGCTTGCGTTGATCTTCCTTCGACGACTTGGCGTTGAACGAGATGACCGGCAGCAGGTCCTCGGTGTTCGAGAACATCTTCTTCTCGATGACCGCCCGGAGCTTTTCATAGGACAGCCAGCTCGGGTTCCTGCCGCCGTGATTGGCGCGCGCGCGCAACACGAAGTTCACGATCTCATTGCGGAAGTCCTTGGGGTTGGATATCCCCGCTGGCTTCTCGATCTTCTCGAGTTCGTCGTTCAACGCCGAGCGGCTGAGCACCTCGCCGGTCTCGCGGTCGCGGAATTCCTGGTCCTGAATCCAGAAGTCGGCGTAGGTCACATAGCGATCGAACAGGTTCTGACCGTACTCAGAGTAGGACTCAAGGTAGGCGGTCTGAATCTCCTTGCCGATGAACTCCACATAACGGGTGGCCAGGAACTCCTTGATGAACGCGCGATAGCGGTCACGCATTTCCTGGGGGTATTGCTCCTGCTCGATCTGCTGCTCCAGCACATACAGCAGGTGCACAGGGTTGGCCGCAACTTCGGTCGGGTCGAAGTTGAACACCTTCGACAGAATCTTGAACGCAAAGCGCGTGGACAGGCCCTGCATGCCCTCATCCACACCCGCGTTGTCGCGGTACTCCTGCAACGACTTTGCCTTCGGATCCGTGTCCTTCAGGTTTTCGCCGTCGTACACGCGCAGCTTGGAGAAGATGGTGGAGTTCTGCGGTTCCTTCAGCCTGGACAGCACAGTGAACTGGGCCAGCATGCGCAAGGTGTCCGGCGCGCAGGGCGCTGCCGACAGCGCGCTGTGCTGCAACAGCTTCTCGTAGATGTGCACCTCATCGGACACGCGCAGACAGTAAGGGACCTTGACGATGCATACGCGGTCGATGAAGGCCTCATTATTGCGATTGTTGCGGAAGTTCTGCCACTCGGACTCGTTGGAGTGCGCCAGCACAATGCCATCGAATGGAATCGCGCCAATGGCCTCAGTGCCGTTGTAGTTGCCTTCCTGGGTCGCCGTGAGCAACGGGTGCAGCACCTTGATGGGCGCCTTGAACATCTCGACGAATTCCATCAAGCCCTCTTTGGCTTTGCACAACGCGCCGGAATAGCTGTAGGCATCTGGATCGTTCTGCGCGAAGTTCTCCAACATGCGAATGTCGATCTTGCCGACCAGCGCGGAGATGTCCTGATTGTTCTCATCGCCCGGCTCGGTCTTCGAGATCGCCAGCTGATCGCGCAACGATGGCCAGCGCCGGATGACTCTGAATTTGCGGATGTCGCCACCGAATTCCAGCAGCCGCTTGGCGGCCCAGGGCGACATGACACCGCGCAGATAGCGGCGCGGAATGCCATAGTCGTCTTCAAGAATCAGCGCGTCTTCTGCGGGGTTGAACAAGCCCAACGGCGACTCGTTGATCGGCGAGCCCTTCAGCGCATAGAAGGGTTGCGCCTGCATGAGTACTTTCAGCCGTTCGGCCAACGACGACTTGCCACCGCCAACCGGGCCGAGCAGGTACAACACCTGCTTGCGCTCTTCCAGACCTTGCGCGGCATGCTTGAAGAACGACACCAGCTGCTCGACGGCTTCTTCCATGCCATAGAACTCGGCGAATGCCGGGTAGCGTTTGATGATGCGGTTGGAGAACACGCGCGATAAACGCGAGTCTGCAGATGTGTCCACCAGTTCGGCTTCGCCGATCGCTGCCAGCATGCGTTCCGCAGCAGTGGCATAGGCGAGTGGATCCGCCTTGCAGCGTTCCAGATATTCCTGAACGCTCATTTCCTCTTCACGTGCCCGCTCGAAGCGTGTAACGACCGATTCGAAAACTCCCATAGCCACCTCCGTTCAATGGCGATGCGTGATGCACCGCCAGCTACGTACGTGACCTCGCGGACTGCAAACCCTGACGCGAGGTTGACCGCCAAGCAGGGAACTTCAATCTCAGGTTAGAAGACCCCGCGAAACCTTCCACCCCGTACAGCGCGATGTGGCGCGGCGTAGGTTGGCAAGTGTTCTGAAGCAGGACCTGTGCAAGCGTGGTGCCAACACTCTCCATGGAGACATAGGGCTGTGACCGCGGCATCGCGGATGCGTTCAACGTGCGCCAGTGCAGATCGGCGCAGGGAAATGGACGAAGCAGCGCAACGATGCGGATTGCACCGCTGTCTCACGGTGCACTCACGCATGAAACGCACAATTCACGCGCAGGAAGCAGGTGCGCACGCCGCACTCGAACTGCACTCACGACTGCACCGCAAGATCTGCGGCGAGATGCCGACCGGCAATGTAGTAGTGCCACGCAGACCAGATGTTCACCAGCGACACCAGCAGCAACGCATAGCGCAACGACTCCTGTCCGTACTGCGGCGCGAGCAGGTCGCTGAGTATGCCGGTGACCTGCGGACCGGCACCGAGCCCGATGATGTTGACGATGAACAACAACACCGCCGCCGCAACAGCGCGCATGCGCAGACTGGCCAGGCCCTGTGTTTGTGAGAATGTTGTGGCCTGGTAGAAGTTTCCCAACATCACGGGAATTGCGAGGAACGCCAATGCGATGCCTGCACTCGTCGCCGTGAATATGCCGAGTGCGAACGGAACGCCCAAGAGCAGGGCCACGCTGACGATCCACAGGTACCAGCGTGTGTCCCGTCCACCGAAGCGATCAGCCAGGTAGCCGCCCAACGAGATACCAATGCCGCCGGGAATGCCGAGGATCAAGCCCAGCCATGTGCCGATCTCGCCGGTATGCATGCCATACGAGCGCGCGAGGAACGACGGCATCCAACTCACATAGCTGTAGCCGACAAACGCCGTCAGCGCGCCGCCCAGTGCCAGGTGTCGGAATGATTTCTTCGCCATCATGAACCTGAAGGTTTCGATCATGCCCGGTGGCGGCTCAACGTCCGCGCGTTGTTCGGCCATGCCGCGCGGCGGCTCACGTACCGTCAGCCACACGACCAGTGCCAGGACAATGCCAGGCAGCCCGACAACGAAGAAGGCGAGTCGCCAACCGAAGATCTCATTGATCCACCCGCCGGCAAGGAAGCCGAACAGAATGCCAATCGGGATGCCAAGCGAATAAATGCCAAGCGCCGTCGCGCGTTGATGCGCTGGGAAATAGTCCGCCACCATGGAATGCGCCGCAGGCGAGCAGCCTGCCTCCCCCACGCCCACACCGATGCGCGCCAGCAACAACTGCCAGTAGTTGTTTGCAACGCCTGACACCGCCGTCATGCCGCTCCACACCACCAGCGCAATGGCGATGAGGTTGCGTCGATTGGTGCGATCAGCAAGGCGGGCAATTGGAATACCGAGCGTGGCGTAGAACGCCGCAAAGGCGAAGCCTGTGAGAAACCCAAGCTGGGTGTCGCTCAGTTGCAGCTCGTTTTTGATCGGCTCCAGCAGGATCGACAGGATCTGCCGGTCGATGAAGTTGAATGTGTAGACGACTACCAGAACGCCCAGCACATAGTTTCGTCTGCTGTAGTCAGCGTTGTTCAACATTCCCCCTGGAATCATTTGTGTTTCTGCATACAGACCCGATCGCGGTCAAAACCGCGCTGCAGGTCAGACCTCCAGCACCCGCAACGGATCGAAGTCCGAGTTATTGCGTGAATAGTGCCTCGGATACCCGCGTGCATTGGCCACGACCCGCGTGGCGCCGATCATATAGTCGACGCTCTCGTGCACGTGGCCATGCACCCACAGCGAGGCGCCGCTGGTTTCGACGAACTCGTCCATCGCCGAGGCGTACGCCGTGCTGAGTGGATCGAAACGGTCTATCAGCGCCAGCGATCGGATGCTTGGCGCATGGTGGGTCACCACGACGCACTTCTGGTACTTGAAGCGTGTCAGCTCTCCGCGCAACCACTTGCGCGAACGCTGGTGACAACTCAGCGTGTCATCCGGTGTCAACTTGCGATTCGACTCAAGCCCCGCACGAATGACGACATAGTCGGACATGTCTTCGCCGATGCTGCGGACTACGTTGCTTGCATTGCCGAACAACGCAAAGTCGGTCCAGAGCGTGCAGCCCAGGAAGCGCACGCCCTTGATTTCAACGCTGCCGCGCTCCAGCACGTGCACGTTGGTGCCTTCGGCGCGATGCGCCAGTTGAATGGCCAGGCGATCGAATGAATGCCGGTAGTACTCGTGATTGCCAAGCACATAGACGACCGGCACATCCGGAAACGCATCCATGGCCCAGTCAACGCCAGCGCTGCCGAGATCGATATCGCCAGCCAGCACCACCACGTCGACATCGACGGCCGGCGGCGTATAGGCCTCGAACTCAATATGCAGATCACTCAGCAGCAGAACGCGCACAACCACTCAACTCCGCGGCCTTAGTTCTATGGAAAGCGAACCCAGATCGACATCTTCGATCGCCTCACCCGGCGCAGTGCGCAACCAATACCAACCCTCGCGCGGAAGCTTCAGGTCGTAGCGCACGCTGCCGGCGGCCAGGTCAGCGGTGGCCTCGGGTGTCGTCACCGTACAGCCTTGATCGACATAGATAAGCACAAGATTGCGACGCAGCAGCAGGTCGTGGAAGCCGACGCCATACGCCGACCCGCCCGAACTGGCGAAGGCCGCAAGCATCACTCGGGCAACGCGCGTTTCGGCAGGTTGCACACTCAGCACCTCACCATCGCCCTGTCGCCAGGGCTGTGCAGCCTTCGCGGCCCAGGCCGTCAGGTCGGCCATATCCAGGCCGAGATACGCGCGCTCTGCCGTCATCTGGCGCAGTGTGGCGCGGTCCGCAACGCCGAACAGCGTGCCGGGCACAATCGCCAGTGCATAGCGCAATGTGTTGCTCTGATCGCGTGGCCATTCGATGCCGTCGTGATCCAGCAAGCGAATGGGAATGCGGTAGCTGGCGTCGCTGCCACCCAGCACGCCAGAGCAGCCAGTGATCGAGATGACAAACAGTGCGCACAGCGCGATGGCCCCGCGAAGCGGATACTGGTGGCGAAGCGGGTGGTGCTGGCCAGGCCGGCTGAAGTGGCCGGTTCGTCCATCACAGGCCGGGTCGCGGTCGGCCAAACCCGTCGGACTCATTACCCAAGCACCGCCACACACTGACCTTCGTCTACCTGCTGCTCGGTCGCGACACACAGCTCAGTCACGACACCGGCACGCGGCGACTCGACAGGGATCTCCATCTTCATGGACTCCAGAATCATCAGCACGTCACCTTCGGCGACCTTGTCGCCCACGCTGACCAGGATCTTCCAGACGTTGCCCGAGACCTCCGACTCCACGTTGAAACTGGCCATCTGCTCTCCTCACGGTGCGTTCATTAGGAAGAAACGTTCAATCGTCGCAATCAACGACCGTTTACGATCTCGGTCAACAAACCCGTATGGACGTCGCCCGCGCGGAAACGGGCATCGGCCAGCACCAGCCGCAGCGCTGGAATATTGTGTTTCAAACCCTCGATGGCAAAGCCTGCCAACGCGTCGTCCAGCGCGGCGATGGCGTCTGCGCGATCGCCGCCGAGCACCAGCACTTTCGCCAGCAGCGGATCGTAGAAGGGCGTGACGCGTTGACCTTCGGCATAACCCGTGTCAACGCGAACCGTGGCGGCGCCTGTACTCGCCGGCGGCCGATAGACAGTCAGCAGGCCAGGCGACGGCAGGAAGCGCTTGGGATCTTCGGCGTACACCCGCGCTTCCATGGCATGCCCCTGCACCGCAACGTCGGAGGGCAGCACATCGACCAGGCGCTCGCCGGCGGCAAGGCGAATCTGCGCGGCAACGATGTCGACGCCCGTAATCATCTCTGTCACGCCATGTTCGACCTGCAGGCGCGTGTTGGTTTCCAGAAAACCGAACACGCCATCAGGCGCACGCAGCATTTCAACCGTGGCGATGTTGTTGTAGCCGATGGCAGCCAGCGCACCCGCCGCCTGCTCGGCCATGGCTTCGGCATCACGCCGCGCCAATCCAGGTGCCGGCGCCTCTTCGAGTACCTTCTGGTGGCGACGCTGAATAGAGCAGTCACGCTCGAACAGATGTCGCGCACCGGCTGCATCTGCGAGCACCTGGAACTCGATGTGCCGTGGACGCGCGATCAAGCGCTCCAGATAGATTTCATTCGACGCAAACGCGCGCGCTGCAAGTGAACGCGCCTGCGTCAACGCTTGCACCAGCTCGGCGGCATTGCTTGCGGTGAGCATGCCGATGCCGCCGCCGCCCGCCGCTGGCTTGACGATGACCGGATAGCCCAGCTGATCCGCCGCACGCACAAACGCGTCGTCATCCTGCAGCACCTCGGTGCCCAGCCCCGATGGCAAACCATGCGCTGTCATGAGTGTGCGGGCGCGCGTCTTGTGGCCCATCTCATCGATCCAGCGTGCGGCGGGCCCGATGAAGCACAGGCCGGCCGCGCTCACCGCCCGCGCAAAATCAGCGTTCTCGGCCAGGAAGCCGTAGCCAGGGTGTAGCGCATCTGCCCGCGTGTCGGCCGCAGCCTTGAGCATGCGCGGAATGTTCAGATAGCTGTCGATGGGTTTCGGGCCGCCAATCAACAGCGCCTCGTCGGCCTCCGCCAGATACGGTGCCCCGGCATCGGCCTCGGAATACACAGCCACACTGGCCACACCCAATGACCGCAGCGCGCGAATGATGCGGCGCGCCACAGCACCGCGGTTGGCAACCAGAACTTTGTTGAACACGTGTGGGGCTACAGGCGAGGTGAAGGGTGCGACGGCGCTTACGGTGCTGCAGAGCGGAACACCGGCTCAGCCGTCGGCATCTCCCGAGCCCGAGTGTGTGGCGGCTGCCGGTTCATGTGTACCTGAGTTCACCTCATGGCCAGCGTCTGCAGCCGCGCCGGATACATCGGGTGCCGAATGTGCCGCGCTGTCGTGATCGCCCCCGTGATCGCCCCCGTGATCGCCCCCGTGACTGACAGGCGCCGGGCTGCCCTTGATCCTGCCGCTGCGCGCCGCGACGTGCGACAGCGCGTTACCGTCGGCATCGACATCGCCACATTGTTCTTCAAGGAAGCGTTCCGACGAGCGCTGGTACACCCGCACGAAGTCCAGGCGCGACAGCAGACTGCCCTCGCCAAGCGTGTTGCCCAGCCGTTCAGTGCGCGCGCGGAGCAGGGTGCACTTGGCTTCCCGCTCGGCATCATTCGCTGGCACTTCCTGCCGTTCAGGGTAAGTGGGATGCGGCTTGCCTGCGCCGTGGGTAGTGAATGCAGCCAGTGCAAGCACAGCCAATGTCAGTTGCACGAAGGTGTCGCGCGCGCGCCGTACAGGCTGCATACCCATTCCCGTTGCGCCAAGGCCTTTCACATCTGGTCCCATTACGGCTTGCTCCCCGGAAGCTGGCTGGTGAACTGATTCATGTCGAAGTAGTCGCGCCATGCACTGATCTTGCCACCGTCGAACTCGAACGCACCCATCACCGGCAGCTCAACCCATTTGCCGCCCATCAGGAAGCGATCCAGGCGTTCCGTGAGCACGGTACCGTTCGCGCTTTCGGCGACGGCATACAGCAGCCACTCGATCTGTACCGCTGGCGTAGTGTAGCCAGCGATGTTTGCGTGAATAGCTGCACGCCCCACGATCGGCGCCACGGGCATGTTGTGGTACACGGCATCGTCCGTGAAAAACGACGCCACCGCGTCGATGTCGTTGCGATTGAACGCATCGA
>CAMAVY010000209.1 GCA_945861675.1 Klebsiella pneumoniae | reverse complement strand
GAGCGCGACCTGCGTATGGCCAAGGTCAAGCAGAAGGTCTCCGGCTGCTTCCGCAAGCGCGAGTACGCAGAAGCCTACTGCCGCATCTCCAGCTACCTGCAAACAATGGCCAACCGCGGATACAACCCCCTCGTCGCCATCCAGATGGCGATGTCCGGAGAGATCTACTCGTCCGTGGGGGGCGAGTAGTTACGATCGGAAGTTGTATTCGTCCTTCGCGGTCGCGCGAACGGCGGAATGCCCAGGCGGCGATGCACATGCCCAGCAGCAGCCCGACGGTGTGCGCAATCCAATCTACGCCTGGCACGAGGATGCTGAGGCCAATCAATACCGTGGGAATCGCCAACCAGGCGGGCGGGCCCTGCAGGGTGGCTGGAAGTGCCATAGGGCGTGCTAGCTGCAGGTATAGGACAAGGCCAAACATGCCATAGAGTCCGCCCGACGCGCCGAGATGCACGACGCCCGGATGAACCAGCTCAGACCCCAGCACGGACGCTGCGGCCGTGACTACAAAAGTCAGAAACAGAACGCGCCAGCCGAGTACGCGCTCGACCGCCGTGCCGACTGCCAGTACTCCGATAATGTTCATCAGCAGGTGAACGATTCCGCCGTGCAGCAACGACGAGTCGACGACGCGCAGTGATTCGGTTGACAGCAGTTGCTCCACGCCGCTTGAACCGAACGCGAAGAAGGCCCCCGCAGCCACGTAGTCGAGGCCATCGAATGAAGAACCTCTAACCCATGCAAGCGCATGAATGGCAGCGAGTAATACTGCGAACGACAAGGATGCCCACGGAAACAAGCGCTGAACTTCGCCAGTGCGTGTGGCATTGGCGATATCTTCCGATTGCCCGGCGCTGCGCTGTGCAATTGCCTCGTGGATTCTATTGGCGAGGCCGGCAGGCGTGATCGGTGGCAGGATTGAGGGGCAGTGAATGTAGCGCGGTAGCTGATTTCGCACGCCGATCATGATCAGGCCACGTCGATACTGATCCGGCTGAACAGAGGTGATGTCGGTTAGCAGTACCGATGGGGACCAATAGTGCGGCGCGTACAGCTGGCAACGATCGACGATGACGCTGTCGACACTGATATGGCGAGCCAACAGTGCGAGCGCTACGCATACGCTTACGACGGAGGCGACAATCAAATACTCATGGCGGCTGAGCGGACCGACGGCATAGATACCGTATTGCTTAAGAAGGAGCGGCACGAGCATGAGGATGCCGTTTACCACGACAAGATACAGCGCAAGCAGGGCGACACTGCGCAACGGGCTGTGGACGTATCGAGCCACGAGTGCTGGTCCGCCTTGCGTGGCATCCTCGTGGATCATTCAGACCAGTTCTCCCTGTGTCTACTCAAAATGCATCACACGACGTGACGCGCACCCCGTGTGATGCGAGCGCAATCAGGCGCAGGCGTCCTTCGTATTGGAGGGGCCACCCGCAGACCCAAGGGTCGCCCTGTGTCCCGAAGTAGCAGGAGACTGATGCAGCATGTCAATCACTGCTATCGCCGTGATGGCCCCGAAGCCGACCACGAAGACCGGGGCTGCAGCACCCACTACTGCCGCGAGCCCGAGCATCCCCAGCGTCGCCGAAATCCCCTCCGCCGGCGTCAGCCCACCGCTGACCGTCTCTACTTCTGCTGTCGTAAGTTCACGCATTACACAAACTCCGTAACTGAGATGTACTGGTTCGACCCCGAAGCAGGGCCGTTTGCGAACTTATCGGCGTAAATTCCGAAACGCGCGGCATAGGGTGGAACTCGCACAGAGCGCATGGAGCTTCACGCACGCAACGCCGTCGAGTCGATGTGCCTCATCGGCTGGATGTTCTGCTGCGTGCACCACTGTTGCGCCGATGCTGCCGCAACCAAATTGTCAGGTAAATGCTGAAGTGCTCGATTCCAAAGCCCGCGTCTACGCAGCCTTCTTCATCTATTCATTCAGCATGGGCGGCATCTTCCCGCGGTTGCCGGATCTGCGGCACGCGATGGGCATCGCCGAAGGCGCGCTCGGGTTGGCGTTGATTGGCACCGCCACGGGTACGCTGATCTCCTTCAGTTTTGCCGGCCGCATGCTCGATCGGGTGGGTTACCGGCCCGCACTGCTGACACTGATTCCCGTGTTGGCGTTGCTCTACGGCATCGCCGCGTGGATGCCGGGTCCGCTGGCCTTGTTTCTGGCGCTCGTTCCCACAGGTCTCGCGATTGGCGCGATCGAGATCATCATCAACCTCGAAGCGGACCGCGTTGAATATCAAACCGGCCGACGCATCATGAATCGGGCGCACGGCTTCTGGAGCCTGGGCTTCTTTGCCGCGGGTGCCGTTGGCGCGTTGCTCTCCGAGCTTGGCGTTCCGCCCGTTGTACATCTGTGTGCGATGGCGCCGGTGGTGGCCGTGGCCACGTTCGTTCTGTTGCGGGGGTTTCATCCTGCGCCGCATCGACAAGGCGCGAGCACGGATGCCGCATCGCACTTCGCTCTACCAACAGTGCCGATTCTCGTGCTGGTCATGGTTGCGCTGTCCGCGCTGGTCATGGAAGGCGCGGGCACAGACTGGTCGGCGATCTACATGCGTGACGTGTTCAACGCACCACCCTGGATGGCCGGCTTCGCAGTGGCAGTGGGCGCCCTGACCCAGGCGCTTGCGCGGTTCTGCGCCGACTACTTTGTTGAGCGGCAAAGTCCGACGACCGTTGCGCGGGTTCTGCTGTGTGTCCTCGGCCTCGGTGGCGCGTTGGTGTTTGCGGCGCCTTCGAGTTGGGCTGCATTGCTGGGCTTCGGTCTGATGGGCATCGGCTCCAGTGCCATCTTCCCACTGGCGATGTCCGCCGCTGCGCAACGTAACGATCGACCCGCTGCGTTGAACGTGGCCGCACTGGCGCAGCTGGCGTTCGTCGGCTTTCTGCTCGGGCCGCCGCTGCTTGGTTACGTTGCGCAGTACTGGGGCATCCGCTGGTCGTTCGGCGTTGTGCTGCCGTTGGTCGTCCTGAGCTTCCTTGCAGCAGATGCACTCGGCCGCCGCGCGCCCGTGTAGTCCTGCAGTGCTGGTGTACACGCCGCTGCGTATTTCGCCAGCGGCGTGGGTGGGTTGCCCTCGTCCAGCTGCGGCTACAGGTAACCGGCAAGCTCTGCGCCTATCTCCTCCGGTGTTGCCTTGGGTGAATAGCGCTTGATGATCGTGCCATCGCGCGCGACAAGAAACTTCGTGAAGTTCCAGGGCAGTGCCTCGCTGCCGTCTGCTTCGGGGGCTGCTTTGCGCAGCATCTTGTACAGCGGGGCGGCGTTGTCGCCGTTCACTTCGATCTTCGAGAACATTGGGAAGTTCGCCTGGTACTTCGATGTGGCGAACTCGAGAATCTCCGCGTCAGTACCCGGTTCCTGCGAACCGAACTGATTGCACGGAAAACCCAGCACCGTGAAGCCACGGGCAGAAAACTGATCCTGCAGAGTACGCAACCCGGCGTACTGAGGAGTGAGGCCTCAACGGCTGGCGAGGTTGACCACCAGACACAGCTTGCCGCTGTATTGCTGGAAGTCGACGGCGTCGCCGGTGATGGAATTCATGTTCAGTTCGTGGAATGTGGACATCGTTGTTCCTCAAAAGGCTGGTTTGGAGCGCCGAGGCTAGCACCGTTGTCTTGAATAGATGCCTTGAACAGTTCTCTTGAACAGATGCAAGGCTTCGCCGGTCCTGGGTCTATTGCTGTTGTTGTGCGGCCTGTTGCACTTGCCTGGCGGGCATATCGGTCAGCCGCAGCGACATCGACACATCGTCGATCACGGCGCCATCGATGCGAAATCGATCCTGCTGAATGCCGGTCTCAACGAACCCCAGGCGCTTGTACAACGCGCGAGCGGGCGCGTTGTGGCCAAACACTTTCAGATCGACCCAGGCGATTGATCCGGCGGATTGGGCAAAGGCAATCGCCGTCTGCATCAGACGTACGCCAAGACCTATGCTGCGAAAGCTGCGCTCGATGCCGATGCCAAGTTCGCAGCGGTGCAGGCCAGTGCGCAACGCATCACCGTTCAGGTCCACGTGGCCAACGATTGCACCGTTGTCGTCGTTGAACGCTGCGAACCAGCGCTGCCAGCCGGGTGTATCCAAGGGCGCGTTCATGGCTTGTGTATTCAGGCCGCGCGGGCCGTCGGTGCTGATGCTCTGTTCGGAGAGCGGTATGGCAGAGAACGGCATGAAGTGCGGCTCGCCGCGACCGGACTCTGCGCTGTGGCGGATGAAGTGTTCGCGGAAGCGCGGCAGGTCGGCAATTGCAAGTGCGCGAATAGCCAAGGTCATGGATTGCATCCTGACGCATGGGCAACGTTTGCTCGGCCATCCGGCACACGCAGGAACTCAACGTGAAATCGCACGGGCCCAAGCAGGGCCACTTCATGCAGCACACCGGGCTCAACTACACCATCCTGGCCCGGGTGCAGAACGCGCTCCTCGACAGCGGTGCCCGGCGTATTGGCACCGACAATGCGGTACAGCAGCGACCCTGCACTGACCACGATGCGACCCCACACCCCCGTCTTGGTGTTGTGGTTGCGCAACAGCCCAGCTGGCACGGAGTGTTCTGTAAATTCCGGTGTGCGCTGATAAGCCACGGCGTCTGGCGGAACGTGCTTCATTACGAGCCTGCTGTGTTCAAGTTCAACTGCTTGCGGGCGAGCGCTAAAGCATGAGCTTGCTGGTGAACGTGCGGCGTGCGCCCGTGTATGGATCGATGAACGCCAGTCCTTTCGCCAGCAGCTTCAACGGCGCGTCGTAATCGTCTGCGCATTCTGGCAGCAATGTGGGGTATAGACGGTCGTTGGCGATCGGTGCGCCCAATGCTGCCAGGTGAATGCGCAGTTGATGTGTTCTACCTGTACTTGGGCTGAGGCCGTAGTGCCAGTGGTTGTCGATGTGGCTGGTTCTGCTCAGCACGTCAATGTGCGTGTGCGCGTTCGCGGGCCCTTCCATTTCCTGCGCGCGGAAGAACGGCTCGCCGCGCTTGATGCGCGATTCGCGAACGCAAGGAAATGCGATGTGCGGTGCTGCCAGTGCAAGCGCTTCATAACGCTTCTCGATGCGGCGTTCGCGGAACAGCGCTTGATAGTGATCGCGGCCGGACTTCGTGGTGGCAAACATCACCAGGCCCGCGGTCGCACGGTCGATGCGATGCACCGGCGAAAGCTCAGGATTGCCCAGCCGTTCGATCAACCGCCACAGCAGCGTTTCGCGCACGAAGCGGCCCGAGGGCAGCACAGGCAGAAAATGCGGCTTGTCGACCACGACAAGGTGTTCGTCGATATGCAGCAGCGTTTCTTCAAACGGAATCGCAGGCTCGGCTGGCACTTCGCGAAAGTAATGCACGGTGAGACCAACGCGATAGCGACACTCAGGCCCGATGGGTTGCCGGCTTGCGTCCAGCACGCGACCCCGGGCCATGCGGTCAAGCCACTGCGCGCGCGAGATGTTGGCGAAGTGGCTGCACAGGCAATCGAGTACGGTGTGCCACGATCCTTGCGGCAGGCGCAACGTGCTTGCCGAGTGCGCAGCGTCAGGCTGCACGCCGGCCCAGTACACAGAACGTGGTGTCTTCGGCGGCCGCTGGCGCCATTGTGAATCCGCTGGTGGCGCGTACGGCCACAAACCCTGCGCGTTCATACAACGCAATGGCCTGTGCCTGGCTGTACCAGCGGACGGCCGGCGAACGGCTGTACAGCTCGCTGCGGATCACTGCACCGTCGGCGATCACTTCATAGCGGTTCTCTTCGTGTTCAAGCTGCAGGTCGTAGTCGTAACACGTGCGAATCCATCGGCAGATCCTGTTGCCATCCTGTGGGCGCACCTGTTCGCCCGCTTTGAACCACTTCGTCCACTCCATGTGTGGAGGGGCGCTCTTGCCTGGCCACAGCTTGGACATGATCGACATCACCAGCACACCGCCGGGCAGGAGTTGCGCGTGGAAGCGCTGCAGCGCCTCGGCCGCATCAGCTTCCTGTACGAGCAGTTGAAATGACGACGATGGCACCATGATCGTTGCGTACTGCCGCGGAAGCGCAAGCGTGTGCATCTCCTGTTCGAACAACCGCTCGCGCACGTCCAGCCCGAGCGTTGCTGCCTTCGTGCGGCAGAGTTCAAGCATCTCGGGTGAGTTGTCGACGCCATCAATGTCGTAACCCGCAGCCAGATAGTCGAGCAGCAGGCGGCCGGTACCACAGCCCACATCGAGCACCGGCCCCGCGTGCTGACTGACGTGTTGTTCGGCCTGCAGATCGATCAGCGCGCGATAGAACCGGCGGTCGGGCCACGCAGAGGTGTCGCCGCGCAGCAGGTCCCAGGCTTCGGCGACGAGGCCGGTGTATTCGTAGGCGTCAGTCATGCGTAACGCGCGCACCACCAGCGCCATGACTGCCGTTGTTCGACGTCAACTCCTGCTGGTAGTCCCGATAGGTGCGCGAATAGATGAAGCTGTCGGCGGGCTCGCCTTCGCCCAATCCAGAAGCGCGCAGCACGCCTTCGCGCATGAAGCCGCAGCGCTCCGCAACTTTCCATGACGCGGTGTTCCAGACTTCGATCATCAACTGCTGGCGGTGATATGGATCTGCAGCGGCAAACAGCACGTCGGAAAGCAGACGCAGCGCCTGCGCTGCATAGCCGCGCCCGCGATCTTCGATGGCATGGATGATGTAACCCAGTTCCAGGCCATGCACGCACGGACCCGGGCGATAGTACTGGGCCGTGCCGACAAGCCGCGCACTTTGCAGTTCAACAATGGCCACTGCGCCGGCATCGTGCTGCCACAGATCAGTGGATGCATGCACGCTCTGCAAGCGTGGCAACGCATTCTGTGGCTCGCTGATGGACACCGTAAACGCGAACTCGGCGATGCGCGCGAGATCGTCGCGTTGCACTTTGCGAATACAGATCGTTCGCCCACTGGCGAGTACGGCGTTGTTCATTCTGGACCGGCGCGATCGAGGTCTGCGTATGCGCCCAGTGTCACACAGACCAGTGTCACACGGCGCGGTTCGAACGGTCGATGCCGGCCCGTTCAGCGCGGGCACGCTCAATCGATCGAGCAATCTGCTGCATTCGCATCGGCTTGCTGATGTAGTCGTCCATACCCGCGTCCATACAGGTCTGTCGATCGCCTTCCATGGCATTGGCGGTCAGCGCGATGATCCATGGGCGGTCGGCGGCGGAAGGGTAGGTACTGAGAATGCTCCGCGTAGCTTCCAAGCCGTCCATTTCCGGCATCTGGATGTCCATCAGCACAATCGAATAGCGCTGCTGTTTGAGCGCGCTGAGCACTTCCAACCCATTGGTCGCCAGTTCGGCCTGATAGCCAAGCTTTTCAAGCATGCGCAGCGCGACCCGCTGATTGATGGGGTTGTCTTCGGCCAGCAGCAGGCGGTCAGCGTGTGTTGCGGGTCGGATCAACAGATCTGCCGGTATCTCGCTTCCACTCAGCGATGCTGACGTGGTGTCGAGTGGCGCACTGTCCAGCGCAGCCTTCACCTGCACGACAACGTGGAACTCCGAGCCTTTACCGGGTTCGCTCTGCACATCAACGCTGCCACCCATCAACTCTGCGAGTCGTCGGGTAATCGCCAGACCCAGGCCCGTGCCACCGTACTTGCGTGTTGTCGCAGCGTCCACCTGTGTGAATGCGCTGAACAACTGTGCCTGTGCGTCCAGGGGAATGCCGATGCCGGTGTCGCGCACGGTGATGTGCAGCGAAAGACCTTCCGCATTGTTCGCGCTGCCTGCCAGCATTACGACAACACCACCGTATTCGGTGAACTTCAGCGCGTTTCCGACAAGGTTGAACAGAATCTGTTGCAGGCGTGTCGGGTCGCCGATGATGCGCGCTGGCAGACCCGGCCCGAACTCGCAGCGCAAACTCAACTGTTTCGCTGCGGCATTGGGCCCGAGCAGATCGAGCACATCTCCTATGCACCGGTGCAGGTCGAACGGCAGCGCTTCGATTTCGAAGCGGCC
>CAMAVY010000208.1 GCA_945861675.1 Klebsiella pneumoniae | reverse complement strand
CCACTCGCCCTGAATTGTGTTGCTCGTGCAGGCTGTGCATTCACAACTGCACGGGCAGTTCCAGATAAGTGTCATACACCTTGTGCTGATGCGCGCGCAGCGCCTGCGTCATTGCGGCAAGAATGGCTGGATTGCTGCACGTGTATGCGCGTCGCATGCTGGCCGCCATCGGCATCGACGACTCCGGCAGCGGCGTAATCAGATTGGCGAAGGTCGCCCAATACACATCCAGCGCAGACACCTGCTCGCCCATCAGCCAGGGCCGCGTCTGCAGGCGCGCATCGAGCATGGTCAGAACATCCACCACGCGCTGCTCTGCCTGTTGTACCGAATCCGGATCGAAGCCGTAGCGCGGCGCAAGGTAATTGCCCACCTGCGGCGGAGCACCGTCTGATGAGCCGTGCCCCAAGGAATCGCGAATCAGCAACAGACGCATGCACCAGCCCAGCCCCATCTCGCCGCAGATCTCATGGGCCAGCCCGAACATCAGCGCACGCTCGCCGGCATCCGCCGGAATCAGTGCAGGGGCAGGCGCGAGGCGTTCAGCCAGCAGCAGAATCTGCGCCCACCCTGTGCGCAGCTTTTCGTTCTCATAGGCCACCACCGGAATGCTTGAATCACCCGCCCAATCGGCCACGGCATTCGGTGGGTCCTCGGGTTGCGGGCACGCCAGCACAACCGGCAGGTGCTTGATGCGAAAGATGCCCTTCGCGCCTTCCGTCCAAGGGCTGGGAATTCGGGCAATGCCCACCATGCGCAGGCCGGGCAGGGCCCGGGCCGCGGTGACGCTGACAAAACTCATGCAGCAACTCCCTGATTGAGGCGCGTGCGTGCCACGGGCACCGGTAACCCCGCAACATCGACGCGCACACGATAGATCGACCCACCCCTGTCGCTTCCCGTGCCCTCAGAACCCGACACGATGTAGAGATCGCGCAGATCGGTGCCACCGAAGCAGAGACTTGTGCACATGGGCACGGGAATGCGGATGAACGCGCGTTCACCGCCGTCGGGCGCGAACACGGCGACGCCATGGCCGCCACCGGCGAGCGCCACCCACACGCTGCCATCCACGGCCACGACTAGGCCATCGGGCACGCCGGACTGGATCTTCGCGAACACCGTCTTGGGCTGCAGGCTGCCATCTTCACCCACGTCGTAACGCCACACCGTGCGCACGCGCGAATCGGAGTGATACAGCACGCGACCATCCGGTGAAAAAGCCAGACCGTTGGTGAGCCCGATGCCGGTGCCGACCACGCGCGTTGCGTCATCGACATCGATCACATACAGATCGCCGTCGGCGTGCGCGCGGCCATCGGCGAACACCGGGCTGCTGCCCAACGAACCTGCATAGATGCGGCCACGCGCATCTGCAGTGATGTCGTTGTAGCCCACGTTGCCCTGCGCCGGATCGCGGTCCAGCAGCTGCACGGTCTGGCCGCCGTCGAATGGCTTGTAGGAAATCTCGCGACCACTGACGACCAGCCCGCCGGCAACGTGCTGCACCATCCCGCCGATGCCCTTTCGATGCGCAAACACCGTGCTTACCTGCCCGTCGTGTTGGCCGCGAGCACAAGCGAGCGCATATACGCCGCCGAACAGCACGTCGGAGAACAACAGGCCACGCTGATCATCCCAGAGCGGGCCTTCAATCAGGCCGTAGCCGGTGGCCAGTGTCTCCATGAACTCACTCCTTCTGTAGGGAATTTGGCTTTAGGGAATCTGGCATCAGGTGACCTGACCCTGGAGATTTCTCTGAAAGAGCGCGTGCAATCGCTCCCAGTGCCGCTCCGCGGCCACCTTGTTGTAGATGCCCTGACGTTGTGGAAACGCAAACCCGTGCTGCGTGCCTGGGTACCACTCGATGCGATAACGCATGCCGGCGCTGCGCAGGTGGCCATCCAGCGCATCGATGACCTCACGCGGCGCCCAGTGGTCGGTCTCGGCGCAGGCCACATAGACCTCAGCAGGAATCTGCGCCGCCAGGCCATGCGGAGAGTCCGGGTCGTCCGTGCATAGCCGCACGCCGTACACCGATGCCACAGCCGCCACGCGCTCGGGGTTCGCCTGCGCAGCCCAGAACACGAACGGGCCACTCATGCAGTAGCCCATGACCCCACACTTGCCGCCACGTGCGGCCGGATCTCCGTCCGCCCATGCAAGCAGCGCGTGGGTATCGGTGCGTATCTTTGCGCGATCCAGCGATTCCATGTGCTCGAACATCAGCTTGCGCGACTCATCGGTCGGCTGCATCGCCCAGTCGTGCGTGCGCCGGTAGTACAGGTTCGGCAGCATCACGTAGTAACCCGCAGTGCCCAGACGACGCGCCATGTCATGCAGTTCTTCACGCTTGCCCGGCGCATCCATATAGAACAGCACCACTGGATGTGGCCCGCCCTGCTCGGGATGTGTAACAAAGGTGTTCATCACGCCATCGGCGGTGCGCAACTCAAGTTCACGGTCGATCACGAGAAACACTCCTCAGCTGTTTTGGCAATGCTTGCGCGATGACGTGCCGAACGCCAGGACAGCAGCGCTACGACGCAGCCGCGCAAGCCTGCGACCACGCAGCAAGGGCGACTTCGCCGATCAGGGTGCTTCGCGTTCGACCTCAAGTTGCCGCGACCGACGCAGATGCCGATGCGACGACATCTCGTCGCCGGCAATCTCGTACAGCCGCGCCAGGTTGTAGTGCGCGTCCGCCACGCCCGGCGCGTTCAGATAGCACTGCCTGGCCAACTCGAACTCACCGCGCTCGTCATACACCGTGCCCAGGTTGTAGTGCGCAAGCTCGTGCTTCGGTGCATGTACCAGCGCGGCGCAATAGGCGGAAATCGCTTCGTCCAGCGCACCGCGCATCTGTTCCAGGCGACCATGATTCACGTGCGCGTCCGCGTTGCCGGTATCCAGCGCGACCGCGCGCACGTAAGCCTCCAACGCATCCACAGGCGAGATCTCTTCGAGATCCAGACCCAGGTTGTACCACTCGTCGGAGCTCAGATCGGCGTCGAGCTCATCGAACAGATGGCCGGGCTCGGTGAGGTGAGCAACGGCGTGCCTCAGCAGCGGGTTCGCGAACACAAAATGGCCTTGGCCACTCTCCGCATTCCAGGCCCGCTGGTCTTCGCGGATGACGACGCTCGCGCCGTCCGCCTCGATGCGCACCGCGGTGAGCGGTCGTCCTGAATGCATGTCGGAGCGCATCTCTGTGCGCAGTTTGCGCAACGCACGACGAGCGCGGCGACCCGAGACATGCGAGTCGAGCAAGCCCTTTGCCGTGCGCAACAGCACGATGTCCTGAAAGTCGAAGCGGAACTCGCGCCGCATGCCGCGCCCGGGACGCAGGATGCCGCTGCGCACAAAGCTGCGAATCTGCGCAGGGGACAGGCCGATCAAGCCGCTGACGTCGCGAACGGAGAAACCATTCGCGCGGGCGGGGGATGTTTGCGACTCTGCCATCGTCATCGCGGATCGATCCTCGCGTTCGGCCAGTTGCACCCCGCAATGCGTGGGACTATAGCCGAGCGAGTTGGCGCATCCAACGGCGCGGCACATAGAATGTGCGCTTCTGTTGCGACGCGCGCCATCAATGCAACCACTGCGAACCTCGCTATTCCGCACCGCCACGCGCGTCACGATCGCAGGTCTGGTCTTGCTGACGACGCTCGCGATTGGTACAGAACTGGGCCATACACGGCAGCAACTCGCGTCCAGCGGACACTTGATCGGTGTGCTGCTCGCGCGTTTTTACGTGCCCGGCGACGTGCGCAGCGTGGATCTCGCTGCAGCCGCAAGTGCATTGACCAGGACGCAGGCCGGCCAACGCGTGTGCCTGTATGACCAACGTGGCCGCATGCTGGAAGGCGTCGCACTGGGTCGCACCGCATGCGATGAACATCCGACGCTCACCGAGGGCAGCTCGTGGTCCAAACCGCTCACCCACACCGAGCGCATCGCCAGCGGCGATCGCACGCTGGGATGGCTGACGCTCTCCATCGGCGAAAGCGACATGTACTACGCCATGGTGCTGCGCACACTGGCGATCGCCGCCGCCGCATTGCTACTCGCCATTGCCGGCATTCTTCTGGCATCGAGTTACGCCAGACGTCTTGGTGCAGAGGTCGAGCGCATCGGTGCCGCTGCCGCGGCAATGCGCGCGGATGAAGTGCCATCGGGCAAGGCACAGCCACTCGCCCAGTCCACGCCGCCCAACGCAAACACCGAAATGAGCATCGCCGAGTTCGCAGACCTGCAGCAGGCAATCGATGCCACCGCCCAGCGCGTACGCGAACGCATCGATGCCGCAGAACGGGAGATCAGCGATCGGCAGCGCGCTGAGGCTGCGCTCGCGAACAGTGAGCATCGGCTTCGTCGCATCATCGACGCGGTACCGCAGGCGGTGTTTGCCACCAGCCCCGGGCAGGCCGGCCGCGAACCGAAGCTGTTGTTCGTCAATCGCAGCCTGGCGCAGCTGTATGGCTGCAGCATGGCCGAACTGCTGGCGCATCCCGGGCTGCTGTTCCGCGACCCCTGGCTGTCGGGCGCACCAACGGTCGTCATCAATGCGGGCAACGGCAGTCGCGTGCTGGAAGTGCACCGCGTATCCATTCCGCTCGAAGCAGAAGTCGGTGGCACGCTGGTGGTCGCAACCGACGTGACCGAAGCGCGACATCTGCAGATGCAGCTGAATCAGGCATCGCGCACACAGGCGATTGGTCAGCTGGCAGGCGGTATCGCGCATGAGTTCAACAATCTGCTCACGCCCATCAGTGGTTATGCGGAGCTGCTCAAGTCGCGTATTGCGGATGTCGAGCTGCATCACCAGGTCGACGCCATCACGCAGGCTGCAGTGCGTGTACGGCAACTCATCCGCCAGGTGCTGTCGTTCAGCCGCAACAGCGAGCCGTTGTTCGAGCGTGTGCCAACGCATGTCGCAGCGGTCGTCAGCGAGGTTGCTCTGCTGATGCGCGGCTCGCTGCCAGGCAGCATTGAGCTGCGCACCCAGGTTGAACTGGGTCTGCAGACCGTAATGGCAGATCCCAGCCAACTGCATCAGGTGCTGGTGAACCTGTGTACCAACGCTGCCCAGGCGATTGGCGGGCTCGGGGTCGCCAACGGCAACTCAAGCGAATCCGCAACAGCCCATTCGATCTCGGGCCGCAGAGTCCTGGGTTCTGACACCGGCGGTCTGATTCCAAGCCAGGGCGGCCGCATCGACATCATTGCCGACGTCATTCATGCAGAAGATCTGCCGCTGGATGTCCTTGAGCGCGACGTCAATGGGGTCCGCATTCGCGTACTCGACAACGGCGCCGGCATGCGCCCGGACGTCATGGCGCGGGTGTTCGAGCCGTTCTTCTCGACCAAGACCAACGAACAGGGGACCGGTCTCGGCCTGGCAGTGGCCAAGGGCATCGTCGAAGCACACGGCGGCATCATCCGGGTGGACAGCGCATCCGGCCGTACGACCTGCTTCGAGATCATCCTGCCGGGAATCCGCGAAGCAAAGGCGGCATCCACGGCGCCGGCCGAAGGTGCCGTCGAGGCAGATGGTGTTACTCGGGCACGGCACAGCCAGCTTGTGCTGCTCGTCGACGACGACGCCGCGGTGCTGCTGGTCACGGGCGAAATGCTGCGTGCGCTGGGCTACGAAACCACCACCGCACAAAATGCGGAGCGCGCGCTTGCGATCATGAGCAACCCGGACTCAGCGGCGCATGTCGACCTCGTGATTACCGACAACAGCATGCCGGGCATGGATGGCAACGCGCTGGCGCACAAGCTGCGGGCGCAGCATCCGAAGCTGCCCATCGTGATGCTGACCGGGCTCATGGAGGTCGAGCCGGCCGCGCCCGGCGTCATCAATCTGCACCTGATGAAACCGGTTGGTCTGCAGGAACTTGAGCGCGCAGTCAGCGGACTGCTGGTCAACGGGTCCGACTGAGCAACGACGTCGTCTGGCGCTGTTCACTGCAGCACGCTGACGTTTACTTGTTCGCCGTGCGGCGCAGCCCACCACGCTGCAGCAGCAGGTAGGCGCGCATCGTGGCCAACAGCGCATCGCGGTGCCGCGTTTCCGCGAACTCCCGGTAAATCGGATCATTGGCCAGCAAGTGGCAGGTGGTGCGGTTACCCGAGCGACCACAGCGAAAGTCCACCGCTTCGCCAAAGTGATTGCCGGCGCTGCCGTACTCGCCGAACTCGCCGGTTTCTTCGGGTTCGCGCCAGAACACCTGCCAGCTCGCATCAAGTTCCGGAATACCTGCGCGCACGGCACGCAGCGTCTGCTCTGCCGTGGCAGACAACAACGAAGACAACGACCAGTGCTCCGGTGTCGCCAGCAGGGCTGGGCAGAGATCGTCCAACGATGCATCTCGCTCGTCGAGCGTGAGCGGATAGTCGTTGAAGCGATCCGATACCGACAGCAGCCAGAAACGTTCATAGTAGATGGGCACCGCAATCGCAGGCACCGTCACGTCCTGGACATAGCTGACAATCTGACCGAGGCGCGAGTAGCTGCGCTCAAGCTCTACTTCACCATTGCCTTCGTTGACCTGCAGCGCACGTTCCAGCCCAAGGAAACGCGCCTGCATTCTTGGTTCGACGATCCAGAGCCAGCGCTTCGGATCGGCGTCCTGGGCGCGATCGTAGTATTGCCAGCGCAACGTTCGTGCGAAGAACCCGGCGCTGGCTTCTTCGTTGCTGGAGCGCGCCGCATAGCGCACATTCAATGTCGACAATGGCGGGATGGCGGTGTTTTTCACACACCGGTTGAACACGCGGGCCGCGAGAAACGACAGCTGCTGGTGCACCTCGCCGGGATAGGCGAGCACAGGGGTCGGCCTGCTGAGCAACACCAGCAGCACTGCAGCAAGCAGCACGTGGGTGCGCGTTCCGCCGTGCCTGTCACCAGCATGGCTGTCGGCAGCTGGGATGTCGGCAGCTGGGGTGTCGTTCGCGCCTTGCATGTCTTGTCAGGCTCCTCGTACCAACCGAAGCCTAACAGCTCAGCGTGCAGCAGTTCGCGCAAAAAACGAACGTCTACCGAGCCTCAAGCGTGAACAGACACGGCATCAGTCGAGCACACGTTCGAGCCGCTCGGGCGGACTGCCGTCGCCATTGCTCTGGTCCGCTTGACGCGCGCGCAGCGCAGCGCAGAGCGCACTGACCGCGAGCTCTGATACTGGCCAGATCAGGTCGCCCGCCACTTCGGCCATCGGCTCCAGAACGAAGCGCCGCAAGTGAGCACGCGGATGCGGCAGCTGCAATGCTGGCGCGCTGCGGCATTCGCTGCCGAACAGGATCAGATCGAGGTCGAGCTCACGCGGGCTGTTGCGCGGCTGGCCACGCGCACGCCCGAACTCGCGCTCCAGCTGCTGCAGATACAGCAGCAGCGACTCCGGGGTTTCACCGTCCAGGGCCGACATGCGGACGGCTGCATTGATGAAGTCCGGAGAATCTGGCGGACAGTCCACCGGGCTTGAGCGGTACAGCCCCGACGCCCGGAAGTCAGCGCCGGATCGCTCGCGCAGGCGAGCAATGGCCGCAGCCACAACGGCTTGGGCATTGCCTCGGTTTGCGCCCACGGCGACCACTACGGTGGGCACTTGAATGCGCAACTCAGTGGGTGCTGGTGCGTCATAACCGGCATCGCTCATCACATCTTTATCCATTGGCGCCGCGCGGCGGCTTTGACCAGTAGCGCCGCACAGCGGCTTTCGCCCTTAGCGCCGCACAGCGGCTGGGGCGAACAATGGTGCTTTCGCTGCACCGCTTTGGCAGACTGCCTGCCCGTGATCGGGCGAGCAACAGCGGCCGTAGTACGGCTCGCACAGTCGCCAGATTGGCTGGCGCGCTCAGAGCCTTGCATTCGCTGTGCCCTCAAGCGCCGTTCCGTCATAGACCAATTGCCAACACGTTAAGGGGAGTCGTTCATGAAGGCCGCTGTACTGCGCGAAATCAACAAGCCGCTGACAATTGAAGACGTTCAGATCAGCAAGCCCGGCCCGCGGGAAGTGCTGGTGCGCACCGCTGCCGCCGGCGTCTGTCACTCAGACCTGCATTTCCAGAACGGTTCGTACCCGTATCCGCTTCCCGCA
>CAMAVY010000207.1 GCA_945861675.1 Klebsiella pneumoniae | reverse complement strand
AGCCTCGGCGGCACAACATTCATTGTGCGCGGTCTGGAAGGCGTGGGCCGCGTGGCCGCGAGTTCCACACAGACGATCGGCGGCGTGACCGAGACGCTTGGCTCCATCTCTGACCTGCAGATCAGCAACTGGGCGCGCAACGCCACGGCAGGCAACTACCGCGGCACGTTCAACGTGCTGCCCGACCGTGGTTACAACGCCGGCACGGTGTTCTCCAACTATGCCGCGCGCATCAACACCTTCGACTTCACGTTCACGCCGTATACGGCGGCCGCACCCACCACCGATCAGAACCAGATTCAACTGACGTATACCGGTGCCACGCGCTTTACCTACGACCACGACCACGACAACAACGCGGCGACGCAGCCTGTGCTTACCACCGGGCTCGTGGCCAACAGCGCAGCGATCACGTTGTTCGGCAAGCCTGTACCCACCGTGGCCGCGAACAGCATTATCGGAACAGACGGACCGCTGGCCAACCGACTGACCCTGGATTCCGAAGGACTCATCCTCGACCCACGGCCGGGCAAGGAAGGCGAGGGCTGGGTCGGTGATGAATACGGTGCCTACATCTATCACTTCAATGCCGCCAAACAGATCGACGGGATCGTGTCGATCCCTGAAGCACTGGTGCCGCACAAAGGGGGCGCAACCTACTTCACCGACACCACAAACACCGACGGCCGGCGCATCAATCAAGGCATGGAAGGCATCACCATCAGTCCGGATGGCACGCGTCTGATTGCGATGCTGCAGAGCGCAACGATTCAGGATTCCGGCTCTGGCAATCAGGGCCGCACCAACACGCGCGTGGTGGTGTACGACATCGCAGGCGGCAAGGAAGTACCGACCGATCCAATTGAACAGTACGTGCTGCAGTTGCCACGCATCGACTCAAACCTGGACGGCAGCGTTGACCGTGCAGGCGCACAAAGTTCTATCCTGGCGTTGAGCAATTCGCAGATTCTCGTGCTGTCGCGTGACGGCAACGGCCGCGGTGCAGACGGCGCAGCCGCGCCGGTATTCAAATCCGTGTTGCTTGCGGACTTCGCAACCGCCAGCAACATCGACGGGCTGTACGACGCGGCAGGCAACAAGGTCGTAAGCAGCGGCGACACATTGCTTGGCAGCATCACACCGGTGCCCTGGACCGAAGCGCTGAACATCCTCGGCAAGCTCGATCTCGGCATCACGGAACTTGAGCAGTTCGGCCTGAACCTCACAGCGGACAACACAAGCGACATCAACTCGCTGTCGGAGAAGTGGGAAGGCATGGCGCTGGTGTCGGCGCTGGATCCGCTCAAGCCGAACGACTACTTCCTGTTCCTGGGCAATGACAACGACTTCCAGACCGCGAATGGCACGCTCACGCAAGCCAATGGGGCGGCGCTCAGCTACGACGCCGGTCGCGAGAACGACACCATGCTGCTGGCATTCCGCGTCACTGTTGTGCCGGGACCGAGCGTGCCCGCACCGAGTGCATTCGCGCTGCTTGCGCTTGGCCTGGTCGGTATGTGTCTGCGACGCCGAAACCTGCGCTGAAAGGCACAAGCCTTCGGCGTACTTCAATGCGTGTTGGGTGTGCATGGACGCACGCCCCTTTTTCTCCACACTCGGCTTCTACACCGGGCGTGCAGACGCACGCCGCTCCTAAACGCGACACAGCAAGCAACTGGCCCAGAAAATCGCCGGCGAGTACGGCTCCGACCGCAATGGGCTGGTGTGGGCATTCGCGTTTCGCGCAGGACAGTCCGCCACGACGGTGACATCGGACGAAGCAGCAAGGCTGCTCGCCGATGGGGGCAAGGGTGAGGGTGACGGCGACAGCCAGCGCGATACCTTCTTCTGGTTGCACTTCTCACTGGCAAACGCGGCCACACAGCGCTGGTTGCAGCAGCACTGCCATCTGCCAAACGCGTTCTTCACCTATCTGCACACCCAGGGCGGCTCGACGCCCGTTGAGCAGGAGGACGATGCCTTGCTGGGCGTGGTCAACGACGTGCTGTTCGATTTTCAGCACGATGTCTCCGACGTCGCGACCATGTCCCTGTGCGTGCAGCCAAACATCATGGTCACGGCGCGCTTGAAGCCGCTGCGCTCGATGGATCGTCTGCGCCAATTCGTCAAGGCCGGATCCGCGTGTCAATCGTCGTGCGACCTGCTGGCGCAACTGCTGCAGAACCAGGCCAATGTGCTGGTCGAAGTCGTTCGCCAATCGAGCATCAAGGTCGACGACATCGAAGACGAAGTTCTCGTCAATCGCGTGCTGGGCAAACGCGCAGAGCTATCGGCCCTGCACCGCCTGCTGGTGCGACTGCAACGATTGCTGGCGCCGGAGCCGGCCGCGTTCATCCGGCTGCTGAACCGGCCACCCAATTGGATTACCGAGGACGAGGTTCAAGACCTGCGGCAGTCGGCCGAGGAGTTCGCATCGGTCGTGACTGAATGCGCGGCGCTGGTCGACCGGATGAAACTGATTCAGGAAGAGTTGTTCGACACGATTACCGAACAGAACAATCGCAGCCTGTTCCTGCTCACCTTCATCACCGTAGTGCTGTTGCCGTTCAACGTGGTCGGCGGCCTGTTCGGCATGAATGTGGTCGGCATTCCGTTTGCGACCGACAGCGCAGGCTTCTGGGTCATCATCACGGTGGTCACGCTGCTGACCTCGGGCGTGGTCTGGCTGCTGCTTCAGCAGTTCCGACGCTGAAGCACTCGCTGCGGCAATTGCGGAATCGTTGGCCTGTTGTTTGGTTTGTGCGTTACTCGGCGCGCAGACCACCACGGAGCAAGGAACATGCGATCCAACTCAATTGATGCAGCGCTGCGCAAGCGCGCCGCGGCAGTGATTCCGGGCGGCATGTACGGGCACGAGTCCACGGCACTGCTGCCGGCCGACTTCCCGCAGTTCTTCGCGCGCGCCAAAGGCACGAGGCTGTGGGACGTGGACGGCAATGAATACATCGACCTCATGTGTGCGTACGGCCCGAACCTGCTCGGCTACGCCGATGCAGAGATCGACGCCGCCTACATTGCACAACTTGCGCAAGGCGACAGTATGACCCGCCCGTCGGCACTCATCGTCGAACTGGCCGAACAGTTCACGCAGCAGGTCACGCATGCGCAGTGGGCCTTGTTCTGCAAGAACGGGACCGACGCAACGTCGATGGCGGTGAGCGTCGCACGGGCACACACCAGGCGGCGCAAGATCCTGGTCGCGCAGGGTGCCTATCACGGCGCGGACGCATGGTGCACGCCGGTACCCACGGGCACGCTGCCTGAAGACCGCGCGCACTTGCTGTACTTCACCTACAACGACGTTGCCAGTCTCGAAGCGGCGGCGAAGTCTGCAGAAGGCGACCTTGCCGGTGTGCTGGTATCGCCTTTCAAACACGATGGGTTTGTTGACCAGGAACTGCCGTCTGCCGAGTTCGCTCAAGCGGTGCGATCAGTATGCGATCACGCCAGGGCGCTCATGATGATGGACGAGGTGCGCGGCGGTTTCCGCCTGTCGCGCATGGGGTCCTGGACGCATCTCGGTGTGCAGCCGGACCTGAGCGCCTGGGGCAAGTGCCTTGCCAACGGCCACGCACTGTCGGCGTTGCTTGGCAGTGATGTGGCCAGAGACGCCGCGAGTCGCGTGTACTCAACCGGCAGCTACTGGTTCGCCGCCGCACCGATGGCTGCCGCACTGATCACGCTGAAACGCATTCGCGACACGGACTACCTGGAACACACGCAAAGCATCGGCGCACAACTGCGTGCAGGCCTCGCGCACGCAAGCACAGCATCCGGCTACTCGCTGCGCCAGACCGGACCGGTGCAGATGCCGCAGATGCTGCTCGGTGACGACGCCGACTTCCGGCGCGGCTTTGCCTACGCCAGCGAGATGATCGCGCGCGGTGTGTACGTGCATCCGTGGCACAACAACTTCGTGTGCGCGGCGCTCACTGAGGCAGACGTAGTACGCGTGGTCGATGCCGCAACCAAGTCATTCGCCGCAGTGCGCGAACGCGAAGGCACGTTGGTGCCACATGCACGAATGGCGGCGATGTTTCGACATTGATGAGGGCAGCGATGGATTGATTCGGAAACACGCTGAGGATGCAGCGCGCAATGTGGACGTCGATAGCTCAGCGTCGGCACTGCTTGTGCTCTTGTGCTTCGTGCTGCCACTGGCACAGTGCCGGCCGACCCAGCTCCTGCGAGCGACCAGCCCGCAAGTGATCAGGCAGCAAGTGATCCTGGCGAAACGCAGGTGCTCATTGCAGCGGAAGGCGTGCGTGACATCGACAGCAGCGACGACGCGCTGTCACTGTTCTGGCCATTCGTTTGGCCATTGTTGACGCTTCCTGCCCTGCTGGGCGCCAAACGCAGCACCATCGTAACGACAGCGTGCGTTCTGGACATCGCACTGGTTGGGCTTTCGCTGTGTTGGTTCGCGAATGTGCTCATCTGGTCTTCCGAGCTGCGCTACGGCGGTGTGCTGTTGCTGCTTGGTTACGTCGGGCTGCCAGCCTGTGCATTGATCGCGCTGTTCTGGCAATGGCGCGAACGCCACAGCAACGATGCTGGCATCGTGCGCAGGTCGCCGTGACACCTTGCGCCTTGCGCCTTGCGCGATGCATCCGCAGCGCGTTCGCCAATGACCGCCATGGCCTCAGGGCAGGATTGATCAATCTCGTCATTCAACGCGGCAGCGATGAAAATGCTGGGGTGCAGTCCGACTCGGCGTTCGATCTCGACAACTCGCGTCGAAGCACCGCTTTGAGTTGGGCCCAGTTGGACTGAGCACAGGCGGAAACAAGAATCGCGCACCATAACCGGAACAAATTCATCACCGCACAACTTCCGAAAGTAGATGTGCAGCACACGATCTAGCCCGATCGGCGGTCGACAGGATCCATCGCCCTTCGGATAGTTCGCATGAAAGAGCGCCTCAAGCGCACTGGCGACAGCCCAATCCGTTTGCGCTAGAAACGCCACGCGTGACCTTGTCACTCGAGGTGCATTGCGTGGTGCTTGGCCAGATCACTGTGCTGAAAGAACGTGAACATCACGTGGTGGTAGTCGACCGGGCTGCCATCCCACTGCGATGCGCCGGTTTCTGCTGAAGCATTCACTCCGTGCCGTTCGTTGTCAGCACGCAGGTCTTCCGCGCCACCGTGCATTGCTGGCGCTGATGCAGGGATCACGCGTCCGGCGGGGGTCTTGAACTCGTAGCAACCATCCAGCAGCCGACGCACTGAATAACCGCCTTCATGCAGCAACGTGTGGTGGAAGGAGCAGACGGTCACGAGATTCTTCAGCGATGTCTCGCCCTGCCTCGACCAGTACTGAATGTGGTGGGCATGAAGGAAGTGTTCGTGCGTGCAGCCTGGGAAGCGGCAGCCCTGATCCCGCGCATTCATTGTCCATCGGATTGCCGGTGGAACAATCCGGCTGCGCCGTCCAATCGACAATGGCTCGCCGTGTTGGTCTTCCATCAATTGCACCACCCCCGCATCGCAGCAGAGCCGTTCCAGCGTTGCACGGTGAATGGCTTCACCGCCGTCGATGTAGGCAGATGTTTCAGCAGAAGCGTCAACAGTCCGATGCGCTGTCCCGTGGCCGGTGTGTCGCGCCTCTCTCGAGTCTTGCGCCTCACCGGCGTGTCCCGCGTCACCAGAATGTCGCGCGTCGATCTCAGCAACGGGCGCGCGGACGTGCACCACGATCTCAGGCACCGAGCCCTTCGGCTCAGCGCCCACAGCTGCCTCTGCCACGGCGGCCAACGCCATGGCGCGACGGGCTGCTACCGGCACCGACGGGACATGCTGTTGCATGGCATTCAAGGCAGCGACCAATCGAGCACCATCGTCCGGCATGAGGCGAGCCCGCAGCACCAGCATCCCGTCATCGTCGTAGTACCAGTCGCATGCAATGTTCTCGACCATGGCTTGCAGGCGTTGTGGGTCATCCAGTGCCGACCCGCCCTTGGCATACCGCACGATGCGTTCAAGGTATCCTGCCGTGCCGTGCTCGGCGATGTTCAGGAAGAACCCTTCGGTCTCTAGAGTTGCCACACGGGACAGGGCACGCACCTTCGAGTAGCTGATGCGCCCACCCGAGAACGCAGCCACTGTCTCAGGCAAACCAACAAGCGCATGCGCCACGCGCAGCTGCGCCCGCGCCGCAACAGGGCCAATGCCGCACTTCCAGCCAAGCCAGTGCGCCATGGAGCGCATGCCCCAATCGGCCCAGGCCATGCGCCTGTCGAACTCCCGGGCCAGCACCAGGAAGCGATAGGTCGCGGCATTCAGATTGGCGTTGAGTGCCAGCAGATCCTGTTCGATGACACCCACGGACTGGGCCTCGATCCCTTCAAAAGCAATGCACTGATTCATGATCTGGCCGTTCTACTGTATGGTTATACAGTATCTACTCATGAACGATCCATCAATGATTTAATTGCTCTAACCACCAAACAGTGGTGCACGCCATCCAAGCACAATCGCATCATGCGGTGGCAGTTCTGGCTGGTCGTTCCGTGCCCGTTGCCCGTGCGCGTTTCTCGCTTCTCGGCACTAGTGTTCGCTGTTCGTACTCGCTTCTCGCTTCTCGCTTCTCGCCCCTCCTGCTCGCTGCCCGCGGTCAAGGGCGGGCGCAGCGTGCGCATCGCGATCCCTTGACGGCGGGCAGCGAGCGCAAAGCTGGACGCAGGCTGAGTGCTGCAGAATGCGACACTCAGCCATCGAAACCATGCGGCCGCGAGATGTGCATCACCGCATCACCAGATCACTGCATCACGACAAAACACGCTGAACAGATGGACCCCACCAAGCCACATGCATGACTGCCCCTCAGCGAAACCGGTGAACGCTGCCAAGCAGCCCAACCATCAATCACCAAATTCGACGCGAACAAGAAACGCAGTCTTCCCAGTAGTCCGCTGTTGCTGCTCGATCAAACGCTGCTGCTAGCCTGCGCACTGCCTGCACCGTTCAGCCAATGGCGCATCCGCCGCACCGATGGCGATCTCGTTGCCCGCAGGTCAACCTCACCGCCAACGCGGCGCGCCAACCACCGATCCGTCAACGACATCCATCGTCCTACCCAATCACCGCCGCCATCGCCGCCGCTGTTCGCTCCACATTGCCGGAGTTCAGCCCGGCCACGCACATGCGGCCGGAGCGCACCAGGTACACGCCGAACTCGTCCTTCAATCGATCCACTTGCGTGGCACTGAGGCCGGTGTAGCTGAACATGCCGCGTTGATTCAGCAAGTAGCTGAAGTCGTGCGCCGGCAGTTTGGCCGCCAGCGCAGCGTGCAGGCGCCGACGCATTGCCAGGATGCGTTCGCGCATTGCGGCAACATCGGCTTCCCACGATCGACGCAACTGCGGATCGGTGAGCACACGGCCAATGATGCCGGCCGCGTGAATTGCCGGGCTCGAATACGTGCGCCGTACGGTTGCTTGCAGCTGACCCATCACAAGCGCTGCTTCTGCACGGTCGGCGCACACCACACTCAACGCACCAGCGCGCTCGCCATACACGCTCATGCTCTTGGAGAACGAGTTGGCAATGAAGAAGCGCAGCCCGGCCGAGGCAAACGCACGCACAGCGAAGGCGTCTTCCTGGATGCCGTCACCGTAGCCCTGGTAGGCAAGATCGAGATACGGCAGCAACTGTCGCTCGCGCAACACGGGTATCAGTTGCGCCCACTGCGCGTGGCTCAGGTCAACACCTGTCGGGTTATGGCAGCAGGCGTGCAGCAGCACGACGGTGTGCGGGGGAAGCGCACCTAACGTGTCCAGCATACCGTCGAAATTCAGCCCACCTGTATCGGGCGCGTAGTACGGATACGCGTTCACCTTGATGCCCGCGCCTTCGAACATCGCGCGGTGGTTATCCCAGGTCGGATCGCTCACCCAGACGGCGCTGTTCGGGAACCAGCGCCGCAGGAAATCTGCACCCAGCTTGAGCCCACCGCTTGAGCCCACCGTCTGCAGCGTTGCAATGCGATCACGCGCTACCGCCTCGTGATCTGCGCCGAACAGCAGGTGCTGCACCGCCTGCCGCGCCAGGTTGTCGCCCTCAATCGGCAGATAGGGCTTGGGATCGCTTTCC
>CAMAVY010000206.1 GCA_945861675.1 Klebsiella pneumoniae | reverse complement strand
CCGCTGCGCGCAATCGCTGCACCCGCATGCTTGAACGTGTAGAACGTGCCGTTCAGGTTGGTCTGCATGACACGTTGCCAGTGCTCGTCAGTCGTGGCGATGACTGGCGCCAGCGCGCCCGTACCCGCATTGGCGACGGCAATGTTCAGCGTGCCATGCACTGCGGTTGCGGCTGCAACCGCGGCAATAACGTCTGACTCGATGCTGACATCGCCTGCATGTACGTACACATCTGCTGCATGAGCTGATGCGGACTGCGACTGCAGCTGCGACCGCAATTGCGACCGCGCCAGCTCAAGCTTGTTGGCGTCCCTGCCGAACAGCAGCACGCTGGCGCCGTCACGCAGAAACTGAGCAGCACACGCCAGACCGATCCCGGAACCGCCGCCGGTGATGAATGCCATTTGTCCAGCCAGGGGCAGGGCTGTTGTATCTGCAGACGACATGAAACCTCCAGTTGGTTCGCTGCGCCGTCACGGCGCAAACACTCAAAGCAGAATTTGCGGAGGAGGGTAGTTGAGTTGCAGAGACAACTGCCATGGCTGATGCACGGCGGCACCGGGAATGTCGCGCAATGGCTCAACGTACCGGCGCACATAGTCACCCTGGGGATCGAAGCGCAGCGCCTGACGCAGCAGATTGAAGCGACGCCCGGGACGACGATCGTGGCCTGTGCCTGCGGCCCACTGCCAGTTACCGCTGTTGACCGCCAGATCACCGTCCACAAGCCAGTACTCGAAGTGCGCAAGGCCTAGCCGCCAGTCGATCTGCAATTGCCGCGTGAGGTAGCTCGCTACCAGCATGCGCGCGCGGTTGTGCATCCAACCTTCAGCCAGCAACTGGCGCATGCCGGCATCGACAATGGGAATGCCGGTGTTGCCCGCACACCAGGCCCTGAACTGCGGGTCCGCGTCGCGTGCGGATGCATAGCGCGCGTGGCTGGCCATGCGGTCCGTCGTTTGCCAGTCGAAACGCTCCTGAGCACGCGCATGCGGTTGAAATGCGCGTGTGGCCAGAGCTGGGAAGGTCGCGAGCGCCTGCAGGAAGAAGTCGCGCCAGCACAACTGACGAATCCAACCGGCCGCAGCCGGTTGTTTGCGTGCACCGTAGATGAGTTGTGCTGCCGTCAGACAGCCGAAATGCAGGTCGGCGCTGATCCGCGAGGTGCCGTTAACGTCCATCTGATCACGCAACGTGTCGTAGTCCTGTACACCGCGTCGCAGCCAGGCCCGCAGTCGAAGCCGCGCGGCGTGCTCACCACCGCGCGGGAGCTGTGCACTGGGTGCCGCGCGTGGTGTCGTCTGCAGGGCGATTTGCAGCGCCGGCTGCAGCTCGAGCACGCCCACGACTTGCGCGGACCACGGCAGCCGTTTCGGACTCGGCAACGGCGTCCGTTTGGCAACTTCCAGCCAGCGCCGCGAGTACGGTGTGAACACCTGAAACGCAGCGCCGCCTGACGGTCGTACGTGGCCTGGCGCGACGGCGGCGATGCCTTCGAAGCAGCGCAACACAATGCCTGTGCGGCGTGCGCCGTCATTCAACGCAGCCTGGCGCGCACGTGCCAACCGGCTGTAGTCCTCGGAAACGTGAATGGCGTTGACGCCGTTGGCATGGGCGACGCGCAACGCTTCGGTGGCCGGTTCACCAATGGCAACGTGCAGCTGGCTGCCGCGTTCGCGCAGCGCGGCGTCCAGGCTCAGCAGCGCATCACGCAGGTAACTGAAGCGGTTGGGTCCGCAACGCGCAAGCATGGCCGGCGACAGCACGAACAATGGCAGCACATCGCCGAGTTCGACGGCGGCACTCAACGCAGGGTGATCTGCAAGCCGCAGATCGCGGTTGAACAGAACGAGAACCTTGTCGCGTGAAGTCGTACTCACAATCCAGGTGCCGGCATGTTCCTTTCAGCGTTCCTTTCAGCGTTCCCTACGGACCGTACTTACTGCTGATAATCAATATTATGGTAAATGAACTCTGGGAACTCCGGCACGCACGCAAAGCTGACGCCGCGATCGTTACGCGGCGTGACCCACCGCACCATCACACCGGATCAAACGTCGGGTACTCGGGCGCCCAGGTGTTGTCGCGAATCAACGCCGGAATGTCGCTCGCATCATTCAACGACGAAGAACCTTCGCTGACTGAGGTTTCAATGACCGCGCGCGCGATGCGCTCGGACACAGCGCGCAGACGTGTGATCGGTGGAAACAGATAGCCCTTGGCCAGATCTTCTTCGGTGACCTGGGCGGCAAGCTCCATGGCCGCGGCCGCAATCATTGCGTCACTGATCCGGCGCGAACCGGCAATCAGCGAACCCAGACCAAGACCCGGGAAGATGAACGCATTGTTGCCCTGGCCAATATGGATCTGGCGGCCGTCATGCGTGACAGGCGCAAACGGGCTGCCAGTGGCCACCAGGGCGCGGCCGTCGGTCCAGGCAATGATGTCGATTGGCTTGGCTTCACAGCTGTCGGTCGGATTCGAGAAGGGCAATACGATAGGGCGCGCGCAATGCGCGGCCATCGACCGGATGATCTCTTCGGTGAACGCCCCGCCCTGCCCCGACGATCCGATCAGCACCGTGGGCTTGTATCCGCGCACCACGCTCAACAGGTCGCGCTTGCCCGGGTCCGACAAACCGAAGGCCGCAGCCGTGGCCGCAGACCAGGCGAACTCGCGCTTGTACTCGTCGGTGATTTCGGCGTCCGCGACGACCAGTCCACGCGAATCCATCACCGCAATGCAATTCGCCAACTGCGCGTCGGTGACTTCTTGCGCACGGAGGCCCGCGCGCAGCTGCCGCGCGATGCCCATTCCAGCCGCGCCGGCACCGTAGATCAGAATGCGTTGCTCAGCAGCCGGCACCTTGGTGATTCGCATCGCCGAAAGCACCCCGGCAAGCGCCACCGCGCCCGTGCCCTGAATGTCGTCGTTAAATGACGGCACGACGTTCTTGTAGCGCTCCATGATCGATGCGGCGTTGTCCTTGCGGAAGTCTTCCCACTGCACCAGTGCGCCGGGAAATGCGACCTGCACGGCTTGCACGAACTCCTCGATCAGCGCGTCGTATTCCGGCCCACGCATGCGCGGCTGGCGCCAACCCAGGTACATGTCGTCATTGAGCATTTCCTGATTGTTGGTGCCGACATCGATGCTCACCGGCAGCGTCTCGCCCGGATTGATTCCAGCGCCAGCCGTGTACAGCGACAGCTTGCCGACGGAGATCGCCATGCCGCCGGCGCCCTGGTCGCCAATGCCGAGGATCGCTTCGTTGTCAGTCACGACCATCAAGCGGATGTTGCGATCCATTCCCGCAGAGCGCAGCACTTCAACCATCCGTCCCTTGTGCGCGGGTGTGATCCATACACCACGCGGCCGACGGAACACACGGCTGAAACGCTGCGTGGCCAGGCCCACCGTGGGCGTGTAGATGATCGGCATGAGTTCTTCGAGATGGTCGGTCAGCACCCGATAGAACAGGAACTCGTTACGGTCCTGCAGCTGGCTCAATTCGCTGTAGCGCTGAATGGGCTCGGGCAGCGCATTGATCTCGGCGATGATGCGTTTGGCCTGCTGTTCGATGGTGTTGTACTGCCCCGGCAGAAGACCATCCAGTCCAAAAGCACGGCGCTCGTCAGCGGTAAACGCGGATCCTTTGTTCAACAATGGATCACGCAGCAGTTCGGCACCGCGTGCGGACACCTGCAGATGCAGCTGGCCGTTAGCGTCGCGGGTAGGACGATAGGAACTCATATCAAGGTAACCGCCAGTCGCAGGAAGGCGTGCTTTATAGCATGTGACTCTCGCGCAGCACCCTTCCGGGAAGTGGCATTTCGGTGGAACGGCGGGCATTCTGCCCCATGCATCTGACAAACACGTTCAGCGGCGGCAAGCAGCGCCGCCATGCGGATTCAGGCGAAGAAACGCGACCCGATGACCTACGGATTGAACAACCTCCAGCTCGAACAACATCCAGCCTGAACAACTTCCTGTCCGACCAAAAGCAGTCCGAACAAAACCCTGGAGGGTCGGTGCTCAAGAACATTCCACGATCAAACTTGCGGCGATCAGTGCGATCGCCCGTGCTGCGACCCGCGCGCCTACGTTTCCTGGCGGGCCTGGTACTGGCCGTCATTGCGGGCGTAGCTGGCGTCACCGGGTACGCCGCCGATGCGCCGGCAAGTCCCGCACCGCAACCGCAGCTCCGCCAGCTGAGCTGGTCGGTGCCCGGCCTCGCGCAGCCTGCAGAAATCCTGGTCGATCGCTGGGGGGTGCCGCACATCTACGCCGGCAGCCAATATGACGCGTTCTTCGTGCAGGGCTTCAACGCAGCGCGCGATCGACTCTGGCAGATCGACTTGTGGCGCCGCCGCGGCCTGGGCTTGCTGGCCGAGGCATTTGGCCCCGACTACGTCGAACAGGACCGCGCCGCTCGGCTGTTTCTCTTTCGCGGCAGCATGCGCGACGAGTGGTTGGCCTATGGCTCCGACGCCAAACGCATCGCCGAGCAGTTCGTTGCCGGCATCAATGCCTACATTGCACTGACTCGGCAGCAGCCCGAGCTACTCCCGGTCGAATTCTCAGCGCTGAAGTACTCGCCATCTATGTGGCGCGCGGAGGACGTTGTCCGAATTCGCAGCAATGGGCTCTGGCGCAATGTGACGTCCGAGGTCACACGTGCGCAGGTTGCCTGCAGATATGGGCTGCCTGCAGACGGCGTGCGCATGCTGCTGCGCCCGAACTGGACACCACGGATTCCGCAAGGTCTCGATCCCTGCATCGTCAACGACGATGTGTTGCGCGTGTATCGGCTCGCTACGGCCGAGGTGCGATTCAGTGCGGGCAAGTTGATTGCGGAATCACGTCCGGACGAAATCCGAACAGGCATCGGTAGCAACAACTGGGTTGTGGCCGGCAGCCGAACGGCTACAGGTCGTCCGCTGCTCGCCAACGACCCGCATCGTTCGCACAGCGTTCCGTCATTGCGCTACATCACGCACCTGAGTGCGCCGGGCATGGACATCATCGGCGCCGGCGAACCCGCGCTCCCGGGTGTATCGATCGGCCACAATGAACGCATTGCATTCGGGCTGACGATCTTCGGCCTCGACCAGGAAGATCTGTACGTCTACCGCACCCGCGACGACGATCACGACCAATACGCCTACAGCAGTTCCGCCGACAGCCAGACACCGGGCTCGAACGCGACGTTTGAATCTGTTCGAGCGATAGAGGAGTTGGTGCCGGTACGCGGGGAAGCGGCGCGCAAAGTCGTGCTGCGCTTCACCCGACACGGCCCGATTGTTCATGAGGACCAGGCCCATCATCTGTTTGCGGTGCGGGCAGCCTGGCTGGCACCCGGCATGTCGCCCTATTTCGGCAGTGTTGAATACATGCGTGCCAACAACTGGGACCAGTTTCTGGCGGCGCTGAACCGTTGGGGGGCGCCAGCAGAGAACCAGGTTTATGCCGACGTGGACGGCAACATCGGCTACCGCCCCGCCGGCTACTTCCCGCGGCGCAGCAACTTCGATGGATTGCTGCCGGTGCCAGGCGACGGGCGATTCGAATGGCAGGATGCGTTCGACATGGACGCCCTTCCCTTCCAGTTCAACCCCGCTCGCGGCTGGGTCGCAACTGCCAATTCCATGCAGCTGCCCGCCGACTACCCCATCGGCGAACAGCGGGTCGGCTTCGAATGGACAGCGCCGTGGCGCCTGCAGCGTCTCGAAGAAGTGCTCGCAGGTAACCCACGTGTCAGCGTGGCAGACGCGCTAGCCCTGCAACGCGACTACAGTTCCATGCCCGCACGACGACTCAGCACGCGCCTGAAGGCACTTGTTGGCCGAACTAGCGACGAACGCGCGGCATTGCAGATGCTCAGCAACTGGGACGGGACGTTGGCGCGCGACTCGGCCGCGGCGGTATTGTTCAACGTATGGTGGCAGCGCCACCTATTGCCTGGGTTTGTGCAGCAGGCTCTGCCGGCCGGCGCGGACACGCTCGTTACGCAGCCCGACAGCGAGTACCTGGTCAACGCACTGACGACGCAGAAGCTCACGCCTGCCCACCGCGAGCTGTTGCTGGCAACGCTCGGCGCTGCATGGCGCGCCACAGGGACCCTGCTTGGCACAGCGCCCGAGCAGTGGCGTTGGGGAAGCCTGCATCAGATGCGCTTCAAGCACCCGTTGCTGGACCGTGCGGGCGACCTCGCACTGGGTCCGGAACTGCAAGCGCTCATGACCATGCCGCCGCAACCGCGCGGCGGCAACGCGGACACCCCCAACAGCACCAGCTACAACGAAGCCGACTTCGACGTGCGCTCGGGCGCGTCGTGGCGGATGGTCCTCGACGTTGGCAATTGGGACGCCGCGCGAATGACCAATGCGCCCGGTCAGTCTGGCGACCCACGCAGTCCGTTCTACGCCAACCTGCTGCAGGGCTGGGCCGACGAAGACAGCTTTCCACTTCTGTACAGCCGCGCTGCCATCGAGCATGCGACCGTGCTGCGAATCGCATTGACACCACAACAGAGCAATCCCGCAGCGACCAGCGCAACTCGCCCGGGTCCCAGCAGCGCAGTGAACCAACCCGCCCCGCGTTGATCGAGCGGTGTTGCGCATTCGACAGCCTCCCCCGCCCCGACTAGCGTTACCAATCACTCAATCGGGGTAACAGGTGCGCCTTACCGGCCACCGACGCCTGCATGCGACGACACAACTGCTGGCCCAGGACGCGTGCCGCGACCGAAGCTCCATACGAGCGTCGCGGTCGTGCGTCGTCTTCGCCCGGCGCTCAGGCTCGTTTGGGGCCGAAGCTATGGCCGCTACTTTGGATGGTGCTTGCTTGCGGCCTGGCAAACAGCGCCACGACCATATTCGCTGCGCCTGCATCTGCATCTGGGCCTGTTGCTGCCACTGCAGGGGCTGCCGGAGGTGGCGCACAGCAGAATGGGTCCGCAAAGAACGGTCCTGCCAGAAAGGCGGGCGTCGGGAAGCCCGTAGCCACCACAGACAGGTCCACGCGGCCGTCAACGCCAGCCGCGTTACCTGCGCCTGTCGCGGCGTCTACGCTCGGCGTGCCGACGGTGGGTTCCGGTCGTCCAGGTAAGGTGCCGCAGCCGATGGAGGGTGCGCTGGGCATTCATTTCGATGTGCCCCTGCCCAATCACCTGCGCGGCGGCGCGATGCCCGGCACGCCGCTCGCTTTGCCCGCCGAGGTGAACGCTCGTCCCATCGACACGCGCCCCGGCGTTGCACCGGTCTGGACGGCCGTGCAGCCGCCGACGGTTCCACAACTGCTGCACAGTCGTCAGCCACCCACCGCCTACGCGGTCATGCTCGACGATGCCCGTCGGCCCGTACGCATCCTGGCCGAGTTGCAGACTGGTAGCTGTCAGTCACTTTTCGTTGCACTCGGCAAACGGCTCGCCGAGCGCTATGGCCATGCACAAGAAGCCCCAGTGCCAGGTGGCACCGAGCACTACAGCCTGTTCCGCAGCGTGCAGCGTTTCGTCCAGCTCAGCTGCAGCGGGGATCGTTTGCGCCTGGACTACGTGGACGCCAAAGGCTTTGCCCGATGGCAAACGCAGCATGAGACGCGCATTGCCATCTACGACCGCGAGCAGCGCCTGGCGCTCGCGGCGCGGGTTGCTCCTGATCGCAACGGCAGGATCGAGAGTGCATTTGGAATCCGCTTAGGTCATCCGTGTGCGATTACCGGCGTGCTGCCAGACATCAATGCAGGCATTGAGCCGCCCGTCCCACTGGCCCGCTGGCCGGGTGCGCGCTATGAGCTGATGGTCGATCCTGACGGCTTTCCAATCCGCGTGAGCGCCATCATGCAATTCACTGATATCGGCGCTGCAGCCGCAGAAAAGGATCGTCTGGTCGCGGCACTCACCGAGCGCTACGGGCAACCAAGGCGCAGTAAACCCATGTACTCCGTAATCACCAAACGCGGGCGGCATGCGGTCGTCATCCGCGATCGCACGGAGGTCTCTCTGGTGTTCATGGACAACGCTCGCATGCAGGCCCAGCGCGCACGACTGCAGCAGCGTCAGAGCGAAGTCGCCGAGGCCACCGAACGGCAGCGCGCCGCCGAACGAGCAGGACTGTGAGCTCAATCACCTTTCGCGACGGCGGCGCGGAGCTACGACATACAGACCTGAACGCCCAACACGTGCTTCGCGCCTGGGC
>CAMAVY010000205.1 GCA_945861675.1 Klebsiella pneumoniae | reverse complement strand
GATGGTCTCGGGCTTCTTCACTTCGCCGAACGACCACGAACGAATCATTTCTGGCGACGCCAGTCCGATTCGCAAGGAATCGAACTCGTCGATGTTGCCTTGTTGCTTCAGCAGATTGAGCAGGTCTCTCAAGGTCGTTTCTCCAGGAGCCGGATGCGTTTATTGCGCTAGTTCGTCGCGTATTCGTCACTGCCGTTTGTCTGACCTTCTGGTCCGCTGACCCTTTTGATCAGCGACCTCAGTCAGCAGCAGCGGGGGCGCTTGGTATGCGCCCCGTGTCTCGTCAGTCGCTCTCCAATTCCATATCAATCGCCAGGGATCTGATCTCTTTGACCAACACGTTGAAGGATTCCGGCATGCCGGCTTCCATCTTGTAGTTGCCGTCGACAATGTTCTTGTACATCTTCGTCCGGCCGGCCACGTCGTCCGATTTCACCGTCAACATTTCCTGCAGTGTGTAGGCGGCGCCGTACGCCTCCAGTGCCCACACCTCCATCTCGCCGAAACGCTGGCCACCGAACTGGGCTTTGCCGCCCAACGGCTGCTGCGTGACAAGACTGTAGGAGCCTGTTGAACGTGCATGCATCTTGTCGTCGACAAGGTGGTTCAACTTCAGCATGTACATGTAGCCGACCGTGACAGGACGATCGAATGCATCGCCCGTACGGCCGTCGTGCAGGGTGGTCTGGCCCGTGACCGGCAGATCCGCGATGTCCAACATGGCCTTGATGGACTGCTCCGATGCGCCGTCGAACACGGGCGTGCCCATCGGCACGCCACCGCGCAGGTTCTTCGCAAGCTCAAGAATCTCGGCGTCGGAGAACTGGCTGAAGTCCTCGACCCGCCCTTCACCCACCTCGTTGTACACACGCTCAAGCAGCTTGCGGATGTCCGCAACCTTGCGCTGCGCGTCAAGCATATCGGCAATCTTCTGACCGATGCCTTTGGCGGCCCAACCAAGGTGGGCTTCCAGGACCTGGCCGACGTTCATACGCGACGGCACGCCGAGCGGGTTCAGCACCACGTCGACTGCCACACCGTCCTTGTCGTACGGCATGTCCTCGACGGGCATGATCACCGAGATCACACCCTTGTTGCCGTGCCGGCCTGCCATCTTGTCGCCAGGCTGAATGCGGCGCTTGATCGCAAGGTAAACCTTGACGATCTTGAGCACGCCTGGCGCCAGGTCATCACCGCTTTCCAGCTTGCGACGCTTGTCCGCCAGTTTGTCGTCCAGTTCTGTGCGGCGCTCCTTCAGCTGCGCGTCGGCACGGTCGAGCTGATCGTTCAGTGCATCGTCGCGCATGCGAATACGGAACCAGTCGTCCTTGCCAAGACCGTTCAGGTACTCCTGGGTGATCGTTCCGCCTTTCGTGAGACCCGGGGCGCTCGCGGCCGGCTTGTCGAGCAATGCACGAGCAAGACGCTGATAGGTTGCGCCTTCGATGATGCGGTACTCGTCGTCCAGGTCCTTGCGCACCTTCGCGATCTGCGACTGTTCGATTTCCTTGGCACGTGCATCTTTCTCGATGCCGTCGCGCGTGAAGACCTGGACATCGATGACCGTGCCCTTCATGCCCGTATTCACGCGCAGGGAGGTGTCCTTAACGTCCGATGCCTTCTCGCCGAAGATTGCACGCAGCAACTTCTCTTCCGGTGTCAGCTGCGTCTCACCCTTCGGCGTGACCTTGCCGACGAGAATGTCGCCGGTGGTGACTTCGGCACCGATGTACACGATGCCCGACTCGTCCAGCTTGCCGAGGGCCGACTCACCGACGTTCGGAATGTCGCAGGTGATTTCTTCGGCGCCGAGCTTGGTATCACGTGCGATACAGGTCAGTTCCTGAATGTGGATCGACGTGAAGCGGTCTTCTTTGACCACGCGCTCGGACAACAGGATCGAGTCTTCGAAGTTGTAGCCATTCCAGGGCATGAATGCGATGCGCATGTTCTGACCCAGCGCCAGTTCACCCATGTCGACGGAAGGGCCATCAGCAAGCACGTCGCCTGCGCGAATCACGTCTCCGTTGTTCACCAACGGACGCTGATTGATGCAGGTGTTCTGGTTCGACCGGGTGTACTTCGTCATGCGGTAGATATCGACGCCCGCTTCACCAGCGGCCGTCTCTGCATCTGACACGCGAACGACGATTCGGGCCGCGTCAACGCTTTCGATCACGCCTCCACGCCGTGCAACCACGCAGACTCCGGAGTCGCGCGCAACGACGCGCTCCATGCCTGTGCCAACGAGTGGCTTCTCTGCACGCAAGGTCGGCACGGCCTGACGCTGCATGTTCGAACCCATCAACGCGCGGTTGGCGTCGTCGTGTTCAAGGAAGGGGATCAACGCTGCGGCAACGGACACCACCTGCTTGGGCGATACGTCCACGAAGTTGACGTTCTCCGGCGCGGTCTTGATGAACTCGTTCATGTGCCGAACGTCCACAAGCTCTTCAGCAAAGTGGCCCTTCTTGTCGAGCGGCGAGCTGGCCTGTGCAATGACGTACTGCGCTTCATCGATCGCCGACAGATATTCGATCTGATCGGTGACGTTGCCGTCGATCACCTTGCGGTACGGCGTCTCTAGAAACCCGTACTCGTTGGTGCGTGCGTAGCTCGCAAGCGAGTTGATCAGACCGATGTTCGGACCTTCAGGCGTTTCGATCGGGCACACCCGACCGTAGTGCGTGGGGTGCACGTCGCGCACTTCGAAACCAGCGCGCTCACGCGTCAGACCGCCCGGCCCCAACGCCGAAACGCGACGCTTGTGCGTCACTTCCGACAAGGGATTGTTCTGGTCCATGAACTGGCTGAGCTGCGAGGAGCCGAAGAACTCTTTGATTGCCGCTGCCACGGGCTTGGCGTTGATCATGTCCTGCGGCATGAGGCCTTCGGTCTCCGCAAGAGACAGACGCTCCTTGACCGCCCGCTCGACACGGATCAGACCGACCCGGAACTGGTGTTCGGCCATCTCGCCCACGCTCCGCACGCGGCGATTGCCGAGGTGGTCGATGTCGTCAACCGAGCCTTTGCCGTTACGGATGTCGACCAGGGTCTTCATGACCGCAATGATGTCTTCCTTCGACAGAATACCGGAGCCAACGATTTCTTCGCGTCCGAGGCGGCGGTTGAACTTCATCCGGCCAACCGCAGAAAGGTCATAGCGTTCAGGGGAGAAGAACAGGTTGTGGAACAGGTTCTCCGCCGCTTCACGCGTCGGCGGTTCGCCGGGGCGCATCATGCGGTAGATGTCGACCAACGCCTCAAGACGGTTGCGCGTCACATCGATGCGCAAGGTGTCGGAGATGTACGGGCCGCAGTCGAGGTCGTTGGTATAGATCGTCTCGAGCGATGTGATCTTTGCCTTGAGCAGTTTGTCGAGCAGCGCGGCATCGATGACGCTGTTGCAAGGCGCGATCAGTTCGCCCGTTGCCGGGTTGGCCACATCGCGAGCAAGCACGCGATCGATCAGGTACTCCTTCGGCACCTTAAGCTTGCTGAGCTCCGCACGCTCCATCAGGCGTACATGACGCGCCGTGATGCGCTTGTTCTCTTCAACGATGACGGCGCCTTTGCCGTCCATAATGTCGAACGCAGCAACGTCGCCACGCAGGCGCTCGGGCACGAGGTCCAGCGTTACGTCATCGCCAACGATGTGGAACGTATTGCGCTCGAAGAACGTGTTCAGTACGTCCTCGGCGCTGTAGTCGAGTGCACGCAGCAGGACGGTCGCAGGCAGCTTGCGACGACGGTCGATGCGCGCGAACAGGCAGTCCTTGGCGTCGAACTCAAAGTCCAGCCAGGAACCGCGGTAGGGAATTACGCGAGCGGAATAGAGCAACTTACCGGAAGAGTGGGTCTTGCCGCGGTCGTGGTCGAAGAAGACGCCTGGCGAACGATGCAGCTGCGAAACGATCACTCGTTCGGTGCCGTTGACAATGAACGTACCGTTCTCGGTCATGAGCGGAATTTCGCCCATGTAGACTTCCTGCTCCTTGATGTCCTTGATGGTCTTCGATGGGCTCTCACGGTCGTAGATGATCAACCGTACTTTTACGCGTAGCGGTACCGCATAGGTCACGCTGCGCAGCGTGCATTCCTTTACGTCGAAGACGGGCTCGCCCAGGCGGTAGCTCACATACTCGAGCGCGGCGTTGCCGGAATAGCTGACGATCGGGAACACCGAGCGAAATGCGGCGTGCAATCCGATTTCTTTGCGTTGCGCAGGCGGCAGATCAGCCTGCAGAAACTTCTCGTATGACTGGAGTTGGATAGCCAGCAGATACGGGATGTCCATCATGCTGGACATTTTGCCGAAGTCCTTGCGAATCCTCTTCTTTTCCGTAAACGAGTAAGCCATTCATATCTCCCGGCGATGCAGCAACAGGACCTAGCGTTCGTCGAACTCGCGCGGTCGTTCGTCAGCGACGAATGACCCCACGTTAGAAACAAGCACCAAAAGGCCGGCGGCTTGCGCCCCCGGCCCTTTGGACACCAGTACGGTGGAGGAGCTCAGTTACTTGAGCTCAACCGTTGCACCGGCCTCTTCGAGCTGCTTCTTGACTTCTGCAGCTTCATCTTTGCTTACGCCCTCTTTGACCACTTGCGGCGCGCCGTCTACCAGATCCTTGGCCTCTTTCAGGCCAAGGGTGGTCACGCTACGCACAGCTTTGATCACGTTCACTTTCTTTTCGCCCGCGGCGACAAGTATCACGGTGAACTCTGTCTGCTCTTCGACTTCAACCGCAGCCGCAGCCGCAGCTGCAGGTGCTGCAGCTGTAGCAACCGCGGCGGTTACGCCGAACTTTTCTTCCATTGCTTTGACGAGCTCAACTACGTCCATCACGCTCATTGCCGCGATGGCATTCAGAATGTCGTCTTTGGAAAGTGCCATTAGTTTCTACCTCGAATCGAAAAATGGGCCGAACGCCGTCAGGCGGCGGCCTGCTTCTGTTCACGTACTGCGTCGAGCGTGCGGACAAGCTTGCCGGGGATCTCGTTGAGGGTTCGGGCCAGTTTCGCAACAGGCGCCTGCATCACACTCAACAACATCGACAATGCTTGATCGCGCGTCGGAAGTTTGGACACCGCTTCCAGCTGCTCCGGACCGAGCAACTTGCCGCCCAGCGCGATTGCTCGCACGGACAACTTGTCGTGATCCTTCGCGAAGTCCTTCAGCAGTCGCGCTGCAGCACCTGGGTCACCACGGGACAACGCCAACAGCGTTGGGCCCGCAAGCGCCTCATGCAGGCAGGCGAACTCAGTGCCTTCCATTGCACGTCGAGCCAGCGTGTTGCGAACGACCTTCACATACACATCGGCTTCACGTGCTTTGGTCCTCAGCCTCGTCATCTGTGCCACGGTCAAACCGCGGTAATCAGCGACGATGGCAGACAGCGCTGTGGCTGCCGCTATCTTTACTTCCTCGACAATTGCTTTCTTGTCTTCGAGTTGCAAAGCCACTCGTATTGCCTCCTGATAAACGCCGACTGACGTCTGCGTTCAGTTTTTGCAGGTTCCGGAGGGAACCCGCCGTCTGCGTAGGCGCAACTTGCGTTGCATTAACCTGGAAAACTCAAGCCACTGTTTAAGGCGGTTTCGTTCTACCCGGGCCTACGGTCTTTGACGGGCACGGAGTGGTTGCTCCGGCACACCAAAGAAGCCAATCGGGGCGATGATGCGTACTGCTTCACCCCGAAAATTCTGTTTGTTCTGAGTTCGTCCTCGCCTAGCGTCTGACTTCTGCGTCCGATCGGCCTCGGCCCGTTTAGATCTCGAGACTCGCCTGATCCACGGGTACCCCGGGGCCCATCGTCGTCGACAGTGTCACCTTCTTCAGGTAGATCCCTTTTGCCGACGCAGGTTTGGCTTTACGCAGGTCACTCAGGACCGCCTCAAGGTTTTCCTTCAGTTGTACGGCAGTGAAACCAACTTTGCCGATGCTGCCGTGAATGATTCCCGCCTTATCTGTGCGGAACTGCAGTTGACCGGACTTGGCGTTCTTCACTGCTGTTACGACATCCGGCGTCACCGTGCCGGTTTTCGGGTTGGGCATGAGACCACGCGGACCGAGAACGCGGCCAAGTTGGCCGACGATGCGCATCGCGTCTGGTGTTGCAATGACCACGTCGAAGTCCAGTTCACCCGCTTTGACTTTGTCCGCAAGGTCTTCGAAGCCAACTACGTCGGCGCCTGCTTCGCGTGCACGATCGGCAGCATCGCCCTGTGCGAATACCGCAATTCGAACCACTTTCCCCGATCCATGCGGAAGCGTGGTCGCACCACGAACCACCTGATCCGATTTGCGCGGGTCAACGCCCAGATTGATCGCGACGTCGAAAGACTCCTGAAACTTGGATTGCTGCAGCGACGCCAGCACAGCTACGGCTTCTTCAATCGGATAGGCCCGACCCACAGTGATCTTCTCAGCGGTTGCGCGCTGTCGCTTGGTCAAGTTACCCATGATTTATAGCCCTTCTACGTCAATTCCGGAACTACGAGCGCTACCAGCAATGGTGCGTACTGCTGCTTCCAGCGAAGCTGCGGTCAGGTCAGGCATCTTGAGCTTCGCAATCTCTTCAACCTGGGCGCGGGTCACCTTGCCAACCTTCTGGGTGTTTGGGGTACCGCTACCACTGGCTACACCGGCTGCCTTCTTCAGGAGCACAGACGCGGGAGGTGTTTTCAGGATGAACGTGAAACTGCGATCGGAATACACCGTGATGACAACGGGAATCGGCATGCCCTTGTCGAACTCCTGAGTCTGCGCATTGAATGCCTTGCAGAACTCCATGATGTTCACGCCACGCTGGCCGAGGGCCGGCCCGACTGGAGGGCTGGGGTTCGCCATCCCCGCCGCAACCTGCAATTTCACATACGCATCAATCTTCTTTGCCATGACTCTACTGCTCCACGCCACTTTGGACGCCTGTCACACAATTGCCGACAGCGGGCGCATGACCCGCGTCCAATAGTTCTCGCTAGGCCTTCTCTACCTGGCTGAAATCCAGTTCTACCGGCGTTGATCGCCCGAAAATCGTCACGGCCACCTGCAACCGGTTCTTGTCGTAGTTGACCTGCTCAACCACACCATTGAAGTCGTTGAACGGACCATCAACCACGCGAACCACTTCACCCGGCTCGTACACAGTCTTCGGGGTGGCTTTTTCGCTGCCCACACGGACCCGATCAAGAATTGCCTTCGCTTCCGCATCGGAGAGCGGCGCGGGGCGATCCGCCTTACCACCGATAAAGCCCATCACACGTGGCGTGTCCTTCACCAAGTGCCAGGTTTCTTCGTTCAATTCCATTTCGACCAGCACATACCCCGGAAAGAATTTGCGCTCACTCCGACGCTTTTGTCCGGCGCGCATTTCAACGACTTCCTCGGCCGGAACCAGGATATCGCCGAAGAAATCACCGAGGTTTGCCAGCGCCACACGCTCTTTCAGCGCTCGCATGACCGCCTTCTCAAAGCCCGAATATGCGTGAACTACATACCAACGTGTGGCCATGGTTATCCGATCAAACTCTCAACAAGCAGACTCAACAACGAGTCAAATATGAAGAGCACAACAGCAACGACGATCATGACGCCTATCACGACCGCCGTGGTGATGCCTGTCTCCCGGCGCGTAGGAAAGTGCACACGGCGCAGCTCTGTGCGCGCCTCATTCAGCAGGTTCCACGCGGCCTGTCCTTTGGCCGTGTGGAATGCGATGAAACCGCACAGCACGGCAAGAGCCACCAACGCAATCGCCCGGTAGAGGACTGACTCCTCGCGGAAGTACGAATTGCCATACACACCAGCCGCAACAAGCACTACCACGCCAGCCAGCTTCAAAGTATCAACGTCGATACCTTTCTTGGGCAGCTTCGCGTCTTCTGTATGCGGCTGGTTGCCGTCTTCCGCACGCACGCTCACGTTTTGCCTATCTACTGATGGCAGGCCAGGAGGGAATCGAACCCCCAACCTGCGGTTTTGGAGACCGCCGCTCTGCCAATTGAGCTACTGGCCTAAAACTGCATTCTGTCGAGTACGTGAAGCACACCCGCGGGCGCTGCTGTCGGCAGCGCCCTGCGAGACTTCGGCTACTTCAGAATTTTCGTAACAACCCCTGCGCCGACGGTGCGTCCACCTTCGCGGATGGTGAAGCGCAGGCCATCGTCCATCGCGATGGGGCTGATCAGCTCGGCGGTCAACTTCACGTTGTCCCCAGGCATCACC
>CAMAVY010000204.1 GCA_945861675.1 Klebsiella pneumoniae | reverse complement strand
CGCCCTTCATGCAAGCCGACAGCACCACCACGCGCCGCTTTGGCGGTACGGGTCTCGGTCTCAGCATCTGCCGCCGACTGATGGAAATGATGGGCGGCTCGATCGACGTGCGTTCGCAGAAAGGCGTAGGCAGCACCTTCAGCTTGCGGCTGCCAATCGTTTTGCTGCAGAGCTCGGATGCGGCGGCATCAAGCGCCGCGGCACCTCATCGCGCCGAGGTCACACGCCGCGACGTCACGAAGATCGCGGCCATCTGCAGCGCCAACGAACGTCGGGCGTGCTGGCTGGCCAACGCGCTGCAGGCACTGGGCTGGGTCTCCATAAATTGTCCCGACGCCCGCACGCTGCAACAGCACCGGGCACAATGCAGCGCCTTCATTGTCGATGAAGCAATGTTCGACGCGGTGATCGTCGATGTGCCACAGCAGCATCGATCCGCAACACAGGCTTCGGCGGATGCGCAGCCTGGTTACCCACTCATTCTGCTCGACAGTGCATTTGCCACCCAGGCCGGCGAGAGCGCGTTGTCACCGCAGGAGCGGGCGCGCATCCAGGGTGTCATTCGCAGACCGCTCCGCCTGGATTCGCTGCGCCAGCACCTTGAACCCGCGCAACCTCAGGCCGATCAGCACCACGAAAGTGTAACCACGCCCGCGCAACGCATCTGGCGGGCACTCGTCGCCGACGATGTCGAACTGAATCGCGAGGTCATGTTGCGCATGCTCGCCCGTCTGGGCTTTGCTGCCGATGCCGTCGACGATGGTGTCGCTGCGCTCGACGCGGTGCAGCGCGGCGCCTATGACCTGGTGCTGATGGACGGCCAGATGCCTGAGATGGACGGCTACGAAGCGACGCGGCGCATTCGCGAACTCGAGGCACCGCTTAACGGCATCCACATCATTGCCGTGACCGCAAATGCCATGGCAGGTGATGAGCAGCGCTGCCGCGCAGCAGGCATGAACGACTACCTGCCGAAGCCCGTGACATTGCGCGCGATGCGCGAAGTGCTGGATACCTTCGTCGTGACACGCCATGGCCCGGTTCTCTGTGCGCCCGAAACGCGCATCGCACGCGACAGCGGACGCACTGCGACATCTGCTTAACCAACAAGACTAAACGTGTGTGTCCGCATACGGCGCCGTGATCTCGAACGCAGCCACAACATCGTAGGCCTGACCGGGCGCCTCATCCTGGCCGGCCTGCCAGCTGTGCCATGGATAGGCAACCGCGCCGTTCTCGCGTAACACCGGCTTGCCGGACTGCGCATCCACCAGAAAGAACGGGCCATGTTCTTCACCGCGCTGCATCGGGTGCCGCACACGATCGGGCGCGCCGGGTGCGTCTGTCTCATACATGCCGCCCTTGCCTGTCCCGTTGTGCATGACCCAATGCACTTCGGCAAACGCGGGCGCATTCGCGCTTGGGGTCTGTCCGTGATTGTGCGTCGACATGTCAACGCCTTTGCCGGCCGTCCATACGAACAGGTAGGCGATCTCCGCACCGTCTGCATCGAGCAGATGAAAACCAGGCAGCAGATGCGCGTCCTGACCGTTGAACGCAGCAAGGAAGGCGCCGTATTTCTGCTCGAACGACTCCCAGCAGAATACATCTGCATACGGGCCTTCCACAGTCAGTTGCGCCATGGCTGTGACCTTCTCGGGCACCGCCGCTGTTTGCGTAAAAACGGTAAACAACGCGCCACCTTCACCGGCCGTGACTGCCGGAGCATCCACACGCGTCGTGCGTATGGCCTTGAGCGCGGTGTAGGCCGAACGCTCGATATTCACCAGCCGCCCGGTCACCACCTTTACCCACACGACACCCGCACTGTGCTCCAGCGCGAACGACTGCCCGGCATCCAGACGTACGAACTGAATGCGAAAACCACCCAACGTCCAGACCTCGGAAAGCACAGGTGCGGCGCCACCGCCCATTTCGATGTTCAGTCCGGCGCGAACCGGCGCGCGTGTGGTGCGGGCATGTCTCATGGGCAGTTCCTGTCATCAGCGGTTGCGGTGAGGGCTGTGCGAGGCCGCCACGAGTATTGCCTGCAGCGCTGCGACTCGGGAAGTGAGCGCGGTGCGGCTGGGCCGGACCGGGGCGCGGCCCCGACGGCCCGCCGGATCCGAAGCGGCCGTCGAATGGCTACGCTGGAGGATGCTTCGAGCGCCATAATCCAGGCCGAGCACGCGCCATGCGGTCACCGCGTGACGATAGCCCCGTGATAAACGTATCGCACTATCCGGCGTGACCGGTCAGCATCCAATCCATCAGCATCCAATCCGTCATCAACCACTCCGTCATCAACCTACGCACCCAGAGGGCGTCCCTATGGCTGAAGCAACCTCCGACAGAATCATTGCGCGCTGGCCTGAGCAGCAGTTGCGCGGCCATCGCATCCCAGGCGCGCGATACACCTCCAAGGCGTTCGCCGAGAAGGAATGGGAAGGCATGTGGACCAAGGTCTGGCTGCTGCTGGGGCGTGAGTCCGAGTTGCCGAACCACGGCGACTGGCAGATGGAAGAAGTCGGCCCCGAATCCATTCTCATGGTTCGGCAGCAGGACGGCGGCGTGAAGGCCTTCTACAACATCTGCCAGCACCGCGGGAACCCACTGGTCTCCGAAGAGAAAGGCTCAGTGAAGCGGTTCGTGTGCCGCTACCACAGCTGGGCGTTCATGCCGGACGGCGAGCTCAACTTCGCACCGGACGCCGAAGACTTCGCGGAAGGCAACCCCTGCGGCAAGGTGCGCCTGACCGAACTGCGCTGCGAGACCTTTGCCGGGTTCGTGTGGGTCAACATGGACCCGAACTGCGTCACGCTGAAGGAATTCCTGGGCCCGATCTGGGACGACTGGAGCCGCTGGGAGCTGCACAAGTGGAAGCGCTACGTCGGCCTGACCACCACCCTGCCCTGCAATTGGAAAGTCGTGCTGGACAACTTCAACGAGTCGTATCACGTGCCCACCGTGCACATGGGCGCAACCCCTGCGACGAACCGTCGCAAGGTCAACGGCGCCATCAATACGAACTTCAAGGAGACCTTGTTCGATCTGTCGAACGAGGGCCACAACCGCATGATCATGCAGGGTGGCTACGGCGTCGGCGCCATGGATAAGGAAGGCAACATCCAGGAACCCCTGGCGTCACTGCTGCGGCACTGGGAGCTGGACCCGGCGGATTTCAAAGGCCATCCGGAGCTCACCCGGGCTGCATTGCACGTGGCCAAGCGCGCCGTCGGCATCAAACGCGGTTACACGCACTACGCACATCTGCCCGATGAAGCGCTGACCGACGCGTTCCACTACACGCTGTTCCCCAACTTCGCCGTCTCTGTGTGGGCCGATGGCTTTCACTTCCTGCGTGCGCGTCCGCATGCGACAGACCCCGAGCAATGCGTGTTCGACAACTGGTGGTACGCCAGCCAGCCGGAAGGCGAGACCGCCGAGGTCAGCACCCAGATCGGCATGTTCCCGCGCGACGCTGCGAACCCGCATGTCGTGTTCAAGGTCGGCGAGATGTCGATGGGTAAGACCATCGATGAAGACATCGCAGTGTTCGTGCGGCAGCAGACCGGCTTCCGATCACGTGCGTTTCAAGGCGTGTACCTGTCCAATCAGGAAAGCCGCGTACGCCGCTACCACGAGCTGATCGACGACTTCATCGAGGGGCGTCGCCCGTAATCCTGGCAGGATCGCTGCGCAGATCGGCCCCATGCGGTGCGTCCGGATGGGGCCTTTTTTTGCTTCGCCCCTGTGGCTGGTCTCAGCCCTGCCTGAACTGGAAGCGCCACATGATCGACATGCACTCGATCGACATCGTCAATCTGCGGCAACGCTGGCGCCCGGATCAGCCGTGGGTGCTGGATATTCCGGCGTTCAGCATGGGCGCACATGAACAGCTGTTTCTCGCCGGGCCAAGCGGCACGGGCAAAAGCACATTGCTCGCCGTGCTGTGCGGGGTGATCGGCGCATCGGTCGATGGCTCGGACGGAAAGGTCCAGGTGCTCGGACACGCAATGCACGCACTGCCTGCAGCGCAACGCGATCAACTGCGCGCGGACCGGATGGGCGTGATCTTTCAGTTGTTCAATCTGTTGCCGTTTCTGTCTGCTGTGGACAACGTGCTGCTGGCGGCGCAGTTCGCGCCGACGCGGCGCGCGCGCGCGGCGGCGCGCAGCGGATCGCTCAAGCAGGAAGCCGAACGCCTGCTCGCTGAGCTGCAGTTGCCGGCCGAACTGTGGACGCGCCGCGCGCGCGAACTATCAGTCGGTCAGCAACAGCGTGTGGCTGCAGCGCGCGCGCTGTTCGGCGGGCCACAAGTGGTGTTTGCAGATGAACCCACATCCGCCTTGGACAGTGATGCGCGCAATGCCTTTATCGAACTGTTGCAGTCTGAGTGCCGTGCCACGGGCGCCGCGTTGCTGTTCGTCAGCCACGATCGAGCACTTGCGTCGCGTTTCGACCGCAGTGTCGAACTGGGGCAGATCAACCGCGCCCAGACGCCGCGTTGAGCATGCTTCGACTCGCCGTACACAGTCTCTGGAACCGGCGCGGCAGCGCCTGTCTGGTGTTGCTTGCCATCGCCCTGTCCACGGCGCTGCTGATCGGCGTTGAGCGCCTGCGCGTACAGGCCCGAGCCAGCTTCACGAACACGCTGTACGGCACCGATCTGGTCGTGGGCGCACGCACCGGCCCCATCAGCCTGCTGCTCTACAGCGTGTTCCGCATCGGCGACGCCACCAGCAATCTGAGCACGCGCAGCTACGCGCACATTGCCGCACTGCCTGCGGTCGCCTGGGCCGTACCGATCTCGCTTGGCGACTCACACCAGGGTTTTCCGGTGCTCGGCACCAATGCCAGCTACTTCGAGCACTACCGTTACGGCAACAATCAAGCGCTGGTGCTCGACACGGGCAGCGCGTTCGACAACGACGCCGAAGCGGTGCTTGGCGCAAGTGTCGCCAAGCGACTTGGTTACAGCCCGGGACAGCACATCGTGCTTGCACATGGCATGGGCGCGATCAGCTTCTCCAAACATCGCGATCACCCCTTCACGGTGGTCGGTGTGCTTGCGCCGACCGGCACACCCGTAGACCAGACAGTGCACGTGAGCCTTGCCGGCATCGAAGCCATGCACGCGCACTTGCACGGCGGTCATGGTGCTGCCGCGTCGCGCCGCTTGATGATCAATCGCCATGACGAAGGCACACTCACTGCCGTGCTGTTGGGCTTGAAGAATCGAGCCAACGTCCTGACCGTGCAGCGCTACATCAACACCTTCACCGAGGAACCGCTGCTGGCAATTCTGCCGAGCCTCACGCTGCAGCAACTGTGGGATCTGGTTGCGCTGGCCGAGAATGCAATGCGTGTTGTTGCCGCCCTGGTGCTGCTGGTCAGCCTGACGGTAATGGCCGCTGCCCTGCTGACCAGCTTGAACGAGCGCAGGCGCGAGATGGCCATCCTGCGCGCGTTGGGTGCGCGGCCCCGGCATGTGTTCGGATTGATCCTTGGGGAAAGTCTGTTGCTCACCGTGCTCGGGGCTGTGCTGGGCGTGCTTCTGCTGCAGGCCGCGACTGCGATTGCCACCCCACGGCTCGAAACGGCCTATGGCATGGTGCTGTCTGCATGGCCGCCTTCGCTCGAAGAATGGCGGCTGCTCGCAGCAACACTGATCAGCGGGCTGGTGGCGGGCACGCTCCCTGCGCTGTTGGCGTATAGACATTCCGTCGCGGATGGCATGAGCATTCGGCTCTGAGTCAGGTGGGCAGCAGCAGTGAAGTTCGCACTCGTGATCAGCGCAGCGCCAGAAGCGAGCCTGCAGCCGGCGCAGTTCGCCGCCGCCTTGCTTGCGGAAGGGCATTCGCTGACGCGCGTGTTCTTCCTGCGTGAGGGCGTACGCCATGGCGAGCCGAGCAGCGCCGCGGCGACGGCATGGTTAGCGCTCCCCGGTGCGGGACAACAGTTTGAGCTGGCGCTCTGCATCAGCGCTGCAGAGCGACGACAGATCGTGCCCACTCATGAGGAATCTGATCGTTCAGGCCAAAGCGCCAAGCCGGCGAGCGAGCGCCCGCAACAGGCTGCTGCGCGGTTCGAAGTGGTTGGCCTGGGGCAGTTGGTCGATGCGCTCGCAGACGCCGATCGCGTCGTCGATTTTCCCGGCTGACGAGCGCCACTCATGCAGCACAACCCGATGTATCCCCGGACCGCAACATGAAGGTGCTCTTCATTCGTCGCGCAGGTATCGACAGCCAGGACAACGAATGGCTCGAGCCCATCCAGATGTGCTGCGCATTCGAATGCCAGACAACGCTGCTGCTGCTGCCGCCTGCAGCTGCGCAGGCCGGGCAATGCAATGCGGCATTTGCGGAGTTGGTTGCACTGGGCATAACTGCAATCAAGGTGGTCGCAGATACCTGCGGGTCGCACAGCACGACCAGCACGGAAGCCGAAGCAAGCGCATTGATTGGCGCGCACAGCATCGTATTGAACGCTTGAGTGTGATGAACCCATAGTGCAGGACTTCACCGTACACATGGTTTTTTCTATAGACGGCGCAGACGCGTGCGCCGCCTATGTGCGCGCGCATGATCGGGTCGCCTTCATGTTCGAGATCGATGCCGCCGCGTACGCGCACTTGGGCAGTCGCGCCGCACGAATTTGCGTGGTCAGCACGCGTGGGACGTCGGCCGCTGCAGGCGACCACACCATCGACTACCCAGCGCTGGTGCGCTGGTGCGCCGATGCTGCGCGCGTGGTCTCGTGGCGCTGACAACGCTTCAGCTTCGTGCTGCGGCGGCGACGCTGCGCTCGTGGAAACGCACCACTTCGCCAATGATCAGCAGCAGCGGTCCCCCGCGCGCAGGCAGCACGCTTCGACTGAGGCCAAGGTCGGTGATCTGAATGCGCTGCTCGGGCAAGGTGCCGCTTTCGATCACCGCAACAGGCGTGTCATCTGCCCGTCCATGCGCGCGCAGTTGCGCAAAGATCTCCTGCATCCGCGCGGCGCCCATATAGACCACCAGGGTCTGCCCGGCGCGCGCAAGTTCCGGCCAGTCCAGGTTCGCTTCACCGCCGCCGCGCTGCGCAGTGACGAAGCGCACTGACTGGGCAAGCATACGCTCGGTCAGTGGGATGCCTGCGATTGCCGCACAGCCTGTTGCCGCCGTAATGCCTGGAACGATCTGGAACGGCACCGACGCAGCAATGAGCGCGTCGACTTCCTCACCGAGCCGACCAAACACCAACGGGTCACCGCCCTTCAGTCGCAGCACGCGCGCACCAGCCTGGGCGTGCTCGATCATGAGCGCGTGAATGCGCGCTTGCGCCTCGCCGCCGGCACGACCGCGCTTGCCCACCGAGATGCGCACGGCATCGCGGCGCACAAGGTCGAGCACAGCGGGAGAAACAAGCTGATCGTGCAACACGACATCGGCACGCTGCATCAACTGCAGTGCGCGCAACGTCAACAGATCCGGCGCGCCCGGTCCCGCGCCGACAATGAACACTTCGCCGCGCACGTCGGGGCGTGCGGCAGCGATTGCCGTCTCCAGATCGTGTTCGGCTTCGATCAGATCGCCGGCCAGTGCACGCTCGGCGACCGGGCCCTGCAGCACGCCTTCCCAGAAGCGCCGACGCGCGGTGCCGTCCGGCATGGCCTGCACAAGGCGCGCGCGAAAGCGACCGGCAAGGGCCGAGAGATCGCCGAGCCGAGCCGGCAGCAATGCCTCAAGACGCTCACGCCAGAGACGCAGCAGGACAGGTGATTGCCCGCCACTGCCGAGTGCAATCAACACCGGTGTTCGGTCGATGATGCTTGGAAACACCGCATCGGACAGCAGCACAGAATCCACGACGTTCACCCACAGCCTGCGCGCACGCGCAGCTTGTTGGACCTGCGCGTTCACCGTCTCACTGTCGGTCGCAGCAACCACGAGCGCGATGTCCGGCGCATCGAGATCGGCGTCGACGAAGGCGCGCTCATACACGGCGCCCCCATGTTGGTCGACCAGCATGCGCAGTTCTGGATCGATCTCCTCTGCAACCACCGACAGCTGTGCGCCGGCGCGCACCATCAAGCGCGCTTTACGCAACGCGACCTGACCACCGCCAACAAGCACACAGGGGCGCCGCGTGATTCGTACAAACAGTGGCAGGTAGTCCATGAAGATGATTGACCGCCGACTCAGGCCAGGCCGGCTTTGATGACGCGCTGATCACCCATGTAAGGCCACAACACCTCGGGCAGATGAATGTTGCCATCCACGTCCTGA
>CAMAVY010000203.1 GCA_945861675.1 Klebsiella pneumoniae | reverse complement strand
TGCTTCCGCAAGCGCGAGTACGCAGAAGCCTACTGCCGCATCTCCAGCTACCTGCAAACAATGGCCAACCGCGGATACAACCCCCTCGTCGCCATCCAGATGGCAATGTCCGGAGAGATCTACTCGTCCGTGGGGGGCGAGTAGTTACAGTCATTGATTGAATCGTTTCTTCCTCTCCGGGAGGAAGCCTGTCCAAAGGAGTCGCGATGACCTCGCTTGCCCACTGGCGTACTGCCGTTCTGGCTGTGTTCGTGTTTCTTGCCATGTCTGCATGTGGACGCTCACCCGAGGAGTTGTACGACCGTGCGCAAACAAGCGCCAAGAATAAGGATGCTGCAGCGGCTGTCCTTGATCTCAAGAACGCGCTTGAGGAAAGGCCGGACTATGGCCCTGCGCGCCGTCTTCTGGGCGAGCAGTACCTTGAGTTAGGCGACGCCGCGTCGGCAGTCAAGGAACTTGAGCGCGCATTGACCTTGGGGGAATCAGAGAAGGCGGTGCTGCCGCTGATCCTGCGTGCCGAACTGGACGGTGGTGATGCGACAAAGGTGCTCGAGCGGCTGGGCAAGCTGAAGGCGGACGATCTCAGCGCGCCGCTGTGGAGTCTGCGTGGCGAAGCGCTCATTGCGGCGGGCGATCTCGCTGCCGCCCAGGACGCGTACCAGACAGCGTTGCGAATGAGCGCGACAGATGCAGACGCGCATCTGGGCATGGCACGAATTGCATGGGAAAAGAACGACAACGCGACGGCAGACCGGGAATTCGCCCGTGCCATTGCGCTTGCGCCCACCAACACCCGCTACTGGCTCATGAAGGGCGACTTCGCGCTGGCGCGCCGACAGTTCCCTGCTGCGTTGCAGGCGTTCGACACGGCCCTCAAGCATGGTCAGGGCTTTGACAAAGTGCGTGCGCAGCTGGGGCTGGCCCGTACCAATGTGTTCAAGGCGGACTTTGCTGCGGCTCAGAAGCATGTGGATCTGCTGCTCAAGCAGGTGCCCGAATTGCCGATGGTGCATTACCTGGCGGCATTGGTGGCCCAGCAGAAAGGCAACTGGCAGTCTGCTGAGGAGCATCTGGCACTGGTGTTGGCGAAAGCGCCGGATCACATTCCAAGCATCTTCCTGCAAGGCGTCGTTGCGGCAGCGCAGAAGAAGTGGCTGGCCGCAGGACAGTCGCTGGCCCGCGTTGTGACAAAGGTGCCGGGCGATCTGCAGTCACGCAAACTGCTGGCGAACGTATATCTGCAGGAAGGGCAGACCGCGAAAGCGATCGCGACGCTCGAGGAAGGTGAGTCGCTGGGCAGCGAGGACCCGCAGTTTCTGGCAATGCTGGGTGGCGCGTACATGCGCTCGGGGCAGTCCCAGAAGGGGCTTGCGGTGATGGAACGGGCGGCAGCCTTGGCGCCGAACAATCCTGAGTTCCGCACCCAGGTGGGGCTGGGACATCTGGCGTTGGGCGAGAGCGCGGAGGCCACCACAGAACTGCGTGCGGCGGCCAATCTCAGCGCGGATGACATGCGGTCCGATGTGATGCTGGTCATGGTGCTGCTGCGTGATAACAAGTTCGATGAGGCGCTTGCGGAAGCCCAGCGCCTGATCAAGGAGAATCCGAAGGACCCGATCCGCTACAACCTTGCCGCGGCCGCCTGGCTGGGCAAAAAGAACGACGCCGAAGCCACCAAGAGCTTGCAGCAGGCGTTGCAGCTGGACCCGAAATTCGGTCCGGCGAAGTTGAACCTTGCACTGCTGGCGCAACGTCGGAACGACATCAATGGCGCCTACAAGCTGTATCAGGAAGTGTGGGCAGACGACAAAACCAACTACCGGGCGCTTGCGTCGATCGTGCAGATCGATTTCCAGCGCAATCGCGGCAAAGAAGCGGTCGCGTTGCTGGAAAAAACGCGTCTTGAGCAGCCCAAAGCACTTGAGCCGCGCAAGATGCTGCAGAGTCTCTATGCCCAAAGCCGCGACTTCAGTCGGGCCCTTGTGCTTGCAAAGGAAATGCTCGACATCGAGCCACGCAGTCCGACCACCCGGCTTGCGTACGCGGAGATGTTGCTCGGCACACAGCGTTTTGGTGAGGCAATAGGGGTGCTTGAGCCGTTGGCTCGGGACGTGCTCAAAGAAGCTCAGCACGTCGACCACATTGATGCCTGACAATCGGCAGTCGAGCAGGTCTGCTATCGGCAGGGGGCTGGCGCCACCCTCGCGGGCGCGTCGCTCATCCATTGCGATGACGATTTCCCGAATGTCGTGGCGCTGGCAGTAGGCGAGCAACGGCTCCTGGAGTTTAACGGTGTTGGCACGGTGTTCGCTGACGAGGTCCGGCGTGCCCAGCAGGACAACGTAGCCGTGGATGATGAATCCGCGGCGATCGGTGTTGCGGCGTAGCAGCGTTGCGATCTTCAGTGCGCGATGCCCGGTCCCGAGCACCAGCACGCGCGTTTTGAAGTCCTCATCGTTGATCACGCGCGTAGACAGCCAGCGAATAGCCGTTACGAACACGAATGAGATGAGGATGGATGTGGCAAGCGTTCCGCGGCCGAGCGACAGCGTCGGCAGCAGGTAGAACAGCACTGCCAAGCCAAGGGCCGCGATCAGGAAGTAGGCGACGGCGGTGCGCAGCATCATGCCGACGAAGCCTTCGCGCAGGCGTGACTGATACACGCCCATCGAGACCATGGAGATCAGCATGATCAGCGAGAAGACCACGGCGCTCGGCAGCAGCGTTGGGCGGCTGACGCCTCCGGAGAGGAACCAGTCGGCCGCGTACACACTTGCACCGATAGCAAGCGCCTCCATCGCCCCCAGATAGATATAGGGGAGATGGACGTAGTGTTTGAATATTCGTACGTGAGCCACTTCGGACCTGCGCGTTTCGTATTGCGAATGTTAGCTTGTACGGCCAGATTGGGGTCACTGGACGCGGCCCTTTTGCCGTTTGGACGGCATCGCGGGCCACAGGCTCAGTGAAAGTCGCGTGAATTCAGGTCGATCGCGCCCAGATGGTGGTCCAGATGGTGATCGAGGTCCTGAAGGTGGCCTGCCACCAAGTGGACTATGGCGCCTTCGCGCTCCACCACACCTTTGATCAGAACGAGTCGGGCATGCAGAACAATGGGGCGGAAGCGGGCCAGTACCGAGTTCCAGATCACCACGTTGGCATTACCCGTTTCATCTTCGAGGGTCAGGAAGATGACCCCCGAGGCTGTGCTGGGTCGTTGGCGACCCGTGACGAGGCCAGCCAAGCGTGCAAAGCGCCCGTGCTGCAACTGTGCTAGCGAATGGGTGACGGAGCATTGCCGGAATGGCATGCGCGGACGCAGCAGACGCATGGGATGCGCGCGCAGAGACAGCCCCAGATGCGCGTAGTCGGCCACCATTTCGGCCGCCTGGTCCGGAATGGGCAACGCCGTTTGTATGTCCGGCACCGTCAGGCTGGATTCCGGTAGCACACCCTGTACCGCCCAATGTGCCTGATGGCGGTTGCCGCTCAATGCTTCGAGTGCACCGGCCCGAGCCAGGTTGTACAGATCGCCATTGTCCAGTTGTGCGCGTGCATTGAGATCATCGATATGCAGGAACGGGCGCTGCGCGCGCGCTGCGACGATGCGCGCCGCGGCACTGCTGTTCAGCCCCTTCACCAGCCGGAGTCCCAAGCGTATGGCAGGCTGCGCGCGGTCATAGGTGTAGTCGAATTCCGGCAGCGACGGGGCATGACGCACTGGCGGTTCAAGGCTGTGATCTATGTTGCTGATGCATACATCCACAGGCTGCACATCGATCCCATGTCGCGCCGCATCCTGGGTCAGCTGTGATGGCGTGTAGAAGCCCATGAGCTGACTGTTCAGCAGCGCACAGTAGAAGGCGGCGGGTTCGTGGCGCTTGAGCCATGCAGATACATACACCAGCAACGCGAAGCTTGCGGCGTGTGATTCGGGGAATCCGTATTCACCGAAGCCTTTGATCTGCGCAAACACCCGCTCGGCGAAATCACGGTCATGGCCGCGCGCAAGCATGCCGTTGATCAGCTTCTCTTCGAACGCTTCCAGGCCGCCGCGTCTGCGCCAGGCGGCCATGGCACGGCGCAGGCCATCCGCTTCGCCGGCACTGAAGCCTGCGGCGGCCATGGCGAGTTGAATCACCTGTTCCTGAAAGATGGGCACACCGAGCGTGCGCTCAAGTACGGCACGCACTGCATCGTTGGGATAGCTCACCAATTCGTCGCCGCTGCGCCTGCGCAGATACGGATGCACCATGTTGCCCTGGATAGGACCGGGCCTGACGATGGCGACTTCGATCACCAGGTCGTAGAAGCGTTCTGGCTTCAAGCGCGGCAGCATGGCCATCTGCGCGCGCGATTCCACCTGGAACACGCCCGTGCTGTCGGCTTGTTGCAGCATGGCGTAAGTCGCCGGGTCTTCTGCTGGGATGTGGCTGAAGTTGAGCCGCGGCGCATAGGGACTGCAGTCGAAGCGCTCGCGATAGGCATTGCTGAGGTCAATGCTCTTTCTGATGGCGGTGAGCATGCCGAGTGCAAGTACATCGACTTTCAGCAGGCCGAGTGCGTCGAGGTCGTCCTTGTCCCATTGGATTACCGTGCGATCGGCCATAGCGGCGTTTTCGATGGGCACCAGTTCCGCCAGTGGCCCGGCACTGATGACGAAGCCGCCAACATGTTGAGAAAGGTGCCGAGGTGCGCCAAGCAACTGGCGCACGAGGTTCAGAAACTGGCTGATCAGTGGGCTGTCTGGATTGACGCCAGCCGCAGTGAACCGTTCGAGCAGATCGGTCTGGTTGTCCCACCAGCTCAATGATCGAGCCAGGTGATCGACCAGGGCGGGCGCCAACCCAAGTGCCTTGCCAACATCGCGAACGGCACTGCGCGGGCGATAGGTCACCAGTGTGGCGGTGAGTGCTGCACGATCGCGGCCATAGCGCCGGTAGAGATACTGAATGACTTCCTCGCGACGCTCGTGCTCGAAGTCGACGTCGATATCCGGCGGCTCCTGTCGCTCTTTGGAAATGAAGCGCTCGAACAGCACATTCATGCGTGCTGGATCGACTTCTGTGATGAACAGGCAGTAACACACAGCAGAGTTCGCCGCTGAGCCGCGGCCCTGACACAGAATGTTCTGCTCGCGGGCGAAGTGCACGATGTCGTACACGGTCAGGAAATAGTGTTCGTAGTGCAGTTCTTCAATCAGCGTGAGTTCCTTGTCGAGCAATGACTGCACATGATTGCTGATCCCACGCGGCCAGCGTAGACGCGCACCGTGTGCGACCAGCTGATGCAGATAGGCAGAGGCAGTCATGCCAGGCGGTACGACTTCCTGCGGATACTCGTAGCGCAATTCGTCGAGTGAAAATGTACATCGACGTGCGATCTGCACCGAGCTGACCAGCAGTTCCCCCGGATAGATCCGGCGCAGATTGGCCAGTGCACGGAGATGCCGTTCACCATTCGCTGCCAGGCGCATGCCCATCTCCTGCACAGACATGCCGAGCCGGATGGCGCTCAGCACGTCCTGCAAAGGTTGGCGTGCGCGCGTGTGCATGTGCACATTGCCTGCAGCCACCAAGGGCAGGCGCAGGCGGGCAGACATGGTCAGCAGGATTGCGGCCCTGTCGATGTCATCTGCATCAAGGTGCAGCTCCATGGCAATCCAGAGCCGCTCGGGAAACACCGCTTGCAGCTCATGACCCAGCTTGAAGTTGTGCGCATGCGCTGCGCGGTGGTCGGGAATCCAGAGTGCCAGGCATTCCGAGAACAGCGGCGTGCGCTGCAGATCTGCACGCAGCAGTTGGTACTCGCCTTTTGCACTTCGGCGACGACCCAGCGTGATGATCTGGGAGAGTTGGCCGTACGCGCGACGGTTCGGCGCCAGCAGCACCAGGTGCACGTCTTCGATGTGCAGTTCTGTGCCGATGATCAGCGGCAGGCCGATGCTGCGTGCTGCGACATGTGCGCGAACGATACCGGCGAGGCTGCATTCATCAGTGATGGCGAGTGCTGCATAACCGAGTTCGGCGGCGCGCTTGACCAGCTCTTCGGGTGCTGATGCGCCACGCAGGAAGCTGAAGTTGCTCAGGCAATGCAGTTCGGCATAGGCCGGGTCGGTGTTTGCCGGATCACAATGAACAAGGCCAGCCTTCGCAGGCATTGTGGCGGCTTGCGGTGCGCGTGTTTTCTCAGTCATTGCAGTAATCGGTGCAATGTTGACCGGGTGCCTCAAGCGGATCAGTGCGCATACGCGAACTGATGAACGCTTGCTTAAGCAAAATAGCCATGTAGAAACCAGTTGTCGCTGCCGTGCTGATGAAAGATCCAACAGAGCTCGCCGCGGCTGTTGCGTGCCAGGTAGTAGTCGCGTGCGGCTGTGGCCGACAGTACGGTCTGTGCAGCAAGGGTGGTCCGACTGCTGGGTTCGCGGGTTGAGTTGCTTGCCAACGCATTTGCCTGTGCGCTTTTTGCAGGCGGCTTGCCTTCAGACTGCGTGCTTGCAGATTGCGCGCCTGATTCCGACGTGTGGATATCCCACCATGCGGCTTCAATTCGCTCCGGACCGCGCACGAGTTCGAAAGCCTGGCGCGCAAGCAGCTGTGGCGACGCCAACAACCAAGTGGGGCGCGGTTGCGGCAGTTGATTCGCGTGCAGGTTCGGCAGCGATGCCAGCGTATTGAACCTGGGCGCAGGTAACGGCTGCCAGCCAAATTCAGGGCGATGGTCGTCACCGAACGTCAGACCATGCGACGCCTGCGCGCCAAATCTTGCCTGCAGTAACTCCAGCAATGTTTCAGGCGAATGATGTGAGTGCTGGCTCTGAAACAGTTGACGGTTTTCTGCCTGGCTTGCGACGCTCAGAAGATTGAGCGAGCGCAGCTCTACCGTCACGATTTCAGCGGGCAATGTACTGCGTTCCAGTTGCAGCGCAGTCAGACCCAGCAGGCGTTTGTCGTCCATCCCTGGCTGAGCCAGCCGGATCTCCAGGCGCACATCTCGTGCTTTGCCTTCTTTGCTGAGAGTGTTTGCTCTTATGTCGGGTTTTTGCTTGGCGTCTGGCTTTTGCTTGGCGTCTGGCTTGCGCTTGCTGCCTGCTTCAGGGCCGCTTGATGCTTCTCTTTGGGTTAAGCGGGCGACGTTATTCAATGTGCTGTCGGCAGACTGCCGAATATCACTTGAGAATCGCCACTCAATGCCTGATGTGAGCAGCTGCCTTGCATGTAGCCAGGCTTTCAAGTCGCGCAGCAGCCGATGCATGGGAAAGGCGAGCCCGGCACGGTGCCTGATTGGATCCAACAGGTTCAGTGAGCCGTAAAAAAACGGGCTGGGGCGGATGTACTTCCGTGGGTCGGCCTGTGTGCCTGACAGGCGCTCAAGATCCGTAAGCAGCTTGCGCCCGAAACGCCGGCCAACGGCAGCGCTTGGCAACGCAAACACGGCACCCAAAGTATGAATGCCACTGGCCGCGAAGCGCTCTATGACCTTGGGTTCCCACAGCGTGCCTGCGAGTTGCTTCAGCTTGATGTGTTCAAGTGTCTGTCTGACCCGCGTGTGCAACGGTATAGGACTGGCTGAATGTGCGCCTGTTGAATGCGTGGGTGATGCATGTGTGAGGGGTGCATGTGCGAGGGGTGCATGTGCGAGTATGGTGGCGGCAAGCGGTGTGTGGGCAACGCCGAAATCACTCTGGTGCTCAAGTTCGCGCCAGGTCTCTGTCAGCCTGCCCAATAGCCCGGCTTCGCCATTGAACAGATGCAAAGTACCTGCACATTCCAGTAGCAGTGCATCGGGTGGCTGCAGACTGACATCGGGCGTGAACCCGTAGGCAATGTCTGCCAACTGACGCAAGCGTTGCTGCTCGGCATCTGGTTGACGGACAGAACACTGCAGGTGTGGGCAGTAGCTGTAAGCAGTGTTCAGCGGCATGCCCGGGCGTACGCCATGCGACTGTGCGGATTCGTTTGCAGCCAGCACGGTACGTGCACTTCCAGACGCACTGACCAGCACCAGCGGTTGATTTTCCACAGAGCTTGCTTTCAAAGCTTCCAGCGGCAGCGAAGGAAAGCGACAGCAGATCCAGAATGCTGTGTAGGAGGTAGGCACCGAGGAAAAACCTAAGTGAAGCGACAGTGCGCACTGCTTCGGACGTTTCTTAAAGCAATGTTTCAGGTCTTAAAGCAATGTTTCAGGTCTTAAAGCAGTGCTCCAGGTCTTAAAGCAGTGTTTCAGGATGCGCTTTGATTCCGCTTCGGTGTGTACCTGAAAAGCTTCTGCTGTTGGGATGTCCGGCTGTACGCCCAGAAGCTGATTGACTTGCTGGTGGACGTCGTTGCCCTATGACCAGCCGAGTGGGCATTGAATTGAAGCCTCGCGGTCTGTCTTTAAGTTCA
>CAMAVY010000202.1 GCA_945861675.1 Klebsiella pneumoniae | reverse complement strand
GGTTGGTGAACGTGAACGTCGGACGGCCCGCAACCATGCAACCCGTGCCGCCGCGGACGCCTGTTGTGGCGACCGTGGCCGTACGCGTGAGCGCATTGGCGCACGTCACGTTCGGGTCGACCGCCCGATAACCGAACACATAGGTCGTTGTATCTCGCGTGTTGGTGCCATTGTCAGACAGGTAAATGATGCCTGCCGAATCCGCACCACCCATGCGCCGGCGCAAGCTGCGCTCGTTGCCGCGCACGTACCACTCGAGGTTGTCCGACGGCGTCAAGGTCAGCGCAAGGGAGTAGTTCTCGTCGCCGAAGTTGTCGACGTCGTCGCCAACACCGAGTTCCTTCACGTAACCGTCGCGCACCCGCTTCACGCCAGTCGCACGTGCACTCAGCAGGCCATCGATGATCGGACCCGACAACATGCCGTAGGTCTCGAACAATCCGTTGGTGCCGCCGATCACGCGTGCCTGACCTTCAAATGTGTCGGTCGGCTTCTTGTTGATGAAGTTCACCGCACCGCCGATGGCGTTGCGGCCGTACAGCGTGCCCTGCGGACCGCGCAGTACTTCGACCCGCTCGATGTCGAACAAGCCGCCTTCGCTGGATGCAATACCGAAGTCTTCTGAGTACACGCCGTTCGCGTAGGTCGCGATGCCGGGGTCGCCGCCCAGGTTACGGAAGTTCCGGCCCACACCGCGCACCGCCATGTCGTATGGCTGGATCACAGCAGCAGGAATCATGTTCTGCAGGTCTTCAGCGTTGCGGATGCCGAGGCCTTCCAGCATGTCGCCGGTGAACGCAGTGATTGAGATGGACGTATCGCTGACAGTGGACTCCTGCCGCTCAGCGGTAATCACCACCTCCTCGATCTTTCTTCCTTCCGCCGCGAATGCCGGCGAGGCCGTTGCGAGTGTTGCACCCGCAAGCAGCCAGTAGGCCGTGTTACGGCCCATGCGCAGTTTGGTCATGTTGGCCTTCCCCAGTTCGGTCAAAGAGTTTTTACTGGTCTCAAGCGCCCCTACGCCAGTCGGTGTGGCGCGCCCCCAGGGCAAAGCGAATGAGCTACGGCTTTATATGGCGGAGTGTGGGCGAAGGTCAATGCGTGTCGACACTTACATCCGCCACAGATGCAGCGTGTTTGATGTCCGTCAGGAATTACCGGAAGCCTTGCCAACCACCCGCCTGTCCGGCATTTCCCGATGCTCTTCCTGCAGCATGTGGGCATTCATGTTCGCGAGCCAGGTCTGCCCATCGCCTGTGTATTTCAGGTAATCGATGGCATCGCCGATCATCGGGAACAGGAACTTCCAGAAGCTCGACGGCATGGAATCGAACACATCGGCGGCGCTGTTGAACGACAGCGACTGCGCCACGCCTGCCTCTTTGAGCTGCAGGTAAAAGAATTTCAACCGCTGCGTAAATCTCGGGTCAGATACCACGGCAATGGTTTGTGCACCGCGCAGTAGACCGGGCCAATTGCCGGTCTCGTGGTTGCGATCGCGCAATGCCGGGTAATGCGTGTACTCGATACAGGACGCCAGACGCTCGCCGTCGACCAGCGAATGGCCGCGGAAGAACTGCTGCACGAACAGCTTGCCGCGCGGAACGCCCCAGGGATACAGCGCGCCGTCACTCTGCCCGCGTTGCAGTTCGGCGGTGTTGCCGGCCTCGTCGATGACGCACAAGCGCCCGCTGTCGCCCTTGACTGAACCGCGCACGAAGCCGACGAGATAGCACAGGCTCGCAGATGTGAAATGCAGCCAGTCGTCCGCCGATACATCACCGCGCGCCACCACGCGGCCACGCAGGATGTCGGTGGCCACCTGCGTGGTCAGCATGGTCATCGTCAGGTTGGTGTACAGCGCGTTGGTGAAGGTCATGCGTGTGAGCGCCATGCGCGCGACCCACACCAGGCAATGCAGCCGCTCCTGTTCGCGCGCGCCGTACACGCGCACAAAATCCGCGCGCACACGCTCGACGAAGGCGTCGATCAGAATGTCAGAAGGTTTGAACATATCGCGATGCCGTCCTGTCACCTGTTCCCTGCTCAAGCCGCTCGTGCGGCTTGAGCAGCGTTTCCCCAACGCTCACAAACGCGCTCGATGCTCCTGGTAAAACACGTGCGAGTACAGGCCCGACAACCACTGCCGCCCACCATGGGTGACCTTCAGATAATCGATGCCGGCGCCGATGTAGGGCCGCACCAGGTTCCAGAAGAAGTCCGGGTAGTTGTCGCGCAGATCGGCCGATGAGTGATTGCCCATGCGTTCGTTGGCGCCGGTCTCCTCGAACTCCACATACAGCGCCGGCAGTTTGCGCAGATAGTCCGGATCGGCCATCTGGCCGATGAGATCGGCGGCGCGCACGAGGCCCGGCCAATCAGCCGTCTCGGAAGCATCTTCATCTGCGGGCACGGGGAACCGCGTGTTCTCGATGCTGTGGCATATGAAGGCGTGATCGATCAGCGCTGAACTACCGGCAAAGCGCGTTCGCACGAACATCTTGCCGCGCTCCACGTGATGCGGCGTGAGAAAAGCATCGGTCTTGCCGGTGGGTATGACCACGGTGTCACCCTTCGAGTTGATCACCGCCACATCGTCGCGATCGCCCGGGCAGATGCCGCGCGTATAGCCAATGTCGTGAAACAGCAGCGCCACTGTGAAATGCGCCCAGTCGCGCGGCGTGACATCGCCGCGCGACAACAGCCGGCCACGTGCGATTTCCTGGCCGACCAGCGTGACCATCATGGTGTGGTCCACGTCGTGGTACGGCGCATCCGATGTCGTCAACACTTCGATCGCCGTATTCGCGGCTGCACGGATGATGTTGCAGTACTCGGAGTCATCCCCCGCCACACTGCCGAATGCACTGTGATAGCTCGCCGTCAGGCGATCGACAAACGCCTGACTGAGAACCTCAACACTGTTGAACACCGCCATCTGACCTCCACATCTCCGCCTGCCTATGAAAGTGCACGCGACGGTTTTCGCCAATGACCACGCGTCATACACGCGCCACACGCACCGGCCACGCGCATCGGCCACGCACAAGGACCCGACAGAACGTCAGGCAGCCGTACCTTCGTCCCGGCGCAGCCATTTGTCACGCATGCGCAGCATGGAGGCTTCCCGCGTAAGGCTGTCGAGATCGTCTACCGACACCCACGCCAGCGCCTTCGACTCCGCCGAGACACGGAATCGCGTGTTCACGGCCGCCAGAACTACATAGCGCACATCGAAGTGTTCATGCGCGGGTTCACTGCCCCGCGCCGGAATGCTGTGAATGTCCAGATCGAAGATGCGCCCGCCGGCAAGCGCCAGCTCGTCCAAACCCGACTCCTCCCGGGCTTCGCGCAACGCCACGGCGCTTGAATCAGGATCATCGTCGCTGTGCCCGCCAAGCTGCACCCAGATATCCAGCTTTCGATGGTGTGTGAGCAGTGTCATTTGACCCTCGGCATCCACGACCCAGGCGGAGCCGGTCACGTGACCCGGCAGCAACGTCCGCGAGAAGCAGTTGCTGTGCGTCTGCACGAACGCGGCAAAGCGCCTGACACACGCGTGTTCCTCGGGGTACCGCTGACCGTAATCGGCGATGGCTTCCAGCAGGGGACGTCTGTGCACGATGGGTTTCACGGGCGCTCGCGCGCGTTTTATTGTTCAAGCGCGCTTACGCGCTCTTCTTCTCAAGCGCGCTTACGCGCTCTTCTCAAGCGCGCTTACGCGCGCGGGGCGGCGGCAGTGCCGCGCGGGCCGAAGCCTTGCGGCCTGCCGCGGTATTCGCATTGATGTCGAACAGCGATGCCAGCTGCTCGGTCATGGCATCGCCCAGCTGCTCTGCATCCGTGATCGTCACAGCGCGGCGGTAGTGGTGCGTCACATCATGGCCGATGCCGATCGCCACCAGTTCCACCGGCGAGCGGTTCTCGATCATGTCGATGGCGTACTTCAGATGCTGCTCAAGGTAGTTGCTGGGGTTCACCAGCAACGTGGAGTTGTCGACCGGCAGACCATCGGAGATGACCATCAGAATCTTGCGTTGCTCGGAGCGGGTGACCATCCGGTTGTGCGCCCAGACCAGCGCCTCGCCATCGATGTTCTCCTTCAGCAACTCCTCGCGCATCATCAGCCCGAGATTGCGCCGGGCACGGCGCCAGGGTTCGTCGGCCGCCTTGTAGACAATGTGGCGCAGATCGTTCAACCGCCCGGGGTTGGCCGGCTTGCCACCCATGATCCATTTTTCGCGCGACTGACCGCCGCGCCACGCACGTGTGGTGAAGCCGAGGATTTCCACCTTTACCGAACAGCGTTCGAGCGTGCGGCCGAGAATGTCGGCACACATCGCCGCAATGATGATGGAGCGGCCGCGCATGGAGCCCGAGCTGTCGATCAACAGCGACACCACGGTGTCGCGGAACTTGGTCTCCTTCTCCTGCTTGAACGCCAGCGGGTAGAACGGGTCCACGACGATGCTGACCAGGCGCGAGCTGTCGAGCATGCCTTCGTCGAGATCGAAGTCCCACGAGCGATTCTGTTTGGCCATCAGGCGGCGCTGCAGGCGGTTGGCCAGCTTCGACGTTGCGTGCTGAATGGACACCAGTTGCTGATCGAGCAGGCCGCGCAGGCGCGCCAGCTCATCGGGGTCGCAGAGCTCACTGGCTTTGACGATTTCGTCGTATTCGCTGGTGAACGCGTTGTAGTTCACGTCGACGCGAATACGGCCCTGATCATCTGTGTTCGGCGGTTGTGCGGGCTCGCTGTCTGCGTCGGCGTTTACTTCGGAGAAGTCGACGTCGGCATCCATTTCGGCATAGGACGCCTCACCTTCGGACTCTTCGACAGCGCTGTCGTCGTCCAGGCGCACATCGTCAGGCGAGTAGTCGGAGTCTGAGTCGGCGCCTTCGTTGACCGACTCGGTCTCGTCCTGCTCCTGTTCCAGCTCCGGCGGCTCCTGCATCTCGCTCGCCAGGCCAAGTTCGGCGGCGATGTGCCGGCAGGCAGCGGCGAACGCCTTCTGGTCATGGATCTTGTCGCGCAGGCCGACCATGTCCGGGCCGATCTTCTGCTCGATGAAATCGCGCCAGAAATCCACCAGCGGCAATGCGCTGTCCGGCAACTTGCGCTCCGACAGCAGCTGGCGCGCATACAGACCAACAGCCATGCCGAGGGGCGCATCAGATTCGGTGGTGATGCGGTCGAAGGCCTGGGCTTTGCAGCTTGCGTCCAGTGCATAGTCCATGTTGTTCGCAACGCCCGCCATGCGTTCGGCGCCAATCGCCGCAATGCGCGCTTCCTCCAACGCCTCGAACAACTCCTGCGCCGTGCCGCCCTGCGGGCAATACATAGAGTGAACGGATTTGTCGTGATGGCGGATGCGCAGCGCAAAGCCGTCGGAGATGCCGCGCACAGCATCCACCTCCGCCTGCGTTGCACCCAGCGCCGGCAAGGGCAGACGCACCCGCGAGCCATTCTGTGCGGGTTGCCCCGCGCCAAACGCAACGTCCAGTTCTTCATCGCCGGACAGCGCCCGCATGGCCGCGGTGACCGCGCGTTTGAAGGGCTCGAGTGGGCCCTCGGCTCGGTTCATCCTGCCGAGCCCGCAGACAGTTTGGGCTTCAGCATGATTTCCTTGGTCGCATCGCCCAGGTCCTGACCGATGCAGCGCTGGTAGTACTCCGCCACGATGGGCCGCTCCAGCTCATCGCACTTGTTCAGGAACGACACGCGGAACGAGAACGCAAGGTCATTGAAGATCAGTGCGTTCTCCGCCCAGGTGAGCACCGTGCGCGGCGACATGAGCACCGACAGGTCGCCATTGGCGAAGCCGCGCCGCGTGAGCTCGGCCACGGACACCATGTTCGATACGGTGCGGCGGCCGTTTTCACGCTGCTGCCAGCCCGGCGCCTTGCCCAGCACGATCTCCATCTCTTCATCGTGCGCCAGGTAGTTCAGCACGGTCACGATGCTCCAGCGGTCCATCTGGCCCTGGTTGATCTGCTGCGTGCCGTGATACAGACCCGTGGTGTCGCCCAGGCCAATGGTGTTGGTGGTGGAGAACAGGCGGAAATAAGGGTTCGGCCGAATGACACGGTTCTGATCGAGCAGCGTGAGGCGCCCTTCCACCTCAAGCACGCGCTGAATCACGAACATCACGTCGGGCCGACCCGCGTCGTATTCATCGAACACCAGCGCCGTTGGGTGCTGCAGCGCCCAGGGCAGGATGCCTTCACGGAACTCGGTGATCTGCTTGCCGTCCTGCAGCACGATCGCGTCCTTGCCTACCAGGTCGATGCGGCTGATGTGGCTGTCCAGGTTCACCCGGATGCACGGCCAGTTCAGCCGTGCGGCCACTTGTTCGATGTGCGTGGACTTACCGGTGCCGTGAAAGCCCTGAATCATCACCCGACGGTTGTGCGTGAAGCCGGCCAGAATCGCCAGCGTGGTCTCACGATTGAAGCGGTAAGCACTGTCGATCTCGGGCACATATTCAGTGCGCCGCGAGAACGACGGCACCTTCAGATCCATATCGATACCAAAGGCTTCGCGAACATCAACCTCACGGTCCGGAATCATGTCCATGGACAGACCGGATTCTTGAACATTCATCGCCAATCCACTCCCGCAACAATCGGTGGCCGTGCGGCGTAAGCACGGCGGCCGATGTGCGACACCGGACCCATAGCGAACACCAAAGTCTGGTATTTAACCCCAACGTTCGTTGCTTTGGCTCGCACCAGAGACGTCAGATCGACATGAGTCCGAAGAAATGCGTGTCGATCGACCCTACAAACGAAGCTGCCGAGCCAACCGCGCCCAGAGAATCCGGGCTTTCGCACTGGCTCGCGCCCTTGCCCTGCGCCCTTGACCCGCGCCCTTGAATTGGAGCCAATTGATGCCACGCCTGTATCTCGTACGTCACGGCCAGGCAGCGGCCGGTTTCGCGGACCACGCTGACCCCGGCCTGAATGCACTCGGCCGCGCTCAGGCCATGCAGACGGCGCAACAGCTGGGCAGCCTGCCGCCGATGCAGATCATCTCCAGTCCGTTGGCACGCGCGCGCGAAACGGCCCTGCCGCTGCTGGCGTTGTGGCACGGCAATGCAGCGCCGCCGCTGCTCATCGATGCTCGCGTCTCTGAGATTGCCACTGAACACACCGACCAGGCTCAGGGCGATCTGACCAGGCGCGCCGAGTGGCTGGCGTCCATCATGGGCAAGCGCTGGTCCGAGCTTGGTTTACCCCTTCAGCAATGGGCGCGTGGCGTGCTGCTCAGCCTGCTCGAGCAGCCGACTGACACCGTGATCTTTTCGCATTTCATTGCGATCAACGTGGCTGTGGGCTGGGCGCTCGGCGACGACCGCGTGGTGCACTTCCGCCCGGGCAACGCCTCGGTCTCGATCCTGGATACCGATGGCTGGCACCTGCGGCTCGTGGAGCCCGGAGCCGAAGGCGACAGCAAGGTGAACTGAGCCGAAGGCGACACGAAGGTGAACTGAGCCGAAGGCGATTCCACAGAAAAGAGAGCCGAAGGCGCCAACAGACTCCGCGAGGTGCGGCCCAGTCAGGGCGGCCAACAAGGCCGTTACATGCCGACGGGCTGCCGCCGCAGTTCATCGCGCAGCGCCAGCCGCAGCACGTTCGGCGGCCGCCCCGCCACGGCCAGCGCCACATCCATCAGCGACTGCCAGGGATCGCCGCGCAGCATGCCCTTGACCTGCTGGTCTGCCGTGGCAAGCCGCGGCAACAAGCGCTGCAGCGCAGGGCCAGACGCGCGGCTCAACGCACGCTGCCAGGCCTGAATACGGTCGCGACCGAAGATTCGCGCGCCCGCGGCAGCGCGCTCAAAGCTCTCGCCCGTGTCGTCCATGTTTGCCTGCAGGGCGATCAGTCGACGCAACTGCGAGGCAAACGCCGACAGCACTGGCAACGGATACTCGCCTTCCAGTTCGAAGCTGCGCAGCATCTGTAATACACGCTCCGCATCCCCTGCACAGGCCGCATCGAATAATGCGAAGGCCTCGAAGCGCGCAGCGTCTTCTACGGCGCGTGCAACGGCATCCACCGTCCACGGCCCTGCACCCAGCAGCTTCAGCAGATCCAGTTGCTGTGCCGCTGCAAGCAGGTTGCCCTCGACCTGCGACGACAGATAACGCAATGCGTCGCGATCGATGGCAATACCCATGCGCCGCGCACGCGCGTCCAACCAACGCGGCAACTCGGCCGCACGGATCGGCCAGACCTGCACGTGCACGCCGGCGCGATCGAACGCCTTGAACCAGGCCTTCGCCTGCGCACGTTTGTCGAGATTCGAACAGCTGATGAGCAGGACATCGTCAGGATTTGGTCGCGCGGCCAGCCGCGTGAGTGCGGCGTCAGCCGCGGCGTCGATGCCTTTTTCAAGCCTGATGTCGAACAACCG
>CAMAVY010000201.1 GCA_945861675.1 Klebsiella pneumoniae | reverse complement strand
AAGTCGATGGCTTGTACATGCGCCTCGCGGCGGAGTTCGAACTGGTGGAGCGTGACCGCGCGCTGTCACGCAAGCTGGCGCTCATCTCCAGCGTGGCCGAACGCTGCCTGGACCTGCTCAACACACGCCGCGCACTGCGTGTGGAGTGGTACATCGTGGGCCTCATCGTGTTCGAGCTGGTAGTCGGCCTGGTACAACTCTGGCGTTCATGATCCGCACTCAGCGGCGCAGCATTGAAGGGGTACGCCCATGACAAGCATGTTCGATCGCATCTGCAGCGACTACGAAGCCTTCTCGCCCAATTCGAAAGCGGCTGCCGTTGCGGCGCGCGATGTGTTCCCAGGTGGCGACACACGTTCGAGCGCGCACTTCGCGCCGTATCCGCTGTTCATCGAACGCGCCGCCGGTGCACAGCTGTTCGATGCCGACGGCCACACGTTGCTCGACTGCATGAACAACTTCACCTCGCTGATCCACGGGCACGCACATCCCGATGTAGTGCGCGCGACAACCGAACAGATTGCACGCGGCAGCGCCTTTGCCGCACCGACCATAAGCCAGGTGCTGCTGGCACAGCACATTCGCGATCGCGTGCCCGGCATTGAACAGCTGCGCTTCTGCAGTTCCGGCAGCGAAGCCACGCTCATGGCCATTCGCTGCGCGCGTGCGGCAACGGGCCGCGCAAAGATCATGAAGATGGAGGGCGGCTACCACGGCAGTTACGAGATGGCAGAAGTGAGCCTCGCACCCGTCGCGGAGTACGCGGGCGAGCTTGCTGCGCCCGTTTCGCTGGCCATCGACGACAGCTTCCCACCCAGCGTGCTGGCCGACACCGTGGTCTGCCCGTACAACGAACCCGAGCTGGCGCGCGCACTCATTGCACGGCACGCGCATGAAATTGCGGCGGTCATCGTCGAGCCTGTGCTTGGTTCGATGGGCATGGTGCCGGCTACCGACGCATTTCTCACGGCGCTGCGCGAGGCCACGCAAGCGCACGGCGTCGTGTTGATCTTCGATGAAGTGATCACCTTGCGGCTCGGCGACCTCGGCGCACAGCAAACGCATGGCGTAACACCCGACCTCACCGCCATGGGCAAGATCATCGGCGGCGGCCTGCCGATCGGCGGCATCGGCGGCAGCCGCGAACTCATGCAGCGTTTTCATCCCGATCAGCCGCGCCCGGTCATGCACGCCAGCACCTTCAGCGGCAATCCGATGAGCATGGCGGCGGGGCTTGCAGCCATGCAGCACTTCGATCCGCAACAGCGAGCACACGTGGATGGCCTGGGCGAACGCCTGCGCGACGGCTTCAACCTGGCTTTCCGAGCCGCGGGCATCCGCGGCCAGGCGATCGGCATGGGCAGCCTGAGCAACATCCACCTCACCGATGCGCCCATCCACAACGCGCGCACCAGTTTTGCCGCCAGCCGCCGCGCAGGCCGCGTGCTGCGCTGCATCCACCTTGGCATGCTGATGCGCGGCGTGGCATCCGCAGCTCGGCTGATGTACTGCACCTCGACCGCCATGACGGCGAAGGACATCGACTTCGCGGTCGCTGCCTTGAACGAGACGCTGCATGACCTGCGCGCTGATCTCTCGCGCGAGAAGCCGGAGTTGATGCTGTAGTCAGCCGGGATGACCCAGCTCGCGCAGCAGCACCGCAAGCGCCTCAAACGCATTCTTCAGCGCGTCAAAAAGAGCCGGCAGCTGCGAGGTTTCGCCACGTTCAGCAGCACTCTCCAATGCACCCGCAGCCGCCGCGAGCTGCATTGCACCGACAATCCCTGCCGTGCCCTTGAGCCCGTGTGCCGCGGCGGCCACGGCCTCGAAGTGTCGCTCCGCAATACCGCGTTCGATGTCAGCGATCGCGTTGCTTGCTGCAGTACGAAAGTCGCGCAACATGCGGCCGATGCGTACCGCGTCATCACCGAAAAACACCACCAGCGCGCTCGCGTCGAACAGCGGAATGGCCTGCTCCGCTGCAACGTCGTCAACGCCCGCAGCAACCTGCGGCGCAGCCGCAAGCACCTGCGCAAGCGTCTGCTCGAGCACCGCCATCGGCACTGGCTTCACCAGGCAGCCATCCATGCCTGCCTGACGACAACGCTCGGGTTCGTCTGCAAGCGCACTGGCTGTGATGGCAATGATCGGCGTGCGCGGCGCGTCTTCGCGGTCAGATTCGAGTGCGCGAACGCGACGCGCCAACTCGAAGCCGTCCATCACCGGCATCGCGCAGTCGCATAACAGCAGTGCGTAGCCTCCCCCTTGCCAGGCTGTCAGCGCTTCTGCTCCGTTGGCCACGGCATCGGCGCTGTACCCCAGCAGCTCGAGCTGACGCTGAATCACCTCACGATTGATGGGTTGATCGTCGGCCAGCAGTATGTGTGCTTTCGGGCGTTGCCCGGTGACCGCTGACTGCAAGGCGATCTGCAGCGTGTCCTGGCGCGCCGGTTCAGCCAGAGCCTCCGGCACACCGTCTTCAAGCAGCGGCTGCAGCAGCACGTGCACCGCAACGGTGGTCCCGTTGCCAGGTGCGCTGGCAATCTGAATGTCGCCGCCCATCAACCGCGCCAGACGCAAGGCAATGGTGAGCCCGAGCCCGGAGCCCCCGAAGCGACGCGTTGTGCCGGGCTCCGCCTGCGCGAATGGCGCAAACAGCCGCTGCACCTGTTCGCTGGACATGCCAACGCCTGTGTCCTGCACCGTGACATGCAAGCGAAGACCATGCGCCACCGGCTCACTGCGCATGCGCACGCGCACCGCGCCTGCGGGGGTGAACTTGACGGCATTGCCGACCAGGTTCAGCAGCACCTGCCGCAGGCGGACTCGATCTCCAGCCACCTGTTCTGGCACGGCATCATCAACGGTTGCACTCAGTTCAATGCCGCGCGCATGCGCCTGCGGTTCAAGCACATCGAACACGCTCTGCAGCGTTCGGCGTGGCGAGAACGCCCGCTGCTCCAGCTCCACGCGCCCCGCTTCGATCTTCGAGAAGTCGAGGATGTCGTCGATGATGCGCAGCAGGTCGGTGGCCGAGCCTTGCATCACTGTCAGCGCGCGCTGATTGGCGGGCTCGTGCAGCGTGTGCTGCAGCACCTCGATCATGCCCAGCACGCCGGTCATCGGTGTGCGGATTTCGTGGCTCATCATCGCCAGGAACGTGGACTTCGCCTGATTGGCCTGCTCAGCCGCATCACGCGCCTCCGTGAGGTGCTGCACCAGCGATGCGTTGGTGATCAGCAGTCCAACCCGTTGCCGATGGCTGCGGTGAATAGCCGTGGACCAACGCCACATGACTGCAACGAACATTGCCGCCGAGGCGGCAATCAAGCGACGCACCAGATCGTCGTTCACCAGCAGCGCAACACACACCGGCACAGCGGCCGCCAACGAGACGGCACGGTCGGCCAGCAGATCGAACGCGCGGATCCAGATGGTGCCGCCGAACAACACACTCAGAGAGAACAGCCCAGCCGCCAGCGCCAGCGGGCTGCCCTGCAATACCAAGGCTGAACACAGCGCGCCCCAGCCAAAGCCCATGAACAGCAAGGACGCCCGCCAACGCGGAATATGGCTGGGCAGTTGTGGTTGCAACACCGCGGCCGCGCGTGCATACGCTGCCGGCACGCTGGCACGAACAAGCACGGTGACTGTGTACACCGCCACACAGCCCGCCAATACCGGCAAGCTCACACCGAGCCCCCAGGCCAGCACGGCCATGACCAGCCATCCCACATGTGCCAGGTATTGGGTATTCCCAATCAGCTGCAGCAGTTCCCGCGCCAGTTCGCGATCGACCTGGGCCTCGAAGCCCGCCGAGTTGTGCGACGGCAGCGTGTCTTTGAACGCCGGTGCTAGCATCCCGCCTTCCTTCACAGTGCAGCCCCGGCATGCCGAACCGCGCGTCCGAGCCTTCCATTCTCGTTGTCGAAGACGAGGCGCTGCAGCGCGCCGCGCTGGCGGCCTATCTGCAACGCGAGGGTCTGCAGGTGCACGAAGCTGATGGCGGCAGCGCGATGTGGCATGTGCTGGAAAACCACGCGATCGACCTCGTGCTGCTCGATATCCGCATGCCCGGCGAAGATGGCTTCGTGCTCGCGCGCCGCATGCGCGAACGCTGGCCGCAACTGGGCGTGATCATGGTGACCGCAAAGCAGGACACGGTCGACCGCATTGTCGGCTTGGAAACCGGCGCCGACGATTACATCGTCAAGCCGTTCGATCCGCGTGAACTGCTGGCACGCGTGAAGAGCGTGCTGCGGCGTTTGCAGACAGCTGCGCAGGCGACCGACCATCCAAGCGCCGATCAGCCCCCCAACACTGTCCGGATGGGGCGCTGGCTGCTCGATCTCCAACAACACATCCTGCAGGCAGCGGACGGCAGCACCGAGCCACTGACCGCGACCGAGTTCGACCTGCTCAAAGTGTTCGCTGAACATCCGGACCGCCCACTCACTCGCGATTGGCTGCTGCAGGTCACCAGCCATCGCGATCTTGATCCATTCGACCGCTCAATCGATCTGCGCATCACGCGTTTGCGCAAGAAGATCGAACCGGACCCCCAGAAGCCTGTGGTGCTGCGTACCGTGCGCGGTGTTGGCTATATGTTCTGCGCACAGGTTGCCGACCAGACGCCTGTGTGATGGAGCTTCGGCGCTGCGTGTATCTGCAGCATGTCGCGGCGCTGGCCCGAATGTTTCAGTTGTATCAGCGCAGCGTTGGGCCGGCGATCCGGCGCGCGCGCATGAGCGCGATCTGACCGTCTGCAGTCATGCAGGCAATGGCAAAGGCGTCACCACCATCGCGCAAGCCGAGCCGGGTTCGCAGCACATCGGCTGATGCGCCAGCGTTGCGCGCCATCACCATGGCGCGGCCATCCGCAAACAGCGCCCGTGCAGCGCGCGCAGTGTTCGGGCCGCGCGCTTCAATCGCGAAGATCCGGCCAGGGAAATCACTACGCAAGACTTCCGACGTGTACAGATGCGTATTCGCGTGCAGCTTGCGCAAGTCATAGCGCTGCCCCACGAGGCGAAACGCGCCCGCTTTGGTCAACGCGGCGTGTGGCTCGTACAGGTAGGCCTCCGGCATCCCCAGTGCTGCTTCCGCGGCGCGTTCTTCGCTGCGGGTGAACGCGAACCTGTGTGGCGGCGCGTCCGCTTGCAGCTCCACCGCTACGATTGTCAGTTCAGCATTCGGCAGCGGCTCCGCCGCATGGCAGCGTTCGATGATGAACAGCAGTTCCTTGCAGTCGCCGGCACTCGCGACCACGTGCACTTCGGCAACGCGCGGCTTGATGCCGGCTGCGTTGCTCGTGCCATCAGGCACAGCGGCTGCAAGCTGCCTGCACGCCAGATCGATGTCGAGCATCGGCGCTGCCTTCAGCAATACCACCGACGCCTTGCGCAACAGCAGCGGCAACAGCTGCAGCACATCGGGCACACAATCCGCCAATGCAGACACGCGCCGCGCTGCATTGTCGCGCCGTGCGGGGTCGAGATAGATCAGGTCAAAGCTGTCATCCGGCTGCGTACTCAGCCACGTAACGCCATCCTCTGCCCGCACCTGCAGCCGCCCGGCGTGCCCCAGTGCGGCAATGTTGAACGCACACACCGCGGCAAGATCGGCATCGCGTTCACACAACACACCTGCAGAAAACTGTTGAGCCAGTGCAACGGCATCCACACCAAAACCACAGGTGATATCGGCGAAGCGCCGCGCCGGGATCCGGGCTCGCAGGAGGTAGTCGCCAATCGTCGCCGCCTTGTACAGCGCCGTGGCTTCCGACGATGCCTGCTCCTGCGACACACGCGCTGGAAACAGCAGTTGCTCGTTGGCCACCCAGCTGGGCAACTTCGAACGCAATTCGCGCCGCGCCTGAACCTGCTGCGCCACGAAAGCCATGGGCACACCGGGCATGGGTTGGGTGCGCAGCAGCAGTTCATCTGCCGTGCGTTCGCGGTGCTGCGCAATGAATGCAATCAAGGCAGGTGTGAGTTCGGGAAGCACGTTGGCAATCCAAAGCTACGTGTTAAGTTTCGGCCCTTTCAGAATTACCCATCTCAAGATCGGTTTCTTAAGAACAGGAGAATGCTATGGCAGTGCTTGAACGGTTCGGGTTGCAGGGGCAGGTGGCGGTCGTCACCGGCGCGGGCCGAGGCATTGGCGAAGGTATCGCACTTGGCCTCGCAGAGGCCGGCGCAGACGTCGTACTCGCGGCGCGACGCTTGAATGAAGTCGAAGCAGTTGCAGTGAAAATCCGCGCGCTTGGCCGCCGCGCACTGGCGGTAAAGACCGACGTGATGCAGATCGACCAGGTGCAGGCCTTGGCAAAACAGGCCTTCGAAAGCATGGGGCGTCTGGACATCTGGGTCAGCAATGCCGGCGGCGCCGATGATCGCGTGCCGCGCACGTTCCTCGAGATGCCGGAAAAGCAGTGGGATTTCCAACTGAACCTGAATCTCAAGGCCGTCTGGACTGGCGCACAGGCCGCCGCGCTGATCATGAAAGACCACGGTGGCGGTCGCATCATCAACATTTCTTCGGTGGCCGCCGGCAACGCATCGCCATTCAACGGCCCCTATGCCGTTGCCAAAAGTGGCGTGAACAACCTTACGCAAACGCTGGCGGTGGAACTGGCGCAGTACAACATCCGCGTGAATGGCGTGTCGCCCGGCCCCATTCCCACAGAAGTGTTCATGGAATTCCTGAAGCTGGAAGAGAAAGACATTCCCGAACTGGGCAAGCGCTTCAACATTCCGCTCGGCCGTGTCGGCACGCCGGAAGACATTGCGCCCGCTGTTGTGTATCTCGCGTCCGACGCATCGTCCTGGATGACGGGCCAGACCATTGCCATCAAGGGCGGGCCGTGAGCATGGGAACGCCATCCATTGCCCACTACGGCATCACCATCATCGAAGCGGCGCCGCCTGCCGGCGTCGATCAGCGCGGCGTGCCGATTACTGGCGTGCTGGCGCGCAATCTCGAGTTTCTCAAGGTGCTGGGCTTCCGGCCGCAGATCGAGAATTTCTACGAGGGCGTGGGCCGGCAGTACATCTGGCAACGCGGTGAACGCGGCGATGTGGATTACATCGAGCAGGACAACTTCACGTCCTACACCGCTGCACCGCGGCCCGCCACACCAGGTCCGCGCCAGGGCGATACGGTGTTCCGCCTGACGCATCGCGATGCGATTGCCACGTTCAAGACGCTGCGCGCGCGCGATCTCATCAGCGTCGACACCGCGGCAGCCGCCGAGTTCGAAGCTGGCAAACGTGCCTGGGTACTGCTCAGCTCGCCCAGCGGCCAACAATACGAATATGGCGCAACCGCAGCGTCAGCCGCTGCCAATCACCGCGTTTACGTGTGGACTGCGACAGCGGATATCGCGCGGATCCGTGCAGCCTATGGCACGCATTTCGGGCTGCAGCCGCTGCATGGCGAAAGCGAAGACTTCCACGGCATTGGTCGCGTTGAGCTGTTGTCGCGCGAGTCGCCGGGCGTGTCGATTGGTCTGTTGCACAGTCCGATTGCCGGTTTGTCGCCGCGTTTCAGCGAAGACATCTTTGCCGAAGCGGGTTACACGCACTTCCGTCTGGGCGCCATCGACAAGGCGAAGACAGAAGCCGCAACGCGCCAGGCATTTCCGCCGGGCGGCGATGTGGCGTTTGTGTACTTCGAAGACTCGTATCTGGAACTCGTGCAGGCCTGATTGGCCTGCGGCTTCAGGCGATGGTTGACGCGAAGCCGAACTGAAGAAAGCAATAAAAAAAGCGCCTGCATTCATCACGAACGCAGGCGCTTCCTGATCACCGCAGAACGGTGCGCCGATTGCGCGCACCGCCTGCTTTACGGCTCGGTCAGTGCATGTTCACCGACAGCTCAAGACCCAACTCACGCGGTGCGCCGTACTGGGTGAAGTTCCACAGTGCTGCCACCGAGTTCGAGGTCGCACGGTAGGTCTGGTCGGTCAGGTTCCTGCCGTAGACCGAGAGCTTCCAACGGTCGTCCGCACTGTTGTACGTGATCGACGAGTTCACCAGAAGGTGCTTTTCGATCGAACTGTTGGTCGGCTGACGCACCTGGCTCAGGCCAAGCGCACCGTCCGGGCGAGCCGCAGCGTTCGGATCGAACGGGCTGGTTTCTGCCTCACCCTGGTAGCTGGCGTTGACGTTGACCGACAGATTGCCACCCATCATCGGGTAGCTGTAGGTCGCTGCCACGCTTCCGTTCCACTCAGGTGCAAACGGAATGTCGAGGTCCGAGAAGTCGACCACACCGGTCACAGCAGTGTTCGGCGTCGGGTCGAATTCGAACTCGTCGTACTCGGCCTTCAGGTAGCCCACGTTGAACTTCAGCTCGAGTTCTTCGATCGGATACCAGGTGGTCTCCAGTTCGATACCCGCAGAGTGCGATTCACCCGCGTTCACTGTCACGGTCTCCTGGTCTGCGTTACCCGAAGCGTTCGTGAACGGCA
>CAMAVY010000200.1 GCA_945861675.1 Klebsiella pneumoniae | reverse complement strand
CTTCCGCAAGCGCGAGTACGCAGAAGCCTACTGCCGCATCTCCAGCTACCTGCAAACAATGGCCAACCGCGGATACAACCCCCTCGTCGCCATCCAGATGGCAATGTCCGGAGAGATCTACTCGTCCGTGGGGGGCGAGTAGTTACCTCATGGCATTGATGAGTCCAAACCTTGCCAGGGCCATCGGGTCCACAGCTGCGATCGCGCGCATGTAGCCCACATCATAGCCATAGCGCTTGGCAAAGCCGTCCAGTTGGCGATTGAGCAGAAACGTCAGCACGGGCAGGCCCTCCACAGATGAACCGCGCGGCGCAGATGCGCGCACGGATTGCCTTAAAGACGCACGAACATCGACAAACGTGACAGGTACCCGCGCGTCAGGCCCGCATGTTTCCGTGATACTTCGCCGCACACCCCGCCTCGTGGACCGTTTATGCGCGTGCCCATGCCCAATGCGTTCGACCCGTTACAGCCGGACGACGGCAGCCGGCTCATTGTCTACATCGACTACAAGAGCCCGTACGCCTTCATCGCCAAGGACCCGACCTATGCGCTTGCCGATGCGCTGGGCATCGAAATCGACTGGCGGCCGCTGATTCTGGATATCCCCAGCTACTTGGGCTCCGCGCGGCTGGACGACAGCGGCAAGGTGGCCGAGAGCAATCGCACCCCGGAGCAATGGTCAGGCGTGCGCTACGCCTACCACGATGCCCGACGCTACGCGAAGCTCATGAACTACACGCTGCGCGGCACGACGAAGATCTGGGATTCGTCGCTTGCAGGCATCGGCATGCAGTGGGCCAAGGCGAATGGTTCTGCCGTGCTGCGCCGCTATTCGCAGCTTGTGTACGAACCCTTCTGGCGCCGCGAACTCGACATCGAAGATATCAACGTCGTCATGGCCGCGCTGGTTGAAGCCGGCGCCAATGCGGCCGGGATGCGGGACTATCTGCAGGGCGAGGGCCGAGTATTCCTGAACGCGACACAGCCGTTGATCTTCGATGCGGGCATCTTTGGTGTGCCGACCTACGTACTCGATGGCGAGCTCTTCTTCGGCCGCGAGCACCTGCCAACCATCCGTTGGAAGCTGGAAGGCGCGCGGGGTGCGGCACCCGACGTGGCCTACACACGCATGCTGCCAGCCGGTGCAGGCGCATGAGTGAGGACGGCGCATTCGCGCCCACGTCACGCCTGACGGTGTGCATCGACTTCAAGTCACCGCAGGCCTGGCTGGCGGTGCAACCCACGCGCGCCCTTGAGGCAGAACTTGGCCTCGCGGCCGACTGGTTGCCAGTGGTTACACGCGCGCCGGTCGGACCGCGTAGCGCGACTGCAGCCGATGATCGCGGCACACGGCATCGGCACATGCGCGCCGAGTACTACGAACGCGATCTGCAACGCTACGCCGCGTTGCGCGGCCTGCCGCTCGGGCGCGCGGGCCGCAACGACGACAGCAGTCTGGCCGCCATCGGATTGCTGTGGGTCAAACGCACCGCGCGCGCTGCGCAGGCACGCTACATCGACGGCGTATTCAGCAGCTATTTCACGCACGGCGAACCCATTGCATTGGCATCGCTGAGTGCAATCGCCGCCATCGTTGCAGCTGCAGGCGCCGATGCAGAAGGCTACGCAGAATTCGCCGCACACTCAGGATCCACAGCACTTGCCGCGCTGCAAACCCAACTGACTGCGGCCGGCCTGTCGCAAGCGCCGTCCTACCTTGTCGATGGCGACGTGTTCAACGGGCGCGCGCATCTGCCGATGATTGGCTGGCTGCTGAATGACCGGCATGGGCCACCACCGATCTGATTTACCGGTCCTGTGACGCAGGCGTAGGCGTAGGCAGATGTGCGTACCTGCATGACAGCTCCTGCCAGCTCAACGGGTGAACTCATCCACCAGCTCGATCATCAGCCGCGCACCACGCGTGAGATTCTCAACTGAAATGCGTTCGTTGTTGCCATGTGCGCCCTCGCCCGCGCCGTAGGCGTTCGCATCCATCACAAACGGAGCGAAACCGTAGGCCTGAATGCCGATGTCGCGAAAGAAATGGCTGTCTGTGAAGCCAACCGACAACCGCGGCAGCACCAGCGCGTCCGGGAACTCGCGCGTCATCGTGCGTTTCATCTGTTCGTACAGCAGAGTGCTCGTGGACGACTCTGCCGGTGTGAACGACAAAATGGTATCGATGTTCAACCGCGGCTCATTCATGAGCGTGCGCAGTTCTTCGATGAACGCTGTGGGCGATTGGTCGGGCAGCAACCGACAATCGAGCTCCGCCCAAGCGTTGGTCGGCACAACGTTGATCTTGTCACTTGCGCCAAGGCGCGTCATGGAACAGGTATTGCGCAGCGCCGCCTGCATGCCGGGCTGCGCGATCTGCAACGCCAGCATGAACTCCGGATCCTTGATGCTGCTTGCAAGATCTTTGAAGCGCGGCACCAGTTCGCTGGTCTGCAGATCGGCGACGCCGGTTGCGTACTGCTGCACAACAGGCAACACCCGCGGCGCGAACGAATAGCCATCCAGCCGCGCAAGCGCACGCACGAGCCGGGTCACCGCGGTCTCGACACGCGGCACTGCGCCATGACTCGGCGGGCCATCGACACGCAGACGCAACCACAGCGGCACCTTCTGCGTGGTTTCGATGGAAATCACCGGCGTCGCTTTCGCGTAGCGCGCACCGGCACCGCCCTCATTGAGCAGGAACGCGCCTTTGCGGAACAGTTCAGGGTGCTCGCGCACCAACCAGCCCGCGCCGAATGCTCCGCCGGCTTCTTCGTCGGCAGTCGCCACGAACAGCACGTCGCGGTTCGGCGTTCTGCCGCTGCGGTGCAGGGCGATGAAGGCCTGCAGTTGCACGATGCCAATGCTCTTCATGTCCAGCGCACCACGACCCCAGACCTGCCCATCGACGACCGCGCCTGACAACGGTGGTTGCCGCCAGCGCGTCGCATCCGCCGGCACCACATCGGTGTGATTGAGCAGGATCAGCGCCGGCTCACGGCCACCCTTGATGCGCGCCCACAGGTTGCCGCGGCCTGGCGCCGACTCCCCGGTTTCGAAGGCAATGCCCTCGGCCTTGAGGATGTTGGCCAGAAAGTCGACTGCGGCTGACTCATTGCCAGGCGGATTCGTGGTGTCGATGCGAATGAACGCTGCCAGCCGGTCTGGCGTGCTTGCGATCAACGCACTGTTGTCCTGTGCCCGCGCAACCCCCGGCTGCCACAGCACGAACATCAGCAACGAGCGATTCAGAATCGACCGCATCAGCATCGACGACAACAGCCGGCCGCAACTGGACCCCATGGTGCAGAACTCCGAATTCAGATCTGCCGATCGAGCACCCGTCTGCTGTGCCAGCGCAACCCCAGAATGATGGCTGCGGCAACGAAGAACGCACAGGACAGCGTCAGCAGGCCCAGGTCGAAGCTGCCGGTCGCATCCTTCGCGACACCCCATGCATACGGGCCTACGAATGAACCAATCATGCCGATCGAGCCGATTGCTGCCACACCGGCGGCCGCCGATCTGCCGTGCAGCACATCGCTGGGAATCAGCCAGAACACCGTCTGGTTTGCGTTGCCGGCAAGCACCGTCACGGCGTAGGCCGTGACCAAGAGCCAGGGCACCGTGCCCAGGCGCAGCGTCAGGAACGCAGCGGCCAGCAGCAGCAGGTACACGACCACATGCAGATAACGTTCGCGCCGGCGATCCGAATGCCAACCGGCAAGCACCATGCCGAGCGCCGAAACCAACGCCACGCACGCGGTGAGGTAACCAACATGCATGGCATCGAGCTGCGTGGCCGCCATCAGGATGGCCGGCGCCGACAAAGTGAACGCGTAGGACGATCCGAGAATGCAGATGTTGGCGACGCCCAGCAGCAGCACCAACGGATTGGCCAGAGCGCGCAGCACGCCATGATCCGGCTGCGCGCCATGACTCGTCTTGTCTGCTTCCAGACTCTGCGCGAGCCATTCGCGCTCGGGTTCAGTAAGCCAGGGCGCAGTGGCCGGACCATCGGGTAGAAACTTCAACACGACGAAGCTCAGCAGAACGGCCGGCAGTCCCTCGACCAGAAACAACCACTGCCAACCGGCCAGCCCCAATGTGCCGCGCAGGCCCAGCAGCGCGCCCGCGACCGCGCCCATCACCGCCGAGCTCAACGGCAACGCGATGTAGAAACGACTGATGGCGCGGCCACGCTGCTCGGCAGGAAACCAGTGCATGAGGTAGAAGACCACGCCTGGAAAGAAGCCTGCCTCCGCTGCACCCAGCAGGAAACGCATGACGTAGAACTGCATGGGCGTGCGCACGAACATCATGCCGATCGCGATCACGCCCCAGGTGAACATGATGCGGGCGATCCAGCGCCGCGCTCCAAAACGCATCAGCATCAGATTGGATGGCACTTCCAGCAGCGCATAGCTGAGGAAGAACAGGCCGCCGCCCAAGCCATACACCGCCGCGCTGAACTGCAGGTCATCGTTCATCTGCAACGACGCGAAGCTGATGTTGACGCGGTCCATGTAGGCAATGCCGTAGCCGAGCCCGATCAACGGCAACAGACGCCAGGACGCCTTGCGCAAGGCCGAGCGACCGATGGGATCGGAAGGCGTCATCGAGTGCTCGGCGAGGTTGGCGAAAGAGCCTGACTGCGCAGGACTATAGCGTTGCAGCACCGTGCATTGGTCGCCTTTTCGAGTCCCGCATCAACGTGCCGCAGGCTGCACGAACAGAGCGACATGGCCCTGCCCTTCGCGCCACACGTTCCGCACCGACCGCCTGTCGATAGTCACGGATGCGATGCATTTACTCGTGCGGCATCGCAGCGCATCTGACCACTGCAAGCCACCCCTGGAACAACACAGATGAACAAACAAAAAGACCAGCGCAACTCCGAACGCCGCAGTCGAGCTGGATGACGCCGCACTCGACAACGCCGCGGGTGCCATCATTGCGGTCCTGATCGGCCTGGCCGTCGAACCGAAGGAACGGGCGACGGCCGCGCAAGACCGAGCCACACGCCCATTTCGGCGCCGACGCCACGCTGAAGCTGAGCGCGCAATCGGTCAGGTGCCGGTGAGCTACGCCACCTTATCGTCGAAGCTCACCAGCACGGCAGCGTTGGCCATGACGATGGCATCGCTGCCGCCGCCGGACGGAATCTCCAGACCACCCACAACACATTGCACGGTCACCGTGCCGTAGGGCAGTTCGGCTGCGACCGCTGCGGTATCGACCTTGTCGGGTTCGGGAATGCCGATCGTCACATCGACCAGCATCTCGTCAATGCCGCGCCCAAGCAGACGGAAGAAACCCAGGCTGCTGTGCCGGATGGCATCAGACACGGCGCGTTTCGCGGCCTTTGTGTAATCGCGTCCATGCACGTCCACGCCCATGCCCATCTCGGTCACGCACCGCACCTTTGCCATGTTCTGTTTCCTCCGCGGTAATGGCGGCCAGCTGTCAATCAGCTGCCGATCAGCTTGCGGCGAAAACGGCGCATGCCGCCAAGCCAGCGATCGTAGTCATCGGCCTTGCGCTTGAAGTAGGTTGCGACCTCAGGATGCGGCAGCACCAGAAAACGGTCTTCGCGAATTGCATCAAGGCACGCATCGGCCACGACCGACGGTTCAAGGATGCCATCGCCTGATGCCTGGCTGCCCCTTCGCGCTGCGGGGGCATTCGTAGTGCTGGCGGCCGCACGCGGCCCGAGAATGTTCGTGCGCACAGCTTGCGGGCAGAGCACGGAAACGCCGATACCCTGCTCGCCATAGTTGATCGACACCCACTCCGCGAACGCCACAGCGGCGTGTTTCGACAACGCATACGGGCCCGAGTCGATCTGCGTCAACAAGCCCGCTGCCGATGCCGTCGACAACAGATAGCCGCCTCCGCGCGCAACCATGCCTGGGATGACGGCACGTGCTGCCGAGAGATGCGCGAATGCATGCACATTCATCATCTTCTGCCACTCGGACGTGGGCAGGTTGAGCCCGCCCGCGCGCCCGTAGCCCGCGTTCGATACGAACAGATCCACCGCGCCGAACTGGGCTTCGGTCGCCGCCACGGCAGCTTCGATGGCTTGTTCATCTGCAACATCGAGTGCCAGCGAAGTCGCCTGCGCGCCAATCAACTTCGCGGTCTCCTCGGCATTGGCCGCGTGCATGTCCGTACACACCACTGCGCGCGCACCGGCCTTCGCAATCGCCAGCGCCAGTGCGCGGCCGATACCCGAGCCCGCACCTGTGACGATGGCCACCTTGTCTTTCAGTTCCATGGAAGTCTCCCGACGATATGCACAGTGGTTCGCATCGTATGTACCACGTGCGCACCCTGGACCGCTTCCCTGTGCGCGCCAGTTGCGGCTAACTCGCGCCCCTCAATTCAGTACTTAAGGATGCCCCATGAGTTCGAGTGGACCGCTTGCAGGTGTGCGCATCGTCGACTTGACGGATGAGCGCGGCATCTACGGCGCCAAGCTGCTGTCCGACCTCGGTGCGGACATGCTGCGTCCTGAACCACCCGGTGGCGATCCACTGCGACAGCGCGGGCCGCATGCAGCCGACGACGGCAGTTCGCTATGGCATGCGTTTTTCGCCAGCAGCCGTCGCTTCGTCACCATTGACCCAGGCCGCACGGGCAGCGTCGTGCAGCTGCAACAGCTCGTTGAACAGGCCGACGTGGTCATCACCTGCGACGGCGCATTCGGTGTCGATCTCATCGACTTCGCTGCTGCGCGTGCAGCGCGCCCAAGCCAGGTCGTTGTCGCGGTGAGTTCGTTCGGCGACACCGGTCCCTGGCGCGACCTGCTCGCGCCTGACCTCATTGCCGGCGCACTGGGTGGCATTGTTGCCACGACCGGCACACCGGACACCACGCCGCTGAAGACCTTCGGCGAACTGAACTTCATGACCGCAGGGTCCTACGCCGCCATCGCGGCATTGTCGGCGCTGCGTCACGCACGCCAGACAGGCGAGGGCCAGCGCGTCGGCGTGCCGGTGCATGAATGCATTGCCGCCTGCATCGAGCACGTACTGATGTTCGCGCAGTACAGCGAGAGACTTGGGCGCAACCGCGTGTTGCCGCGCCAGGGTGGCACCAACTGGACGCTGGTGTACGAAGTGGTGCCGACCCGCAACGGCGCCATGATGGTCACGCCCACACCGAACTACGACAACCAGCTCGCGTGGTTCATCGAAGAAGGCGTGCAGGAGGACCTGCTCGATCCGAAATACTCAGAGCCCGAGAACGCTGCGCTCTACAACGCCCGCATCATGGACGTGCTGCGGCGCTGGGTCGCCAACAAAGATGCTGAGCCGCTGTTCTACGAAGCACAGTCGCGGCACACGCCCTACGGCTGGGTATTGCCTATCGACCGGTTGCGCGACAACCCGCAGCTTACGGCGCGCAACTGGTGGGTGCCCTACCGCGTCGGCAACGCCACGGTGCGTGGACCGGGCGCGCCCTACCTGTTGTCGGATACGCCCTGGCAGCACCGCGATTCATCCACACAAGACGCCGCCGCCCTTCTGGCAGAACTGCTGGCCGAACTGAGCACGGTGCCGCCGGCCGCACACGCCGGCGGCGGCGCAACCTCTGCAGGTGGAGCAGCCTCTGCAGGCGGCGCCGCCAGGCGACCGCTCGAAGGTCTGCGCGTACTCGACTTCACTCACGTGCTGGCGGGGCCGTTCTGCACACGCGCACTGGCCGACATGGGCGCAGACGTGGTGAAGGTGAATTCACATGTGCGCGCCGTCACCACCAACAGCCCTGAACATCCCTACTACCTGATGTGGAACCGCAACAAACGCGCGCTGGCACTCGACATGACCAACGCCGACGCAAAGGCGCTGTGCAGAAGACTGTGCGAACAGGCCGACATCGTGATCGACAACTTCGCTGTCGGCGTATTGAACCGCTGGGGTGTCGGCTACGACGAGGTGAGCAAGCACAATCCCAAGGTGATCTACGCGCAGATGTCGGGCATGGGCGAAGGTGGCCCCTGGTCCGGCTTCGTGACATTCGCACCCACGATCCATGCGATTTCCGGGCTCACGCGGCTGACAAGCGTGCCCGGCCGCGAAGATATCGGCATTGGCGTGTCGTACAACGACCATCAGGCAGGACTGCACGCTGCAGTCGCGCTGCTGGCGGCGGTGGATGCCCGACGGCGCACCGGGCGCGGCCAGCGCGTGGATATGTCGCAGTTCGAGGTGGGCGTGAATTTCCTCGGGCCGCAGTTGCTCGACCTGTTTGCCAACAATCACGCCGCCGAGCCCACCGGCAATACGCTGCCCTACGACGCGGCCGCGCCGCATGGCGTGTATCCCTGCATCGCCAAGGGTGAAGGCACTGCGGGCGAACGTTGGGTAGCCATTGCCTGCATGACAGATGCGCAATGGCGCGCGTTCTGCAGCGTGCTCGGACAACCTGCCTGGAGCCAGGCGCCTGCACTCGCGACGGCCA
>CAMAVY010000199.1 GCA_945861675.1 Klebsiella pneumoniae | reverse complement strand
GATCAGCGGCTGACACAATCCCGACGTCGCCTTCGAGCCAAACCAGCGGGTCATCGCGATCTCGTTCCTGCGACATGCCAAGCGAGATCAAAGCGTAGGGACGAGCCGCTGCGCTGTCAAGCAAAAAAAGGGGGGCGAGTAGTTACCGCTGGCCATCACTTCGCCTTCAGTGGGAACCTATCCGGATGTCGGATCGTTTCTAGACCTAAGTCGATATCAAGGTCGGGCCAGTAATAGTGGCCGGGGGATGGTTCAGTGACGTGTGTGACTTGCCCGATTGGGGCCTCTAGAAACCAGGGAAAGTCTTCGTATGAAAGGAATAGCTCTTCGTCTCCCGCCAGTAGCCATATCCCGTGGCCAGAGACGTTCGTCACTTCAACTGCCGAAGTGAGCGTTCCAAGCGGTCTTGAGCTCATCGAAGTGCGCCTCAATTATCTGTTCGACTTCCCGCAGTTCGGTCTGGGACAGTTTGAAATTTTCGCCAGATCCAGCTGCGGTTCAAGCCAATACTTGGCCTCGCCTTGGCCAGACAGGACGTGGACATGCATTCGCGATTCTTCCCGGGAGAAGAAGTGGAACCGGTACCCGCGCTCTCGGAAGACTGTCGGACTCATGGCTGGAGCTGGTGACCTGGGTTCTAATCTGGGTTGATCACCTCCTGACTCTACGCGTTCGTTGTCGTGTTGAGCGCCTTCGGGCTTGGGGAATGCGCGCGGAAGCTGATCTCGTGTTGCGTCTAGGAACCCGGGGCAGGTTGAGGGCGGCGGAAAATTTGCGGGGTTCGTTGAAAGACCAACAACAAGCCTGACCTGCACGCGAGCTCTGGCGCGATGCTTGCGCCGCAGGTTCTGCGCGAGGTGTGGAAAACACATCGGCATTCCACGCTCGTCTTCCGGCCGGCGTTCGTCGTTCGCACGGATTCGCAGACTGTTCGCTGACGCCCGCGACCGCACGGGGTCTTCAGTCTCGCCGTGCAGGACTACAACTTCGGCATCACCGGCTGCTCGCGCAGTACTCGGCACATCCGACACAGATGCCGTTTGAAAACCCTATGCGTCGTGCCGTTCTGGTTCACCTCGCGAGTGCCCTCCTGGTCGGGTTCCTGGGAGCACAGGCGTTTCAAACGGCGCCTCTGAGACATGTGCCGAGTACTGCGAGAGCAGCCCGACGGGGAAATGCAGTGGTCGAATGCCTGCAGCCGTTGAGGCTGCGCAACAGGCTAAGGAATGCGCTGCGGCTTGCCGCGATCAGCGGGTACAGCACAGTCTCTTCGGGGCGATGCCGGCGATAGCGATGTTGATTGCCGACATCCGCGCGCGGTGCACCTGCAACGGCGCGCCGTGACTCCATAGTGGCCATGCGCGCGAGCGCGGCCAGTGAGCGCAAGTGTTCGAATCCGACGATCGCTCACGGCGGCGTTCGACAACGCCGTCGCTGCGGTACAGACCAACCATCGACGCGTGCAGCGATGCGCGCCGCCGCAGCCAGCAAGAAGCGATCCATGCAGGTGCGCATGGCGAGCCGTGGTCGCCATGCGCCGATGCCCGAGCAGCGCCGCGGTGATGAACATCGACGCCGCTGCTCATATGACGCATGTTCACTCAGATCTACGCGGTCGCCAGGCCCATTCCTGCGCGCTGGATTCAGTCCAGCACAGCCGTGGCCTGAATCTCGATCATTGCGGCCGGGAACATCAGCGCCTGTACCTGCACTGCGGTCGCTGCCGGCGACGCGTGTTCGGCATAGCGCTGCACGCGCACCGGCCCCGCTTGCGCAAGCGCAGCGATGTCGGTGACGAAGATCAGCTCGTTCACCACATGCCGAAGCGTCGCGCCACTCAGGGCGAGCGTTGCTTCCATGATGTCGTAGATGCGCGTGATCTGGCCGGCCAGGTCGCCGGGCGCGACCACGTTCAGCGCCTCATCCACAGCGATGATGCCCGCCAGATGCAGTGTCTTGCCGGTCTGAACGATTGCCGCGAAGCCCAGCTGCTTTTCGACCGGCGCGTTGAAATGCTGAACCTGGGAGATGTGGGCCATGGCTGATGCTCCAAGCGAATCGCGTTACTTGATGAAGTCTTCGGACACGTGCGAGCGCGGGAACTGCCGCACCAGTTCGAGGTAGCGCGCCAGCGCGCGATCGGCGCGTGTCAGCGTGCCCGGCGTGTAGCGGATGTTGTGCAGGATCGGTCGATCATCGTTGGTCATCTGCTTGCCGAGCTGGAACAGGAAGTCATGCGTCATGCGGATCTGCGCGTCGCTCTCAGGGCTGCCATCGCCCTTGCGCACGCACAGCACAAAGTAGTTCTGCGTGACGCCAGGTGACGGCATGCCGAAGGCCGTCATCACCGCATACCACATGCCGTTCAACGTGCCGTGCAGATGAAAGATGCTGGTGCCGTACACGCCCACGTTGTATTCGATCTCGGGCCCCGTGCCGTGCTCCATGCGGCCGCTGAACGCGTAGCGCATCGAGTGCTTCGTCCATTCGATGCGCTCGAACAGATCTGTGCTGTCGAAGTCGAGCCTGTGCACCACCTTGATGTGTTGCCAGTCGGGCGTGTTCGCGCACACGACCCAGGGATCCACCGGCATCACCGGCACGTCGTAACGCACATCGATCGCCAGATCGTGTTCCGGCACCGGGAAATCCGGGATGTCCCACCAGGGCGACGCACCGTTGAACGCCCAGATCAGCCCGAACTTCTCGACGCAGGGAAAACGAAACAGACAGGCATTCGCGGGCGGCGGATCGCCAATACCCGTGCGCACACAACTGCCGTCTGACGCGAATTCCCAATGATGAAAGGCGCAGCGCAGGTGATTGCCGACCACAGCACCCACGGCAAGGTCCGCGCCGACATGAGGACACCAGGCGCTCTGCACGTGCGCCACGCCATCCTCGCCCCGATACACCACCACACGGCCGTCCAGGAAGCTCTTTCCGAGCACCTGCCCCACGCGCACTTCCCACGCCGGGCAGATGGGAAACCACGACTCGGTGAATACACCGCCGGTGCCTTCCGCCGGCACTTGTGCTGCGTAGCGCCGACGGCGCGGGGTCGGTGACAGCGAGGTCTCACTGCGCATTTCCGGGCGCTTCGATTCATCGCTCACGTCGTGCACTCCACCTCCATCGTTGTTCCGCATCGAAGCGCGAATCTGCATCGATGACAGCTACCAGCGCTGACGTCGAAGCACGCCACGGCCCGGGTCCCACGTGCGCGAACCAACGCAGCGCTGGCGATTCAGATCAATTACTCGCGAAGTTGCGTGTTTATCAGGCCATGGGCTTCGAGGCCTTCATTCTCGGAGGCTACCCACATGTGCAAGAGTGCGAGCTCGTTGCGCGGCACGTGTTGCCGCGCATGCAGCACGGGCCGCTGGACATCTGACGGACTTTTGCTGGCATCCAGCCGCAGGGGAAGCATGCCTATGGAATCCGTGCCTACACACTTCGTGCAGTCGAGCCAGGCCGAGCTGTGTGTTGCCGAGCTCGGTGCGGGGGAGCCGCTGATCTTCCTGCACGCCGGCGTTGCCGACCGCAGGATGTGGGCGGCCCAGCAGCAGCATCTGCACACGCATCACCGCACGCTGGCCTACGACCGGCGCGGCTTTGGCGCAACGCGCGCGGTCGCCGAGCCATTCAACGCCATCACCGATCTACTCAACGTCATGGACGACGCCGGCATCGAACGCGCCGTGCTGATCGGCTGCTCCATGGGCGGCATGCTGGCGGCGCAGGCGGCGTTCCTGCAGCCATCGCGCGTGCGCGCCCTGGTGCTCATCGCCAGCGCCACCGGTGTAGAACAACCCGCACCGCAACATTCGACCATTGTGCAAACCCGCCTGGCGGCCATCGCCGCAGCCGAAGCAACCGGCGATGTGCCGGCGGTCAACGCCTTGCAAGCGCAGCTCTGGCTGGACGGGCCGGAGCAGGCGCGGGTGCGGGTGCAGGGCCCTGCGCGAAAACTGTTTCTCGACATGAACGGCATCGCGTTGGCGGCCGGGGATGTTGGTGTGGCTGAACGCGGACCTTCGCTGATCGGCAAGCTGCAGGCACTCGAACTGCCCGTGCTGCTGCTCGCCGGCGAGTTCGACTTCCCGGGCATCAACAGGGCCATGGCGGACATGGCCAAAGTGCTGCCGCACTCGGAGCTGCACACGCTCGAAGGCTGCGCCCACCTGCCATCAGTGGAACGGCCCGATCTGATCAATGCGTTCCTGACACGTTTCCTGCGCGGCTTGACCGACGCGTGAGACAGGAACGCAACGACCTGCCTGCAGCGTGCGAGTACGCACACGCTACGTCACGGCGTCGCCGGCTTGTACAACGCCCGTGGCTGTTCCAAGGGATTGATGAACGTCGAGTCGACGCCGAGATACTCGACGTCTGGAAAGCGCTCACGCATGAATCTGCGCGTTTCTGCCAACTGCGCTTTCGGCACATCGACCAGTACCAGTGTCTTTCCAGCGACCAGGTGCTCGTGAAATGGCGCCAGCTTGTAGTTCTCCCGAGACAAACCAACCATGCCGCCGACCCATGCGCCAAAACAACCGCAGATCAGCGCAAACAACGCGACCATCAGCCAATCGATGCTGATCGGCAGTGGCTGAAATGACTTCAATGTCGCCGAAACGAGCAGCCCGGTGATCGTTGCGGTGACGGCCCAGCGCGCCCCTGTGTGCACGAGATCACGCTGCTGATATGGCGTAGCTGTGTGAATGTGGTGCCTGTAAAGTCCTGCCGAGTCGCGCGCAATGGCATGGAAGTTCCAATCCGTGATGCCGGCGCGATGCAGCGTGTCTGACACCTGCTCGGTCATCTCCACATCGTCCACGAGAAAGTACAAACGTCGCATCGTGGTGCCCTCGGTGAAAACGCATTTTGCGAATGCCTAAGCGACTTGAGTATGCGTCTGCATTGCGCCCATTGCCCGCTGGCCGTCAGACCAATTGGCCGCTAACGGATGCGCTTCTGAGACGGAAGAATGCTATGCAGCCCCCGGCTTCGCTCGGCCCTTTAAGGCGCTGCGAAGCACGTCAGGTGGCTCGACGGTTGTCACGAACTTTCATCCATCAGTAGAGTCGCGGCCAAGATCGCGCACCCACTCATTGTCCTGTCGACTCGATTCGCCACGAGATCACCGATGTCCGAGTCGATTGCGATCCCAGCTCATCTCGCGAACAGCTGTCGAGGTCACCCGGAACGCGAGACCTGGCTTGCGGCACTGCCGGCAACGATTGCGCAGTTGCAGCGCCGCTGGTCGCTTGAACTCGGCGCCCCGTTTTGCGACGGGCATGTGCTCTTGGGTAGCACCAGCCGCGCGCCCGCACAGCGCGGCCCCCCACAGCGCGTTAATGGTGCTCAAGTTGGGCATGCCGCACATGGAAGCGGAACAGGAAATCGCGGGCCTTGGCTTCTGGGCGGGCGAGCCGACCGTGCAACTCATTGCCCACGACGAAGCCCGCAACGCCATGCTGCTCGAGCGTTGCGAACCGGGCACCTCGTTGCGTTCACTTGCTGACCCTGAGCAGGACATCGTGATCGCCGATCTGCTGCGACGCCTTTGGCGCCGTCCAACAACCCCGCACCCGTTCAGGCCCTTGTCAGCGATGACTGCGCATTGGATTGCTGAATCGCGCAGGGACGCCGCGCGCTGGCCCGACGCCGGGCTGGCACGCGAAGGCTTGCGGCTATTGGAAACGCTCGCTCGCGCAACACCCGACGACGTACTGCTGGCCACCGATCTGCATGCGGGCAACGTATTGGCCGCGCAGCGCCAGCCGTGGTTGGTCATCGATCCAAAACCGTTTATCGGCGATCGCGCCTACGACGCGACACAACATCTCTACAACTGTCGCGATCGACTCAACGCCGACCCCATGGGCACCATACAGCGTGTCGCCGGGCTGCTTGGCGTGGATCACGAGCGGGTGCGGCTATGGACCTTCGCGCGCCTGGCCGCCGAGCCGCGCAGCGATTGGAGTGGTGGTGCAACGCTCGCCACCGCACGCACACTCGCACCCTAGCCAACAACGCCCATGCAGCGCCGACGGCGCCCGACACACCCGCCCATCCCACGAAGGAACACGCTCGATGTCGAACACCAAGCCGATCGAAAAACACGTGCACTGCTCAAGCTGCGATCAGTTCTGCCCACTCACGGCAACGGTCGATGGCGATCGTGTCGTGAAGGTCTCCGCGCGTGACAACGAATTCCTGCGCGATGTGATCTGCGTGAAGGGTGCCTATGCACCGAAGTCCTTCGCCCATCCCGATCGCCTCATGTACCCGCTGAAGCGCAAGGGCGAGCGCGGCTCCGGTGAATGGGAACGCGTGAGCTGGGAAGCCGCGCTGGACGACATCGCAGTTCGCCTGCGCAAGGTCATCGACACCTACGGCCCCGAAGCCTTCGCCGTAGCGACCAGCAACTGGAACACCACCGTCGATAACGGCATGTGCCGCCGCTTCATGCACCTGTTGGGCTCGACCAATTTCATCAGTGGCGTCGCCTACTGCATGGGCAACACCGCCGCCGTGAGCCGCATGGTGTACGGCTGGTATCCGCGCGCCGACATCCTGAACAGCAAGTGCATCGTGCTGTTCGGCCACAACCCGCGCCGGCACAGCTGGACGGCCGAATACAAAATGATCCGTGTGGCGCAAGGGATGGGCGCGAAGCTCATCATGCTCGACCCGCGCAAGAGCGAGAACGCTGAGGCGGCAGACCTGTGGCTGCCGCTGCGCGCCGGCACCGACGCCGCGATGACGCTGGGTTGGCTCAACGTCATCATCGAAGAAGGGCTCTACGACAAGGAATTCGTGGCCAAGTGGACGCACGGCTTCGAAGCCTTCGCAGCGCGTGTGCGCGAGTACCCGGTCGACCGCGTGGCCGAGATCACCGGCGTGGCACCGGAACTCATCGTGCAGGCCGCACGCATGTACGCAACAACGAAGCCGGCCTGCATTCCCTGGTCGCCGATCACCGATCAACAGGTGTCGAGCACCTCTGCGATTCGCCTGCAATGCGCATTACAGGCGCTCACCGGCAACCTTGATGTGCTCGGCGGCAACATCTTCCCCGCATTCAATCCGGCCGTGATCCCGGATACCGACCTTGAGCTGCACGAGCGCCTCACGCCTGAGCAACGCGCGAAACAACTCGGCTCCGATGAGTTCCCGGTCTTCACCTACCGAGGACTTGAGCCGCTGCGCGAGCCGCTGAAGAAAGTGTGGGGCCGCGAGTGGGCCAACCTTGTCGGCGGCAACTACATGGCAAACCCGACGTCGCTGTTCCGTGCCATGGCCGAGAGCAAGCCATACCCCGTGAAGGCACTGTTCTCGCTCGGCAACAACACACTGATGGGCTTCGCGAACGCCCAACAGATCTACAAAGGGATGATGAATCAGGATCTCATCGTGGTGCACGAGCACATGATGACGCCCACGGCACAACTCGCGGACTACGTGCTGCCCGGAGATGCCTGGCTTGAACGTCCGAGCATGATGGCTGGCGTGAGCGAGCAAGCCATGCCGCCGCCGGGCGAATGCAGGAACGTGTACTGGTTCTGGCGCGAGCTCGCCATTCGCCTCGGCATGGGCGAGCACTTTCCCTGGCCGACACTCGAAGCCCTGTACGACCATCGTCTGTCACCCGGTGGCAGGACGTGGCAGCAGGCGATCGACGAAGGGTTGTCGCTGTTCGCCATGCCCACGGAACGCAGCTATGAGAAAAACGGATTTGCGACACCGACCGGCAAAGTGGAGTTGTACTCAACGGTGCTCGAGCAACTCGGCTTCGATCCGTTGCCGTACTACCGCGAAGCCGCGCGCCCCGACGCCGAGTACCCGTTGTCGGTGTTCATCGGAGTGCGCGACGATGAATACTTCCAGACCGGTCATCGCCACGTGCCCGAACTGCGCAAGCGCGCACCGGAACCCACTATGTTCATTCATCCCGAAGATGCGTCGGGCCATGGCCTGACGCACGGCGACTGGGCGTGGATCGCAACGCGACATGGCAAAGCCGTCATGCGTGCGGATATTCGACCGAACATGCCGAAGGGTCTCGTGCGGGTACCACACGGGTGGTGGAAGCCCGAGTCGGGACAGGGCAAGACGCATCTATCCGGCATGTGGACGTTCAGCGACGCACAACTCAGCGGCGACGACGATCCGTCACTCATGGACATCGAACAAGGCATACCGCATCTGAAGGGCGTGCCGTGTCGAGTGACCAAGCTCAGTGCAGTGGAGGTCGCGAAACTCGAAGCAGAGTTCGGAAAGGCGCAAGCATTGCCACCCGGCCCGAAACCAGTCATCGCTACGTCGAATCGCACTTCACCCGCAGACTTCATGTACGACCCCGAGCTTGGCGACGGCGTGCAGTTTCGTGCGGCGGAACTTGCGATGTATGGGAAAGGATCGCTGTACTGAGTGCAACTGCGCAGTTGCTCGGGATTATCTGTACAAGCCAAGCTCGTGGTTTGTTCTGGTCGTGGAGACGATCCACGATCATGTCGCGCGTGCTGGCGGGACCTCATGTCTGTGCAGGGCAGTCTGCCAGCGCT
>CAMAVY010000198.1 GCA_945861675.1 Klebsiella pneumoniae | reverse complement strand
ACAATCGAGATCACTCAGCGCACATCAAGTGTCCATGATCAGCCTGAAACGGTGTCCACGATCAGGCTGAAATGGGTGGCCACGATGCTTTGAAACACTGTCCACGATCGGCTGAAATGGGCGGCCACGGTGGGCTGAAATATGCAGTCTGCCAACGAATCAACTGCTCGACGTCACGACCCGAACCGACCGCGTGTGCGCGCGCCAGCACCAGCTGCACATCGCCGTTTAGCGCGCGCAACGGCTGCAGCGATACATGTTCCATGTAGGCCTCACCGTTCTTGTGGCGACGCCAGCTGTCGCCCTGCCAGGCTTCACCGCGCGCCGGACCGGGAGCCGCCTGCAGCTGTCCGGGCCGCGGCGCGACGTTGAAGTCCAGCTGCTGACCGACGGCTTCCGCCGGGCTGTATCCCGTCAGCTCGCAGTAGGCTGCGTTCACGCGTTGAATCACGCCTTCAGCATCCGCGATGCAGATGCTCTCCTGACTTTCGCCCATCAGCAGTTCCGCAAGGTCTGTCGAAGACAGCAGTTGTGCAGGTCCAGCAGCCTTGTGTCGCGTAGTGCCCCAGTGCATACCGGCAAGGGCAAGCAACAGGCCACAGGTAAGCACAGCAATCAGCGCGTTCGCCGCACTATCCCGCCGCTGCTCCGAAATGCTCTGCAGATCCTGCCCGCGCAGCACCAGCCGCCGCGCCGCAAGGCCGCCTTCTCGCTGCAGCTGCTCAAACAGCTCAGGGCGGTCGAGCGCTGTCTCGCGCAGCAATTCAATCGCCGTGAGAATCTCGAACTCCGGCACCGCGTACTCGCGCACACGATGATTCAGTGCGCGCAGTTGCTTCAACGCATTGTGCAATCCGACCGCATCGCGCTGCCGAAGCTCCTGCGCCGTGACCGCCAGACTGTCGTTGATCGCCTGGGCCAGCACGAACATCCGACTGCCCTCGCTCTGCCCACGCATGGCCGGTAGCTGCAGCAGTTCATTGATCAAGAAACACGCGACCAGCGCGGCCGCACACAGCGCTGCCGGGATCACGAACAGCCGTGGTCCCACCACTTCCCTTCCTGCAATTGCCTCAGCCACAACCCATCCCTGCGCATGGCACGTTTCGCGTCATGCATTGAAGGTAGTTGAGCTCATCAAGGTCGGTATGCGCAGAGCCGCGAAAGTCCCGTGCGGCGCAGGTGGTGGTGCGGGGTGGAATTGCGGCGCGGCCGCAGCGCTATTGCGCGCAGGAATAAAGGTCCCAAGGACAACTACAAAAGCGCGCGTGCGCACACACACGCCCACACCGCGGCGGAGCTCAGTCGCCGCGCAACAGCAGCTCAGTCTCCGCGCAGCACCAGCTCAATCTCCACGCAGCACCAGGAGGGGCGGCGTAGTCAGCACAGTGCGGGTGGCCAACAGACCCAGCCCGCCGATGATGGCCATGCCGATCAACGGGCCGACAACAAAGCTCCACGGATGCCACGCCGTTTCCAGCTTGAACACTTCACGTTGAAGCACGAACAAGCTGACTTCTGAACCCGCAGCCGCGAGTAACCCGGCCAACGCGCCCAGCACCGCGAACTCGGCAGCCAGCGCGCCAAAGATCAGCTTGTTCGGCGCACCTAGCGCGCGCAACAGCGCATGTTCGCGCACGCGCTCGTCGATCGTGGACAACACCGATGCCACCAGCACCAGCCCACCTGCGACCAGCACCAGCGCCAGCACGAGTTCTATAGCCAGTGCAACGCGATCAACGATCGACTGCACCTGATCGATGAGGCCGTCCACTTCGATGACAGAGATCGTTGGATAACGCGTCAGCAGCGCGCCGATGAAGGCCTTGCGCGATCGCTCGAGGTGAAACGCGGTCATGGAGGTCGATGGCATGTCGGCAATCGCGTGCGGCGAAAAGACAATGAAGAAGTTCGGCCGCAAGCTCTCCCAGTCGACCTTGCGCAAACTCGACACAACCGCAGTGACGTCGCGATCCGCGATCGAGAACCGCAGCACGTCACCGATGCCGATGCCGGCAGTGCGCGCGTACTCCTCATCCAACGACACCTGCGACGCACGCTCGTCCGGTGACCACCAGCGGCCCGCCGTCAGCACATTGCCCGCGGGAAACGTGGCGCCGTACGTGAGATTGCGTTCGCCGTCCGGGTCTGGCCCTGTCTGATCGCCCTTCTGCCGCGCCACCCAACGGCGTATCGGCACTGAGTTCACCGCGACGATGCGGCCGCGGATCATGGGTACCAGCGCATTCGCCTTACCGGTTTCCGCGCGCAGCATGGCCGATACCGGCGCAACTTCCTCGGGCATCACGTTCAGCAGAAAGTGATTCGGGGCATCCGGCGGAAGCTGCGCGCGCCATTCGTCCAGCAGCGATGTACGCAGCAACGTCAGCAGCAGCAACAGCATGATTGCAATGCCAAACACAATGATCTGCACACTGCTCGCCCAGCCGCGGCGCTGCAATGCGGCCGCCGCCAGTCGCCATGCACTCCCCGCCTGCATGCCCAGCACGCGCGTACTGCGCAACAACACCCAGGCAACCGCCATGAGCACGACAACGACCACGGCGGCGCCACTCAGCACCCAGGCGGTCAACTGCACGCTGCCGCTGTACCAGACCAGCAGCAGCAGGCAGCCCAGCCCGCCCGCGCCGTAGCTCATCCACACAGGCAGACCATCACCCGCGAGATCGCCGCGGATCACGCGCATCGGAGAGACCTGTTGCAGGCGCAGAACAGGCGGCAGCGCAAATGCCAACAGACAGACGAGCCCGGTACCCGCCGCCACGGTGAATGCGCCGATCCCTGCGGGTGGCAAGGCCACGGGCACCAACTGCCGCACTGCCAGCAACACAAGCTCGTGAATGCCATAGCCGAACAGACAGCCGAGCACTGTCGCGATCACGCCGACCGTCAACAGCATGGTGATGTACAGCTGGCCGATGCCACGCGGTCCGAGCCCCAGCGACTTCATCACCGCGACATAGTCGAGATGGCGCCGCGCAAACCGGTGCGCCGTCAACGCCACGGCAATGCCGGACAGGATCACCGCAAGCAGACCACCCAGCAGCAGGAAGCTCTCGGCGCGGTCCAGTGCAGACGCAATGGTGGGGCTGTCATCGCGGGCACTGCGCCATTGGAACTGCTTGCCCAGTTGCGGCGCCAACGCCGCCTGCAACGTTGCCAGCGCATCTTCCTGACCGGCCAGGAGCAGGCGATAGCCAACACGGCTGCCGGGTTGAACCACTTGCGTCGCGGCGACATCAGCATTGTTGATGAGCACGCGCGGGCCGAACGCGAAGAAGCCGCCGCCGCGATCCGGCTCCGCGATCAATACCCGCGCAACGCGCAACGTTGCAACACCCAGCACAACCTCATCGCCGACTTTGATGCGCAACGCAGGAAACAAACGCGAGTCGACCCAGGCCTCGCCGGGCGCCGGGCCATGCAGAATTTTCCGACCGGTGCCGAACGGTGCATCAGCAATGATCAGGTCACCTCGCAGCGGGTAGTTGCGCTGCACTGCTTTGACGGAAGCAAGCTGACTGTTGTCGCCCGCGAACAACATCGAGCTGAATGTCAGCGTGCGCGAGGTCGTCAGCCCCAACGCTTCCGCACGCTGAGCGAAGCTCTGCGGAATCGGTTCTCCTGCCGTGACCACGCGATCGGCGGCCAGCACCTGGCCGGCCTCCTGCAGGATCGCGTGTTGCAGGCGGTCAACGAACAGGCCAATGCTGGCAACGGTACCGACGGCAACAACCAGGGCTGCCCCCAGCAGGGTCAACTCACCGGAACGTGCGTCCCGCCACAACAGGCGCAATGCAAGCCGCAGCGCACGGGTAAACGTGCTCAATCGATTGCCGCCTCGCGACGTTCAACGATGACGCCGCCATCGAGTGTCACCGCCCGTTGGCAGCGCTCTGCCAACCGCACATCGTGCGTGACCAGCACCAGCGTGGTGCTGCCATCGCGATTGAGATCGAATAAGAGATCCGCAATGCGCTGGCCGGTCCGGGTGTCCAGATTGCCGGTAGGCTCATCGGCAAACAGCACCTTGGGCCGCGACGCAAACGCCCGCGCGATCGCCACGCGCTGCTGCTCGCCACCGGACAGCTGCCGTGGGTAGTGCGTGGCGCGCGCAGACAGCCCGACGCGTTCCAGAAACACCTCCGCCTGTGCAGCCGCGTCACGATCACCACGCAGCTCAGCCGGCAACATGACGTTCTCTACCGCAGTCAGGCTGTCGAGCAATTGAAAGGTCTGGAACACAAACCCTACGCACTCCGCACGCACGCGCGCGCGCTGCTCTTCGTTCATCGCCGACAGTTCGTTGCCATCCAGCACGATTCGACCGCTGGTCGGCATGTCCAGGCCGGCGAGCAAGCCAAGCAGCGTGGTCTTGCCGGAACCCGATGCGCCGACGATTGCTACTGCATCACCACGCTTGATCGACAGGTCAATACCTTCGAGGATCGAAAGCCTTCCGACCGCAGTGGTTACCGACTTGGAAACGCCTTCCGCCTGCAACATCAGATCCATGGGCTTTGCCGGAGCGTTCCTGTCACATCTGCTGACTGTTGCTTGCTTGTCAGTTGGGTTAGCCGGCGGGGTGTGGGGCAGCTTATACAGCTGGCCTGCTGCCGCGCGGGAAAGTGCGCGCGCACAGGTCCTAGTGCTCGGAGACAGTATCAGCGCGGGATACGGTATTCAACGCGAGCAAGGCTGGGTTGCGCTACTGGCAAAGCGACTTGCAAATGCAAATCCGCGCGTCGACGTGGCGAATGCCAGCATCTCGGGCGAAACCACCGGTGGCGGGCTTGCGCGTTTGCCAGACCTGCTCAAGCGCCATCGACCGCAACTGGTCATCGTTGAACTGGGCGGCAACGATGGACTGCGCGGCTATCCCGTGGCGCGCATGCAGGCCAATCTGGAAGCCATCGTCGATCTGTGTTTGAAGAGCCGGGCAAAAGTCGTGCTGGTGGGGATGGAGATTCCGCCCAACTATGGCGCCCGTTACGTCAACGCGTTTCGTGGGGTCTTCCCAACAGTTGCTCGCAGTCGCAACGTGCCGCTGCTGCCATTCCTCATGCGCGACGTCGCGTTGGACAGAAGGCTCATGCAGCGTGACGGCATCCACCCAACCGCCGCCGCGCAACCCAAGCTGCTCGAAGCGATCTGGCCCGACATCAAGCAGGCGCTCGGTCATGCGCGTTGATCACCGATATCTCAGCGTGATTGCACTGCAGCGCTCGCCGCCGCACTGGCCGCCGCGCTGGCCGCCGCAATCAACCGCGACGGCTTGAACCAGTTTCATTGACTTGTTCGGGGGCTTGGTCGAGCGGCAGCGTGACGCGATCATCGAAGACAAAGCACTGGCCCTGCCAACGCTGCTTGTCGATCTCTGGATCGCTGAGGTAGCCGAGAATGCCGCCCTGCAGCTGATACAGATTGGTGAACCCCAGACTGCGCATCCAGGCACCGGCCTTGGCGCAGCGAATGCCGCCCGTACAGAACATTGCAACAGGCTGGTCGAGGTCCCGCACCAACTCCCGCTCAACGAAGCCACGAAACTCGGTGAAGCTTGCCGTCTGCGGATTCAGCGCGCGCGCAAATGTGCCCAGTTGGACTTCATAGTCGTTGCGCACATCGACCACCCGAACATCGGCACGCGCCAGCATGGCGTTCCACTGCGCAGGCGGCACGTCGGTCGCACCTGCCTGCTGCGCAGGCACACACTGGCCGAACGTCACAATCTCCGATCGCTCGCGCACCCGCAGCCGACGAAACGGTGCAGCTGCCGGCGGCATGGGCGTCCAGAGCATGTCGATCAGCTCACAGCCGATGGCCGCCTGGATGCTGCTGAGCACGCTTTCGATCTGCGGCTTGCCGCCAAACAACGCAACGTTGAGGCCTTCACTCGCGATCAGGACTGTGCCCGTCAGGTTGAGCGCGGCAGCACGCGTCTGTATCTCCGCGACGAGTTCAGCAGGTGCCGCAATCGCGCAGAAACGGTATCCGTTGACCAGCCAAACCGACATCAGTGACTTCGGGGTTCGCCATGCGCGCATTCAGGCGAAGCGAGCGACACGCGGCGCGCTTCCCATTCCTGCGGTGTAAACGTGTGCATCGCCAGTGCGTGCACACCCTGCTTCAACTCATTGGCCAGCAGCGTGTTGATCTGCCGATGGCGCGCCAGCAGCCGCTCGCCCTCGAAACTCCGGGCCACCACGGTGAGCTTGAAGTGCGTTTCCGCACCGCGGCTGTGGTTGGCACTCTCATCGAGCACTTCCAACATGACGGGCCGAAGCGCGGCCTCAAGCTTGGCTTGAATGTGATCCCGCATACTCATCGGCGACTCAGCCTCACAGGGTGACAACAGCAGCTGCGCGGATGCTACCAGCAGGCGCGCCGCAAGCGTGCCGCACTACTTCGACTCCAGTTCAAACACACCGTCCCAGTTCGATGGCGGTGGCACGCGCAGATACTGCTCGCAGCGGTGCAGGTAGGTGCGCGTTGGGCCGTCCTGGTCATTCAACACAGCGGCACGTTGAAACAAAGCCAACGCCTCGCGGAACGCGCCTTTGCGATAGGCCGCCAGGCCCAGTTGGTACTGTTCGAACAACACCTTCTGCGGGTCTGCCAGATAGCCTTTGCGTTCCAACAGTTCGTACACGGTCACCGCTTCGCGCTTACCCATAACGCGAATACGGTCCAGTTCACGCACCTCGACAATGTCCTTCACGCGCAAGTAGGTGTGCTCGGACAGCATGGACCAGGTATTGAACTGCTTGTTCGCGCCCTCCAGCCGCGCCGCGAGATTCACGGCATCGCCCATGATCGTGTAGTCCATGCGTTGCCGCGAGCCCAGATTGCCAACCAGCATCGCGCCGGTATTCACGCCCACCCGCATGTTCAACAACGGCTGCCCGGTTTCCAGCAGGCGTTTGCGATAGCCCAGCATGAAGCGCTGCATGTCGATCGTTGCAAGGCAGCCGAGTTCGGCGTGATTGGCCTGCTCGAGCGGCGCGCCCCAGAACGCGATGATGGCGTCGCCTTCGAACTTGTCCACCGTGCCGTCGTACTCGGCAATGATGTCGCACATGCTGGTGAGGTATTCGTTCAACAGTGCAACCAGCTCTTCCGGCGAGAGCATCTCGGAGATCGTCGAGAAACCTGCGAGGTCGGAGAAGAACGCGGTCATCTCCTTGCATTCGCCACCGAGCGACAGGCGCGATGGATCCTTGACCAGAATGTTCACGACCTTGGGCGACAGGTACTGACCGAACGCGTCTCTGATCAGTGCCTTCTGATCGCGCTCCTGCAGGTAGTAGCGCAGATTGATCACCAGGAAGCTGAGCGTTCCGGCAATGATCATGTAGCTCATCCACACAATGACGCCGGCCACCGCATAGAGCGCGATGGCGAGTACGAGCCAGGCCACGCTGCCAATGGCCGCATAGGCAATACGCTTGCCCGGACTTGGAATGCTGGCCGAATACACGAGCCCTGCCATCAGCAGCAACGCCAGCAACAGGTCCAGCCACAGTGGCGCGGGCTGCAGCGGTCCACCGCGCTGCAAAGAGTCGATGGTCGCGCCGATGATCTCCACGCCGTACATCGTGCCGATCGGAGTCTCGAAATAGTCATGCGACACCTCGGATACGTCGCCTACCAGCACCAGCTTGCCACCGACCAGCGCGCGCAGTTCTTCAAGCTCATCCGGTGCCTTGTTGCGCAGGTCCAGCACATCCAACGCACTCAAGCCGTGACGTTCGCTGTAGCTTCGCGTATCGGCCGAAAACAATGGAAAGTCGATGTGCAGATTGCTGTTGCGATCCAACATGACCGACTGGTCGCCCAGCATGAGTCGGTTACCGTCGAGACGCGGCTGCACACCGAGGAATTTCGACAGCACCTGCACCGAGAACGGCCAGCCCTCCTGCAGCTGCCGTGCATTCGGGTAGATGCGCAGTCGTGACATGCTCTCCACAACACCGCTTGCAGACTCAATGTTCGAATAGCCGGTCGAGGTGACAGCTCTGACCGCGGGGATGGGATAGTGAATCGCCGCCAGATCGCCATCCCGCACCACGCCCTGCGAAACAACGACAACGTTTCCCGCACTGCGCAACGTGTTGGCGGCAGCGGGGTCTTCGTTGTACGAACTCGGGAAGTCGAACAACAAGTCGACGCCGACAACCTTGGCCCCCAGCGCGCGCAGATTGGCCACGATGCGTGCGATATCAGTTCGTCGAAGCGGCCAGCTCTTGTATGCCCGGAAGAACGCTTCGTCCGTGTTGATGAAGACAATGTTGTCAGGGAATTCATGACTTGCGCGCACAAGGTGGCGCACGCTCAGGCTTTGATCCTCGAGCGCGGAAAACCACTCGAAGCGCGCGGCCGGAATCGCGAGTGCGAACAGCAATACGACGGCAACGATGTCGTAACGCTTGAGCCATCTGGCCATGGACTAACTCTCGTGCAGGGCAAGTTGAGTATATAGATCAGCCATGCCTGTTCAGTGGCCTTTCAGCCGCACGAATTGCGCATGCCTGCGTATTCCGGCCATGTCGGTACGTCATTCCGATTCATGTCGGTA
>CAMAVY010000197.1 GCA_945861675.1 Klebsiella pneumoniae | reverse complement strand
CGTTCGCGCAGTGGCGGCACCTTCAACTCGATGACATTGATGCGGTAATAGAGGTCCTGACGAAAGCCGCCCTTGTCGACCTCGCGTGACAGGTCTTTGTGCGTGGCAGAGAGAATGCGCACGTCGATAGGCAGTTCCTTCGCAGCGCCAACCGAACGCACCGCCTTCTCCTGAATGGCGCGCAGCAGCTTCACCTGCATGGGCAACGGCAGGTCTGCGACTTCATCGAGAAACAGCGTGCCGCCTTGGGCCGCCTGGAACAGACCTTCTTTGTTACCGCTTGCGCCCGTGAAGCTGCCCTTCACATGGCCGAAGAACTCGCTTTCCATGAGTTCGCTCGGGATCGCGCCACAGTTCACAGGGACGAAGGGCTTGTCGCTGCGCGGGCCCTGCTCGTGGATGAGCCGAGCGACGACCTCTTTGCCAGAGCCCGACTCGCCGGAGATATAGATCGGCGCCTGACTCCGGGCAAGCTTGCCGATCTGGCCGCGCAGACGAAGCATGACCGGGCTGGCCCCGACCAGCGGGCTGTTGTCGCTGACCGTTGCGGTCTCTTCGGTCGAGCGCAGATGCATAGCGGTGTCGACCAGATTGCGCAGCTGCTCGAGATACACCGGCTTCTGTACGAAATCGAATGCGCCTGCCTTCAGTGCTGCGATCGCTGCGTCCATGCTGCCGAAAGCAGTGATCACCGCGACCGGCAGCAGCGGATGATGGATGCTGATGTGGCGCACGAGATCGATGCCGTTGCCGTCAGGCAGGTTCATATCCGTCAGGCACAACTGAAACTCACCTTTGCGCAGCAGCGCGTGGGCTTCGGCAATGCTGGCCGCCGGCACAGTGTCGATGTGCATGCGTGCAAGCGTGATCTCAAGGAGTTCACGGATGTCGGGCTCGTCGTCGACGATCAATGCGCGCTTGTTGGGCATGGTTCAGCCTAGGACGCGTTTGGAATGAGCAAAGGCAATGCGGAAGCAACTGCCGCTTGGCAGCGCGGGTACGTAGGATAGGCGCGCCTGGTTGGCTTCACATAGTTCCCGCGAGATATACAGGCCAAGCCCGGTGCCCTTTGAGTCGGTGGTGAAGAAAGGCTCGAACAGGTTCGGCACGTTCTGTGCTGCGACACCCGGGCCGTCGTCGGCGACAAGCAGAAAGGGCCGTTCTGACAGCGGATCGATGCCGCCCTCAAAGCGCACGCTGCCTGATTCGTTCCGGCAATAGCGTAGGGCATTGTCCAGAAGATTGGTGATGACCTGGCCCAGCTGGCCGGGGTCGAACTGCACCGTGATGTCGGCGATGTGCGGTGCGGCGATGAGCGCTGCTGCCTCCGGACGTGCGTCGCAATACTCGGCCGCGAAGCGCATGACCCAATCCTGCAGCTTGATGCGTTCGAGGTTCGGCTGACCACGGCGCGACAGTTCAAGCATGTTGGCGATGATGGTGTTCATGCGTCGGCAGTGATCCTGGACGATCTGCGCAAGGCGCAAATCCGGGCCTGATAGCGCCGGCGATTCGCCAAGCAACTGCGCGGCATGGCTGATCGCGCCAAGTGGATTGCGAATCTCATGCGCGATGCTTGCGGACAGCCGGCCGAGCCCGGCGAGTTTCAGCTGCTGCGCTTGCTGCTGCACTTCCGATTGATCCTCAAGAAACACGATAGTGTCGGACTGATCGTCTGAGCGGATGGAGGAAAAGTTCGCGCGCACCTCCGGTCCTGCACCTTCCGCCTGAAACGATTCGCCGCGCGCGAATGTATCGCTGCGCCATGCATTGAGGCGCTCGAGCAGCGGGGTGGGCAGGCGTGCATTCGGGCTGGCGCCGGTGTGGCGCATCAGTTGCCGCGCGGCACTATTGGCCATGCGGATGGCACCCTCCTGATTCACCACCAGAATGCCGGTACGCATCCGCTGAATGACCGTGTCTGATAAGCGTTCAAGATCCTGCACTTCCAGCGCGCGCATCAGCGATTCCGTTTCGCTGATGCGCAAACGCGCTGCAAGCCCGCGTAGCGCCAAGCTCGTCGCAAGATAAAGCGCGCCCAGAATTGCAGCCTGAAAGTACTCAGGCTGCACGCCGTCGCGATTGATGGTGTGTCCAAGCTCGGCATAGAGAACGGCGATCGCAGCGATCGCAGGCAACAACAGCGCGAAGCGTCGCGTCAGGAGAATCGCACCAGCGCCGATGGCGACAAGTGTCAGCGGGGCAAGGCCACTGCTGATGCCGCCGCTTGCAAACATGATGGCGAGCAGCGCCAGTACATCGATGCCGACGATCGCGAACAAGGCACTTTCGTTGGTCAGCGTGCTGGCATCGCGCGCGAGAAAGGCGATGACAGCCAGCATGAGGTTGGCCAACACGTACAGGCCAATCACGGCGGCAAACATGTCGGGGTTGGTCGCGCCGAGCAGTTGCCGCTGCTCGTCGTTCGCGAAACCCACCACCAGGGCGATGCCGAGTCCCAGTCGGTAATAGTTATAGATTCGCAGCAGTCGAACGGTCTGCTGGCTCTGTCGCTCGGCAAGTTCTGCCTGAAGACTCATTCGAGGCGTTGCCGAATGCGGTTAGACCCTAGAAGGGCCAGAGGCGATCCAGCAAGCCTGGGCTTTCTTCGTGTTCGGGTTTCGGCGGTGCATCTGGCACCTTCGGGGGGGTAGCCGGAGCGCCTGTCGCATCGATCGCGGTGGCCGGCTGCTGCACGCGCAGTGGCGGCGGTGGATCCGGTTGGTCCAGCAGATTCAAGGTAACGAGATTCAGCCATGAGCGATCCTGGTTGCGGACATCGCTTTCGAGCACGAAGTCGCCGCGGCTATCGAACGCGGGGTACTTAGGGTAGTTCAAGTCCAACACCCTGAGCGCGTCGTTCGCCAGATCGGCCTGGCCGAGGCGGGTGTAGGCCTCGACCATAATCGCCAGCGCGTCAGCGGTTGCCGGCGTTTGCGGGTAGTTCTCTGCGACATACCGGCCGCGATTGGCTGCCGCGATCAACGCACCGCGACGCACGTAATAGCGGGCGACTTCGACTTCCGATTGCGCGAGCACGTTGCGCAGGAACAGCATCCGTTGGCGTGCATCAGCCGCATAGGGACTGTCCGGATGCCGTCGGATAAGTTCGGAAAAATCCTCGAAGGACTCACGAGCGGCACCTGGGTCGCGTTTGGCCAGTGAAGTCGGAAGCAGACGGTCCAGCAGGCCACGGTCTTTGTTGTAGGCGGCCAGTCCCTTGATGTAATAGGCGTAGTCCACTTTCGGGTGTTGCGGGTGCAACCGGATGAAGCGGTCCGCCGCGGTGCGTGCCTGGTCTGCATCGAATGCCATGAAATGGGCGTAGATGGTTTCCAACTGGGCCTGTTCGCCGTAGCGGCCGAATGGGAAGCGGGACTCGAGCAACTGCAGCCGTTTGATTGCCTCATCGTAGTTGCCCGACCGCAAACCCTGTTGCGCCGTGCGGTAGAGTTCCTGTTCGGTGGTGGTGTCTTCTTCGGACGCGGACGGTGTGGCCGGGTCCGCGTCATCGCCGAAGAACGGCAAAGAAGAGCAGCCGGAAATCAGCAGCAGACCGACAAGCGCGATGAGTCTAAGGGACATCTGAATTGGCACTGAACATCTGGCACCGACGAGGGGCGCGCGATTCTGGCACAGCAGGTCGCATGAAGGCATGGCGCTGACACTTCCGAGTCGGATCGAGGCGGAGGCGGTGGTGCCAGACGAGCTCGCTGGCGCCCGCTTCGACCAGGCCGCAGCACGTATGTTCAGCAGCTATTCGCGAGAGCGTTTGAAGCAGTGGATACGCGCCGAACAGCTGCTGTTGAACGGTGTTGCGGGCGAGAGCGATACGCGGGTTCGCGGTGGCGACACGCTGCGAATTCAGGCTGAACCTGACACGCGTGAGGACTGGCAGAGTGCTCAGGAGGTGTTGTTCAGCATTGCCCACATCGATGACCGCGTCATCGTGGTCGACAAGCCAGTGGGCGTGGTGATGCATCCAGGTGCAGGCACGCGCGATGGCACGCTCGTCAACGGACTGCTGTTTCGCTTTCCGGAGCTGGCTGCGCTGCCACGTGCAGGGATCGTGCATCGTCTGGACAAGGACACCAGCGGCCTGTTGATCGTGGGGCGAACGCTGGACGCCCATACCTGGTTTGTTCGCGCGCTTGCTGCACGTGCAGTCGAACGGCGCTATCTGGTGGTCGTACGTGGAGATGTGCTGCGGCCGTTCTCGGTGGATGCAGCGATTGGCCGGCATCCAGCGCTGCGCACACGGATGGCCGTTCGGCTCGAGGGTGGCAGGCCTGCGCGGACCGACTTTGAGCCGCTGGCTCGCGCGGGCGGAACAACATTGCTCGAGGCGCGACTGCACAGCGGGCGAACGCATCAGATTCGTGTGCATCTTGCGCATGCTGGTTATCCGCTGCTCGGGGACACTGTCTACGGTGTCCGCCATCCGGGTATCGCGCGGCAGGCACTGCACGCATATCGGTTGGCGTTCGGGTCGGTGCCAAACGGCGCGCTCATTGAGGTGGTGAGCAGACCGCCCGCCGATTTCCTTGCGCTCGCGGAGTCGCTGGGGCTTGTCATTAATGTCTGACGACGGGCCATCTGCAATAGAGCTGACTGGCCGGGGTGTGTCGTTAGGGTCGGCTATCCAAGCGGGGATGTGTATCGAACCCGAGTGGGCACTGCCTTTCGGCGTTTCGGCGGCGATGACTACGCGCCGAGGCGGTGCCAGCGCCGCGCCCTACGACACCTTGAATCTGGGTGATCACGTGGGCGACGTGGCCGCAGCTGTGACGGATAGTCGCGCACGATTACGCACGGCGCTGGGTGTAGATGACATCGCGTGGTTGCGCCAGGTGCATGGGAATCGTGTCGCCCGGATCGATTCCCATGCGCTTGGCACCGTGCAGGAGGCGGATGCCGCGATCACGAGTCTGCAGTCGGTGGCGCTGGCAGTCATGGTGGCGGACTGCCTGCCCGTCCTCATGACGCGAACGGATGGTCTTGAGGTCGCTGTTGCGCATGCTGGATGGCGTGGCTTGGCCAATGGCGTGCTGGTAGCGACGGTGGCGGCGTTTGCTGTACCGGGATCGCTGATCAGTTGCTGGCTTGGGCCATCGATCTCGGCCGCGCACTATGAAGTCGATGAAACCGTGCGCAGTTGCTTCGGGTCGAGCGTCGATGCGGCTTTCAGCGCCACGTCGCCCGGCCACTATCGGATGGATCTGCGGCTCATTGCTGAACTGCAGTTGCGTGAACTGGGCGTTCAATTGGTGCGCCGCAGCGCGGAATGTGCCTATGCCGAGCCTGCGCTGTACTTCTCGCATCGGCGGGATCGGGTGACTGGGCGCTGCGCGGCGCTTATCTGGCGACACCTGCCAGGATCGATGGAGTCCGAGCCCGCCGCTTAGCTGTGCGGCTGGCCGCGTGGGGCGCGGCCGCGTCCGGTGGCGGATCAGCTGGTGCAGAGTTCGACGATTCGAGCTTTGGCCTCGTTGATCAAGCTCTGCCGCTCTTCCTCAGGCAGGATTCGCACGGTGCCGTTCGTCTCCTGTACCCGCATGCGAGCGCGCTGGGTCAGTTGATCGAACTGTGCACGAGCCTGGGAACACTGGCCCTGGCGCTCCTGCGCAACCTTGGCGAGGCGGATTTTCTCCTGCGCATTGAGTTCGTCGCGAATTTTCTTCTGTGTCAGCGTCTCGCCGCCTGGCGTCGTTTCGCTCTGCCCGCCGGCCGCAGGAGCGGACGCGGATGTGGCCGGACCGGTGGTGGTCGCAGGCAATGTCTGAGCATCGGTACCGCTCGTACGCAGGCGCTGGGCCTGCACGCCGCGGGCGGGTGGCAGTTGACTGTACGTAGTGACCTTATTGCCGTCCTTCCATTTGTAGACTTCTGCCGCGTGGGCGGAGGGGATGACTCCGAATAGCGCCAACGTCAGAGTCAGGGAGATTGCACGTCTCATGGGGTTCGCTCTCATCTGGTCGCACTTGCCCGGCACGCGCCTACCAATTGGGGGGCGTGATGGGGGCGGCGGGTCGTCGGGGTAGCTCATGGATATGTCCACCCGCAATAAAGGATACCAGCTAAGGCAGAAATGCCAGTCGCGTCCGCTCGGAATTCCTTCGCGATTGACTACAATGCGCGGCCCTTCGGGGGCGCGGCCCTTCGGGGAGGCGCGGCCCTTCCGGAAGGCAGCCTTTGAGGGGCGTCGCCCTTTGGGGAGGCGCAGCCCTTTCTGTGCATGCCTTCGTCAGCCTCGGGCGCCGCACGGCGCGCCCGGACCTGCTTGCTCGCCCGCATGGGCCGAATCGGCAGACAACAAGTTCATTTCATACTCCCAGGTAGTCAGACAGATATGTCCGAGCTTCTTTCCGGCGGTGACATGCTCATCCGCGCTCTGCAGGATGAGGGCGTCGAGTACGTTTTCGGCTACCCAGGCGGTGCCGCGCTGCATATATATGACGCGATATTCAGACAGCAGCGCGTCGAGCACATTCTGGTTCGGCACGAGCAGGCGGCAACCCACGCAGCCGACGGCTATGCGCGTGCGACGGGTCGGCCCGGCGTGGTGCTGGTGACCTCCGGCCCAGGCGCAACCAACGCGATCACCGGTATCGCAACCGCATACATGGACTCGATTCCCATGGTGGTCATTTCGGGGCAGGTGCCGTCCAGTCTGATTGGAACGGACTCGTTTCAAGAGACCGACATGGTCGGAATCTCGCGGCCGGTTGTGAAGCACAGCTTCATGGTCAAGAGCTGCGCAGAAATTCCGGAGATCGTGAAGCGTGCGTTTCACATTGCTACGACCGGTCGGCCCGGGCCCGTTGTGATCGACGTGCCGAAGGACATGACGGATCCAGCGGTGACAGCGCCTTATCTGTATCCGCGCGAAGTGAAGCTGCGTTCCTACAACCCGGTGCAGAGCGGTCACGCGCTGCAGATTCGCAAGGCAGCAGATGCGCTGATCGCGGCGAAGAAGCCGGTGATCTACAGCGGCGGTGGCGTTGTAATAGGCGATGCGTCCGATGCGCTGCGTGAGCTCGTGGGCGTGCTCGGGTTTCCGGTGACCAACACACTCATGGGTCTGGGTGCTTTTCCCGCCACGAGTCCTATGTTTCTGGGCATGTTGGGCATGCACGGAACGTACGAAGCAAACAACGCGATGCATGCCGCGGACGTCATTCTCGCAGTCGGTGCGCGTTTCGATGACCGTGTCACGAACGACCCTGCCAAGTTCGCGCCGGATGCCACGATCATCCATATCGATGTCGATCCATGCTCTGTAGCAAAGATTGTCCGGGTGGATATTCCGATCGTGGGTCCAGCGAGCGTGGTGTTGCGCGATCTCGTTGCGGCAGTCAAAGCGCGACTACAGGACGCCAGTGTCAGCATCGATCGCGCGGCGATTGATGCGTGGCTGCGTGAAATTGATGGTTGGAGACAGCAACACGGGCTCAACCACAACATGCTCGCGCAGTTGTCGGAACAGACGCGCATCAGGCCGCAGCAGGTCATTCAGTGCCTGTATCAAGTGACGGCGGGGAGCGCGTACATCACTTCGGATGTCGGCCAGCATCAGATGTTTGCTGCGCAGTACTACAAATTTGATGACCCGAGACGCTGGATCAATTCTGGCGGTCTGGGAACGATGGGGTTTGGTCTGCCATCGGCGATGGGCGTGCAGTTTGCGTTTCCACAGGCCGTGGTCGCCTGTGTGACCGGCGAAGGCAGTTTCATGATGAACATGCAGGAGATGTCGACCTGCAAACAGTACGGATTACCGATCAAGGTCGTGAATCTGAACAACCAGGCGCTTGGCATGGTCAAGCAGTGGCAGGATCTGCAGTACGGTGGTCGTCATTCGCAAAGCACTTACCAGGACTCGTTGCCTGACTTCGTGCGGCTGGCCGAGGCGTTCGGTCATGTTGGCATCAAGGTCACTTCGCCTGCTGATATGCAGGGTGCGATGGAAGAGGCATTCAGCCCGAAGCTGAAGGAACGGTTTGTGTTTCTGGATATTGCTGTCGACCCCGATGAGCACGTGTATCCGATGGCGATTCGTGGCGGGGCAATGCGCGACATGCTGTTGTCCAAGACGGAGTCGACCTGAATGCGTCGAATCATCTCTATTCTGTTGGAGAACGAGGCGGGTGCGCTGTCGCGCGTCGTGGGTCTGTTTGCGCAACGGAACTTCAACATTGAAACGCTCAATGTTGCTCCGACTGACGACCCAACGATGTCGCGCATGACGATTACGACGACAGGAGATGGTCGCACGGTCGAGCAGATCACCAAGCAGTTGGACAAGTTGATCGAAGTCATCGGTGTGGTCGATCTGACGGAGTTCGATTTTGTCGAGCGCGAGCTGATGCTTGTGAAATTGCGTGCGGAAGGCGCGGCCCGGGAAGAGATCAAGCGCATGTCGGACATCTTTCGCGCGCAGATCGTCGATGTCAGCGCCACGTCGTACACCGTGCAGATTGCCGGGCCGAGTGAGAAGCTGGATGCATTTGTAGGTGCGATGTCGAAGTTAAGTGTTTTAGAGGTTGTACGTTCCGGTGTCTCTGGAATTGCGAGAGGCGAGCGGGTGCTCAAGGTTTGAAGACAAACGAGGCTTAAGATGCAGGTT
>CAMAVY010000196.1 GCA_945861675.1 Klebsiella pneumoniae | reverse complement strand
CATCCCGCCGCACAATCTCGGCGAAGTCATCGATGCGGTGCTGCATCTTCTGGATCATCCGGACGCCACACCCGATGACTTGATGCAGTTTGTGCTCGGCCCTGATTTCCCGACCGGCGCATCGATTCTTGGCCGCGCGGGTATTGTCGAGGCCTACCGCACTGGCCGCGGCTCCATCCGCATGCGCGCCACTGCCACCATTGTTGAAGACGCCAAGGGGCGCTTCTCCATTGAAGTGACGGAACTGCCGTATCAGACCAGCGTGGGCACGCTGGCCGGCAAAATCGTTGAGCTTGTGAAAGCGAACGAACTCGATGGCATCTCCGATGTGCGCAACTTGTCGTCTGGCGACAACACACGGCTTGTCGTGGACCTCAAGCGCGATGCCAACGCCAATGTCACGCTGAACAATCTGTACAAGCTCACGCCGCTGCAGACCAGTTTCGGCGTGAACATGGTGGCGCTGGTGGATGGCGTGCCACGCACCATCAACCTGCGCGACGCGCTGGTCGCTTATGTGGCGCACCAGCTTGAAGTGATTACGCGGCGTTCCGAGTTCCGGCTGGGCAAGGCTCGCGACCGCGCACATATCGTGGAAGGCCTGCTGCGCGCGCTCGACCTCATCGACGCCATCATTGCGTTGATTCGCGCCTCCGACGATCGCGCCGCGGCGCGCGAAGCGCTGCAGGCTGAGCCGATGCTGTTCTCGGAAGTACAGACCAACTACATCCTGGACATGCAGCTGGGCTCGCTGACGCGGCTGAATCGTGTGCGCCTGGACGAAGAGCTGGCCGAACTGCGTGTCACGATTTCGGGGCTTGAGCTGATCTTGAGCGATGAGGCGCAGAAACGCGCGCTGATTGCCAAAGAACTGGGCGAGATCAGGTCCAAGCACGCCACGCCGCGCCGCGCCGTGATCACGTTCGACCCCGGCAATATGAGCATCGAGGATATGGTCGACGACAAGGAACTTGTCGTCACCATGACCAAAGCCGGTTACATCAAAGCTGTCGACGCCAGCGCGTTCAGAACGCAGGGGCGCGGTGGTCGCGGTGTGAGTGGCGGCACGCTGAAAGACGAAGACGTGGTGAGCCGCGTACTGCATACGTCTGCGCATGCCTATCTGCTGTTCTTCTCGACAGCGGGCAAGGTGTATCGGCTGCGCGGCTATGAGATTCCAGAGCGCGAACGGGCAGCCAAAGGCATTCCGATCGTAAATCTGCTCAATCTGCCGGCGGATGAAAAAGTGCAGGCAGTGATCGACACGCGCGATTACGAGACCAACAAGTATCTGTTCTTCGTCACGCGCATGGGGCAGGTGAAGAAGACCGCGCTGGCCGACTACGACAAGAGCCGCGTCGGCGGTTTCATTGCCATCAGCCTGCGCGATGGCGACGAACTGGTGGATGTGCTGCAGACCAATGGCACGGAAGACATCCTGCTGGTGTCGCGCAGTGGCATGGGTATTCGCTTCACCAACGACGATGAACAGGTGCGCCCGATGGGCCGCGACACGGCCGGCGTGCGCGGCATGCGTTTGCGCGGCGATGATGAAGTGGTGGCGGCCGATATCGCCCACGATTCGGCCATGATTCTGATCATTACCGACGCTGGTTTTGGCAAGCGCACGCGCTTGAGCGAGTTCTCGGCGCATGGTCGTGGCGGCCTGGGCGTGCGCGCCATCGGCATCGAAACGCGGCGTGGTCAGGTGCGCGCGGCGTTCCTCATCAAAAGTGCCGACGATGAAGTGATGGCGGTATCCACCAACGGCGTGGTGATTCGTGTGCCGGTGCGTGACATCGGGCATGCGCCGCTTGGTCGCGCCGCCAAGGGCGTGAAGATCATGAACCTTGATGATGGCGACTCGGTGGCATCGGTGGCGTTGATCAGTGCTGCAGCTGAAGATGAGGTCGCGACTGCGGCTGCAGCGCGAGCGGCGTTGCAGGGCGCGTCTGCCGAGCGTGACGACTCGCTGGACAGCGAAGACGAGCCGGACAGCGCGTCAGGCCATTCTGTTGATGTGGACGATGCGGGTGACAGCGAAATCGACAGTGACAGTGACCGTGAGGACAGCAGCGAGGAGTAAAGTGTGCAGCGTGCGGCGTTGATGGATCGGCAGGCTGGGCTTTGACCGGAGACGATCACGACGGTGCTGCACACCTTTGCGGTCAGTCATTACCGGTCGCTGCGTGAACTGAAGCTTTGCCTTGCACCGCTGACCGTGGTCACCGGCGCCAACGGCAGTGGCAAGTCGAATCTGTATCGCGCATTGCGTTTGCTGCAGCGCGCCGCCGAGGGCACGTTGGCACAGGCGCTGGCGATGGAAGGCGGGATTGAGTCGGTGTGCTGGGCTGGGCCGGCGAATCCGAGCGACCGCGCCCGACGCGGATTCAAAGCGGAAGGCGGCCCACGTAGCTCGCCGTTGCGCGTCTCGTTCGGCTTTGCCAGCGATGACTTTGCGTGCGAGATTTCGCTGGGGCGGCGTGCCGGCGGCAATCCGGAGGTGGGCGGCTCGTTTTTCAGCGCCGATCCTGAGGTGAAGTCCGAATTCCTCTGGCAGCAGCCGCCGCGCCGAAAAGCCAGCACGTGGCTCGCGCGTGAAGGTGATGGCGTATCCCTGCGCGAGCAGGATGGATCCTGGACGCGTCTCGATTACTCCCCATCACGCAGCCGTTCGCTGCTGTCGGAGCTGGGCGAGCCGGCGCGCTTTCCTGAAATCCTGGCGATGCGCGAGCGCTTGCGTCGCTGGCGCTTCTACGATGGTTTCCGCACGGACGTCGACAGCTCGCTGCGACAGTCGCGGGTGAGTGTGCAGACCGATGTACTTGCGAGCGACGGCAGCGATCTGGCCGCCGCGTTGCAGACCATCATTGAAATCGGCGACGAAGAGGCACTCGATGCGGCCATTGACGATGCATTGCCTGGGACCCGGTTCAAGGTCCAGAGCGATGCTCGAGGCCTGCAGGTCGGGTTGCACGTTGAAGGCCTGTTGCGCGCGATGACAGCAATGGAGTTGAGCGACGGCACATTGCGCTACCTCGCGTTGCTCGCCGCCTTGCTGACGCCGCGTCCGCCAGAGCTGCTGGTATTGAACGAGCCGGAGCAGAGCCTGCATCCGGATCTGCTGAGTCCGCTGGCGCGGCAGATCGTTGCAGCGTCTAAGCGCACGCAGGTCTGGATCATCAGCCATGCGCCGCGGTTGGTTGAAGCTATCGAAGATCTGTCGGCAACGACAGCTGTGGAACTGGTGCGTGAAGCCGGAGAAACGCGCATTCGCGGTCAACGGCCGATTGATGCGCCGGTGTGGCCGTAGCCCGCGCTACTAGGGCGCTGGGTCCTTGTCCTGCCCGGTCCCGCGTTGTTCGAGCGACGCAAGCAGGCTGGGGACCAATCGCTCGGAGTAGCCGGACAGGAAACACCAGGCAACCAGCTTGCCGAAGTCCTGGACCGTCTTCGGTCGAATCCCCAGCACCATGTGCAGATTCAGGGCTGTTTCGCTGTCTGGCGCGGCGCGAGGTGCCACGAACGTAGGAAACAGATTGCTGGTGAAGAGCCCGCCGCCGCTGTCACCGGTGAGTATGCCGGCCATGAAGGCCATGTAGATGAAGCCGGCCATCAAGCTGCCCGCCATGAGTGGCACGAGCAAGTTCCACCACGACGAGACAAGCGATTCCATGTCTTCGTCCTTGAGACGCGGCATGCGACGGATGATGGACACCACTGCGCCAATGGCGCCCGCGATCAGGGCAAAGAACATCGTGCCCATCTGCGCTGTGAACAACGCAAACAGCATGGTGAATGCGCCAGCGAGCGCCACGACGGCAACGGTCGACAGACCAATCCGGCTGAGTAGTAACGCGCGCTGGCCGGCCATGTGTGTGCTCCCGGTGGGTCAACTGTCCGTCAATTGCCCGTCAGGGGCTCAATTGTTGGTTGATGCTGTGCGTCAGAGCGTGATTGCGTCGAAGTTTGCGGCGATGGCGTGTGTGCTGCTGGCCAGTGCCTGTGCGCTGGCTGTGCTGTCTTCGGCGCGCACCAGCCAGATGGTGCGCATGCCTGCGGCTGCGGCAGCGTCGAGTTCGGCGCTGATGTCGGACAGAAACAGAAACTCGACGGGTGGCCGGCCGATGCTGTCAGCGATGTGCGTGTAGGAAGTGGCGTCGCGCTTGCCACCTGCGGTGGTGTCGAAGTAGCCGCTGAACAGCGGCAGCAGGTTGCCATGGTCGGAGTGCTGGAACAGCAGTTTCTGGGCGTGCACCGACCCTGATGAGTACACATACAACTGCATGCCCGCCTGTTGCCAGGCGCGCAGCCCGCGCGCGGCGTCGGCATACACCGGCGCGCGCAGCGCGCCCTCTGCGTAACCTGCGTCCCAGATGAGCCCCTGCAGCAGCTTCAGGGCAGTAACTTTGCGATCCTCGTCGATCCATTGGATGAGCGTGTCGCACAGTGCATCGAGCTGGTTGGTCGACCCGCCTGTGGCCGCCGCGACATCTTCCAGCGCGGCGCGTACGGGCGCGCTCGTGGCGTGGGCGTGCACATACGCATGCATGCGCGTGCGGGCAAACGGGAACAGCACGTCGCGCACGAATGCGATGGGCGTGGTCGTGCCTTCGATGTCGGTCAGGATGGCGCGAGTCGGTGTCATGTTGTTCCGGACGCTGCTGTGTCTGCTCAGTTGGCCAGCCGTGTGAATCGCCTGGCGATATCCGAGCCAGTCATGGCCGCCACCCAACCGCCAGGGTTCGTGAACAGTCGGATGGCAGTGAAAGACGGATGCGGCCCCATGTCGAACCAGTGCCGTGTGCCGTCCTGCACGCCAAGCAGGTCGCCCTTGGTGCAATGCACTTCGTAAACCTTGTGGCCGATGTGCAGGCTGAACAGGCCTTCGCCGCCGACGAAGAAGCGCACTTCGTCTTCGCTGTGCGTGTGTTCATCAAGGAACTTGGTGCGCATGTTGGCGCGATCCGGATGATCTGGCGTCATGCTGATCACATCGACGGTGGTGTAGCCACCGGCGGCCATCAGGCGATCGATGTCGGCGCGGTAGGCCGCGATCACTGCGTCCTGGCCCGCGCCTGCCGGCAGGCGAATGTCAGAGTGCCAGGTCTCGAAGCGCACGCCGACGCCGGCGAGCAGTGACTTGATCTCTGCCGTGTCGTCGCTCCAGGCGATGGTGGTGGCGGGTTCGTACTCGCGGAAGACGCGAATCGCGCTCATGTTCGACCTCGAATTCAGTGACTGGCCATAAGAGATGCGGTTTGACGCTTCAGCCGACAGTCTGTGCGGCGGCGAGCGTCTACAGAAGGTGCGCATATTGCTGCGGATGGGTTGCATCCGCGAGCGCGAGTCAGCGTTTCAGACGCGCGAGTTCGAGTTCGCAGCCGAACAGGTACTCGAATGCCTCCACGTGCCGGGCGGCGGTGGCGATGTCAGGACCCCAGACATACAGGCCGTGGCCGCGCAGGAGAAACCCGAAACAGTGCACCGGTTGCCCGCGGTCCTGATTGTCGCGGTGTTGTTTGTCGAGCGCTGTGCCCACGCGCTGCGCCAGCCGCTCCATGTCCTGATCGTTGTCGAAGATCGGCACGCGGATCGTCGAGGCATGCGTATCCACGCCGCTGAACGCTTTCTGCAACTCCCACCCTTCGAGTAGCAGCCTTTTGCCACGTTGCAGTTGCGAAAGCACCACGCCGCGCGGCGAGTGCGTGTGCAGTACGCAACCGATGCCCGGCTCACGCCGGTACATCAGTGTGTGCAACAACGTCTCGGCTGACGGCTTGCCTGGTGTTGCAGGGTGTCCGTGCAGGTCGACCACCATGAAATCGCGCTCGGTCAGCGCGCCCTTGTCGCGCCCCGACTGCGTGATGAGCGCATGGTCGGCGTCCAGCCTGGCAGAGTAGTTGCTGCTGGTGGCCGGCGAAAAACCGCGACTATGGAAGTCGCTGGCGTAACGAATCAACGGCCCCGTCAACGCGTTGAACGGGGCTGTCTGTGCCGCTACAGATTTATCCGTGCGCGCCCGGTCCACGCCTACACCAGCCGCAGTGCGCGCGCTCGTTTTGCAGGGGCGCCAATCGCCAGCACAGGCGTACGCGCAAAACCATTGAACTCGGTTGCGCTCGCGGATGTGTAGGCACCCATCATCTGCGCCACGATCAGATCGCCGAGCTCGAGCTCGGGCAGATCGATCTGCTCGGCAATGATGTCGATGCTGTCGCAGGTCGGCCCTGCAAGCACGCTCGGTCGTGCTGGGTTGTCAGCAGTCGGCTGTCGCAGGGCGGTGATCGGGTACGTCGTGTGGTCGAAGATCTGGCCGCTGAACGAGCTGTACACGCCGTCGTCCAGAAAGTACCAGGTCTTGCCGCCGCGCACGGCCTTGCCGATGACTGATGCAATGCAGGTCATCGCAGGGGCGGCGAGAAAGCGCCCGGGCTCGGCCAGCACCTGCACGGAAGCAGGCAGGGTCGCGAGCGCGTCGCGGATTGGCGCGCAGAACACATCGATGGCCGGCGTGGTGCCGTCGTAGTTCACGGGGAAGCCACCGCCGATGTCCAGCACGTAGAGTTTGTTGTCGTGGCCTTCGTTGTGCGCACGGATCAACGCGTTGCACGCATGAATAGCGTGCACGTGCGCGGACGACGATGCCGACTGCGAGCCGACGTGGAAGCACAGCCCTTTGACGATGAGGCCTTGCTGCGCGGCGTGCGCCAGCAGGTCGTTCACCTCTTCAGGCGGGCAACCGAACTTCTTCGACAGGTCGCATCGTGCATCCGGGCTGCGGAAGCTCACGCGCAGCATCAGTGCAACGCGATCACGAAAACGTGCGAGCTTGTCGATTTCGAGCGCGTTGTCGACCACGAACGTGGTGCAGCCGTAGCGTAGCGCCGCAACGATGTCACGCGGACGCTTGATCGGATGCGTGTGGATGGTCTTGAGCGGGCTGACGCCGGCATTGCGCAGCAGTTCGATCTCGCCCTGGCTTGCGATCTCAAAGCGTGCGCCTTCATCGGCCAGCGTGGAGATTGCCGCCAGTTCGGGCAGTGCTTTGATGGCGTAGTGAATCTGCACGCCAGGCAGCGCAGCCGCCAGCGCGCGGTACTGCTGACGCAGCACGTCGCAGTCCAGCACCAGCAGCGGCGCACCATGTGCGGCAGCCAGCGCGTTCCAATCCAGCCCGCGATCAAACACATGCACACTCATTGACCTACCTCCTTTCCGATTGCCTTCAGCACATAGCGCGGCAGCGCGAATGCACCTACATGGATGTCAGGCGTGTAGTAACGGGTATCCAGATTTGCTTCGTTGAACCGCTTCGCAATCACTTCGACCGGTTGCCGACGCAGGCCGGCATCATCCGTGCCCCAACTCATCAGCATGGCGCCACCTATATATGTAGGTACTGCCGAGGCATAGAAATGGTGATCCTTGAACACATTGGCGTATCGCGCCGCCGTGTTGCGGGCCTCGTCAAGCTGCATGAAGGCAACGCCATTCTGCGTGACCAGTACGCCGCCCGTCGTGAGCCGCCGATGGCAGTGCCGATAGAAGTCCTGTTCGAACAGCACTTCGCCGGGACCGATCGGATCGGTTGAGTCGACGATGATGACGTCGAACATTTCCGTCGCGTTGGCGATGTAGCGGGCGCCGTCGTCGATTACGAGGTCCAGGCGTGCATCGTCAAAGGCGCCGGCCGAGTGATTCGGCAGCACCTTCTTGCAGGTTTCCACGACCTCGCCATCGATCTCCACCATCACGATGCGCTCGATCGCCGTGTGCTTGGCGACTTCGCGCAGAATGCCGCCGTCGCCACCACCCACGATCAGCACGCGCCGCGCCCGACCATGCGCCAGGATGGGCACGTGGGTGAGCATCTCGTGATAGATGAACTCGTCTTTCTCGGTCGTCTGGATCACGCCGTCCAGTGCCATCACGCGGCCGAACTTCGGGTTGTGGAACACAACCAGATGCTGGTGCTCCGTCTTGTACTCGAAGAACACTTCATCGACGTCGAATACCTGGCGGTATGCGTCGTATAGGGTTTCGGGAAAGTCCTTCATGGTCGCTTGATCCTTGGCGGCTGATCCCGGGTTGTTGTGGGGATCGGTCACTACTTTGGAATCCGTCACTCCGACGTCGTTCCGCGCAGGATCTCGGAGACCTGGATACGGCCCGGCCGGAAGCGCTCCTTCAGGACCTCGACGGCGAGTTCCGGACGGGCGTTACCGCACATGAAGACATCGAACGCCGCATAGCGACGCTCGGGCCAGGTGTGCACGGAAATGTGCGATTCGGCCAGCACGGCCACGCCCGAAATACCGCCGTTGGGCGTGAAGTGGTGCATATGAATGTGCAGCAACGTCGCGCCGGCTGCCTGAACGGCATCGATGAATGCGCCTTCCATGCGTTGCAGATCATCGAGGTGATTCGCGTCGTACAGATCGATGATCAGGTGCGTGCCGGCGCAGACGACGCCATTGCGCACGATGAAGTGATCCTTGTCTTCGTCTGCGTCCGCATCGCCAACGAAAGCGGCACGGCTGACGACGTTCGCAGCAGATTGGGCTGACGCAGCCTCGTCGCGCGCGTCGTGGACTTCAGTCGGCTTGGCGAAACGTGCCTGCTGTTCGTGTGCGTTCTGCGCTGTCTGGACAGCCTGAGC
>CAMAVY010000195.1 GCA_945861675.1 Klebsiella pneumoniae | reverse complement strand
CAGGTATGCCGGCGTCTGCTCGTGCGAGTTCATGTTCATACAGCACCTTTGCGCAAACGTTTGCTCATGCCTGTTTCACCGACTTGTCCCATGGGAACAAGGCTGTACCGACGCGCGCGAGCAGCAGGTCGATGCCCAGCCCGATGAAGCCGATCATCATGATCGCGGCATACACGTTCTCGAAGTGTTGGTAGCGCGCCTGCTGCGTGATGAAGAATGTGATGCCTGAACTCGTGCCGATGAGCTCGGCCACAATCAGGTAGGTCCACGCCCAGCCCAACAGAATGCGCTGGTCGCGAAACAGGTCCGGCAGAATGCCGGGCACTACCACGCGTGTGAGCAACTGCCAGCGCCCGGTACCCAGTGTCATGGCGGCTTCGAGCAGGGCGTAGTCCAGCTTGCGCGTGGTGTTGGCAATGATCAGCACCTGCTGGAACAGCGTGCCAATGACAATGATGGCAATCTTGGGGCCGTCGTAGATGCCGAGAATCGCAACGGCAAGCGCGCCGAATGCGGGTGCAGGTAGATAACGAAAGAACTCGATGAAGGGTTCATTCAGCCGTGCGATTGCACTGTAGGTGCCGCAGATGATGCCGAGCGGCACGCCGATGACAGACGAAATCAGAAAGCCCCAGAAGATGATCTTGATGCTCGCCCACAGGCTCTCGTGCAGCCACGGTGCATCGCGTTGTTCGGGCGCCGTGGTGAATGCGGTGTAGAACGCCGTCGCCACCTGATGCGGTGCGGGCAGATACACAGGGTTGGCGGGCTGGCCGGTCGGTAATGGCGCATGTGCAGCGCGCATGTTGGCTGCTTCATCATCAAAGTTGGCGCGTTCGACCAGCATGCCGGCTTCAAAGTAGTCCACGCCGCCGGGCGCATCGATGCGCACCATCGGATGCCAGATGAACGGCACATAGCTCACTGCAGCCCAGAGGAGCAATGGCCATATGAACGCGGCGATGCCGAGCGACATGCGCCGTTTCGGCGGCAACTCGGTGCGCACCGCGAACCAGCTCTGGCGCGGCGTGTGAATGCTGGCTTGAGTCATGGGGTGTGTGTCTGGGTCAGCCGGTCAGGACCGATTGGGTCTTGACCCTGGGCAGATTCAATTGGCGAACCAATTGAAGTTGGCGAACCAATTGAAGTTGGTCCGCCAACTTCAATCGGCGTTTACCAACGATGCATCTATGTAGCTGTCGATCGGCTGCGCCGTCTTGTACACGCCATTCGCAACGTTGAACGCATCGGCGATCCTCGTTGAGCCATACAGCGAACCAAAACCTGGTCCTTTGACGAACATGCGCTTGCCTTCGGCCAGAGTCAGAATGCGCGTGCCGCGCAGAAACTTCTGATAAGCCGCAGGTGGCACGCCGACGCGCGCGGCCATGATGCGCACGGCATCCGGTTGTGTCTTCGGATCGTTGATGTAGCGCGCAACGCGGTCCCAGATCTTCACGATCTTTGCCCACTCGGCGCGGCGCGTGGCCAGGCTGGTTGGCGTGACAGTCAACGCGTCGTAGATCAGGCCGGGCTCATTGGCTGACGTGTATATGGCGCGCGAACCGGGCACCGCAGCAAGCGCCTGACCGGCGATGGGTTGCCATGAACCGACCGCGGCAACGTCGCCAGATGCAAACACCTGCGGCATCTCATTCGTCTTTGCATTCACGATCGTGATGTCGCTTTCTTTCATGCCCATCTTCTTCAGGCCGTTCAGCAGCAGAAGATGTTCAACAAGACCTTGCTCGACCGCGACCTTCTTGCCTTTGAGATCGCGCAGAGTCTTGATGCCCGGGCGCGCCACAATCATGTCGTTACCGTTGGAATAGTCCGTCAGCAGGATCATGACGCCCTTCGCGCCACCTGCGCCGTTGACCAGCGTGTCGCCGTTGGTCACGGTCACGCCATCGAGCTTGCCCGCAGCAAAAGCCTCCAATGAAGCCGAGTAGTCGAACCACTCGAAGCTCACCGCAACACCGGCCTGCTTGAACCAGCCTTTGTCGATGGCCACTTGCCACGCAACCCAACCGGGCCAGTCGCTGTAGCCGATCTTCAATGGCGGTGCTGCGTAACTGAGCGACGCGAAGAGTGTCGCGGCGATCCACGCAGCTGCTCGCAGCATTCTGCGTAGTGAGGCGCCGAGGGTTGACCCGGTCTGTCGTGCATTCATCTGTGCTGTCTCCACGTAGTGGCGTGCAGGTCGGGTGATCCGCACGATGTGGAGGGGGTTCAGCAAGTTGTATGCCGACCAGTGCACTGGTTCGAATAGCGGGCGCGTTGTGCCCTGTGGATATGCGCGCGCGCTAATGCTGTGCGCGCGTGCACGTTTGAGGCGCGTTTAGGCGTTTCAGCGCCGGTTGGCCATTGCGTTGCGCCGACGCGCGGCAATCAGACCTAGCACACCGAGGCCAAGCAGCCACAGGCTGTCAGGCTCCGGAACAGATGGCCGCACGAAGTCGGCCGTCATGCGGATGTCGTAGCCCGTGAGGCCGCCGTGGTCTTCGCGCAGCAGTTGCAGGTAGTGAATGCCGGCACCGATGTTGCCCAGTGTTGGCGTGTACTCGCCGAGCAATGAGCCGCCACCTGCGCGCGCACCGAACACGTAGTTGCCGTCCAGCCAGACGAAGATGCCGTTGTCGACGCCAAGCTGGAGGCTGACGTTCGTGAGGCCCGATTGCGCATTGAAGGCGTAGATGACGGCCGTCTCATCGTTCACGACCCAGGTTTGCGGGATCGCTTGTGTGCCTGTCCAGGTGCCGCCCGGTGCGGCCGGGTTGGTGAGCCAGTTGCCCAGTGCCGCCGATGCGGCGCTCAGGTTAGGCGCGCTCGCGAAATTGAGCATCGCGTCGCCACAGCCCATGTTCGCGCAGGGGATCGGGTCGCTGAAACCGTTGGTGTCCAGCAATATGCCAAGGCCGGTGTTGTACTTGCCGGTCGTGGTGTTATCGATGATAAGCGCGGCACTGGCAGGCAGCATCGCAGCCATGCTCATTGCACCGGCGATCAGGCTGGCCGTCAGTCGGCTGTACAAGTGAGTGCGAGGGGTCGACATGCGTGCTCTCCATGAGACGGGCGCCACACGGGTTTGGTGGCGGACGATCGTGTTCAGCAGCAAGCGTGTCTACGTGCGTAACGTGTTGATCGAAAAGGCGTAAGGCGTTGTATGCCAATGTGAGTGTATAGGCCGCTTACAGCGCACTGAGTGTCGTCTTTGCGGAGAGTGGGCTGCCCGATGCACGCGCTCCTCTGTCATTCTTGGGCGCTGTTTGTTTTGAACGGGGAGAGCGATGAGCCAACTGAGACTCGAAGGCCGCGTGGCCATCATTACCGGGGGTGCCAGCGGCATCGGCCGTGCAACCGCCCGGCGTTTTGCCGAAGAAGGCGCCGACGTGGTGCTGGCAGACCTGAATCCGGAGCGTGGCCAGGAAGCCAAGGAAGAGCTGGAGAAGAGCTTCAACCGCCGGGCGCTGTTTGTGCAGTGCGACGTATATAAGGAGGAAGACGTCGACAACGTGGTGGCGCGTGCCGTTGCGGAGTTCGGCCGGGTCGACACGGTGCTGGCCGCCGCCGGCGTGTCCAGCGCCGTCTATGTGAGTGGCGAAGTCAGCTCGACGGTCGAGCAGATGGACGCCAGCCATCTCATCAATCAGTCACTTGCAGATTGGGAGCGCGTGCTGCGCATCAACCTGTCCGGCGTCATGCTCACCGACCGCGCAGTGGCGCGGGCCATGATCAAGCTGGGCATCAAAGGCACCATCGTGAACATTGCATCGGTGGCGGCCCGTGTGCCGTTGGTCGGCGGCGCGGCATACAACGTGTCGAAGGCTGGCGTGGAAATGCTGACCCGGGTATTCGCCATGGAGATGCTGCCGTATGGCATCCGTGTGAATGCCATCGGACCGGGATTCGTGGAGACCCCAATGACCAAAGGCCTGGCGGACGATCCTGCGGGCAATCAGATGATGCACACCATGACGCCCATGGGCCGTCTGGGTAAGCCGCTGGAGATTGCCAACACCGCGCTGTTCCTGGCCTGCGATGAGTCGTCGTACTTCACCGGGCAGACGCTGTACCCCAGCGGCGGCATGATGGTGTAACGCTGTTTCGTTGCGACGCCCAGGGCGCGTTGCGCTGAGGACAGGCATGACGCCAGCGCAACGCGCGTACTTTCCCGGATTGCGAACCGGGCTGTGGCTGCACCGCGACTTCGTGCGCCTGTGGGCGGGCCAGAGCGTGTCGATGCTGGGCACCATGATCGGTCGCCCGGCCATGAGCTTCACCGCGATACTTGTGTTGCACGCGTCGCCTGCGCAGGTGGCGCTGCTGGCCGCGATGGACATCGTGCCGGGGCTGCTGGTGGGTCTGCACGCAGGCGCATGGGTCGATCGCATGCGGCGCAGGCCGATACTGATCGGCACCGACCTCGCGCGCTTTGCGCTGCTGCTGACGGTGCCCGCAGCGGCGCTGCTGAATGCGCTGCACATCCAACAGCTTTACGTGGTCGCGTTCGCGGTCAGCATGTTGTCGGTATTCTTCAACGTGGCGTATCAGGCCTACCTGCCCAGCCTGATCCACAAGGAGCAACTGCTCGAAGGCAACAGCAAACTCGCCGCGGGTGCGGCTGTTGCAGAGTTCAGCGGCTTCGGCGTGGCGGGCGGACTGGTGTCGCTGCTGACTGCGCCGTTCGCGGTGCTGATCGATGCGTTTTCCTTTCTGGCGTCGGCGTGGGCGGTGCGCGGCATTCGGGCACCGGAGCCTTTGCCTGCACTCGCGCGCTCGCAGCAACCCATGCTGCAGGACATTGCGGCGGGCGTGCGCGAGGTTGTGCGGCAGCCGTATCTGCGTGCGTTGGCGCTGTGCAACATCAGCATGGACGTTGCCGGCGGCATCTTTGGCGCACTGGTGGTGTTGTACATGAGCCGTGACTTGGATTTTTCGCCCGCGCTGTTGACGCCCATCTGGGCCGTCGGCGGGTTCGCCTCGCTGCTTGGCGCAACGTATGCCAGCCGCTTCATCGCGCGGGTGGGTGTGGGCCCGGCGTTGATTGTCGGTGTACTCGGCACGGGCATCGGCATGTTGTTCATTCCCGCAGCCACGCCGACGCAAGCAGGTGCGACCTGGCTTGCCGCAGGCTTCCTGATTGCGCAGCAGCTGGTGGGCGATGTATCGGCGACCGTGTTCGACATCAATCAGTCGACGCTGCGCCAGCAGCTTGCGCCGTCTGCGATGCTCGGCCGCATCAGTGCAACGTTGACGCTTGGCAAGCAGAGCGCGGCGTTGCTCGGCACGCTGCTTGGCGGTGTGCTGGGCACGTGGCTTGGCGTGCGCGAAACACTTGCCGTCGCGGGGGTCGGCACGCTGTTGTCTGCACTGTGGCTGGCGCTGTCGCCATTGCGGCGCGTGCACGTGTTACCAGCTGGCGAGGCGTGACGAATGCTGGCTGAATGCGCGTCTCATTTGCGGTTGGACATTCGGGTGCGAGCAGCGCGGGAAGGGATATGCAGGTTGCTGCTGCGCGGCGCAGTGTTGGCGCTGCTGCTGCCCGTGCTGCTGCACGCGCTGCCTGCCGCAGCGGCAGGCGCACCGGCGTCGTGTTCGCTTGGGCCCTGGCAATTGGGGATGACGCGAGAACAGGTCACAGCCTTTGAAGCCTTCGGCCCTTACACAGATGTGTGGGAAACCGGTGGCGTGGAAACGCACAAGGCGCCAACAGCTGGGATCTCTGCTGGGCCCGCAGTTGATGCCGCACGCGCCAATGTGTCTTTCGTGTTCGATGGCGCGGGTCTGAAGTACATGCTGCTGTTCAAGTACGAAGGGCGCGACTACAAGGCTGCGAAGACTGCACTGCTGGATCTGTTCGATGAGTTTCAGCGCAACTACGGTGGTGCCACGCTGGAAGACTTCACGGTGCAAGGCCCGGCGGCAGACGCACAGCTCGATCATCGGGTGCTTGCCGATCTGCTCGAGCAGGTGCTGGGCGAAGCGCACGCCGTGGGTGAGCGCGCGTTGAAGGATCAGGAGGCGTCGGTGTCGATGATGTTCGACCTCGCGCCCAAGCAGCAGCCGTGTGCCACACGCGTACATGTGCAGTGGGGCTACCACAGCAAGTACGACACTTATTACGTGCTGCTTTATCAGGATCGAATGGACGCTGAACCGCGGTCCATTGATAAGAACTTTCGGCTCGGGCCGCCTTGAAGAGGCGGGCCTTGTTTGGGGGAGAGCCCGCCTTGAAGAGGCGGGTGATGCTGAGCCAGCAGTCGTCGGCTGGCTTGGGCCATGCGGTGAGAGTTTGCTAACTCAATCGAGGGCGCAGGAAATGGATACCAGGCAAGTGAATATGCGCGAGGCTAAATCGAGGCTGGAGGAGCTCGGCGAGCTCGTCCAGAAGGGCCGGCGCGTCGTCATTGCCAAGGCCGGCAAACCTTACCTGGACCTGCTCCCGCACCGGGACCGTCGAGTGCAGCGCACCCCGGGTAGGTTCGCCGGGCAGATCATCATCGCGCCCGACTTCGACGCCGCGCCCGATGCGCTCATCGATGAGTTCGAAGGCAAAGTTTGAGACGGCTGCTGCTCGACACACCCATGCTGCTGTGGTGGCTCAGCGACGATCCCCGGCGCGGGCCGAAGGACCCGACATCGTGACCGGTGACGAACGCATCGCCGGGTACGCAATAGGAATACTCGACACGGCGAAGTAGCGGCGCGTTGGAGTTGCGGTTGTAACGGTGAAAGATGAGCTGCGGCCGAGTTCCCATGTTGGGATGAAGCCCCCTCAGCACATGTTGCCGGAGATATGTGGAGACTACGGCCTTGAGCGAACCCTGGGCGTTCGACTATCAGCTTGAGCTACCCGCAGTGCAGCGGCTGGCGGCGGAGAACGGTCTGCGCGGCAGTGTGCAACCGTTGGGTGCGGGCTGGGACTACGCGACGTTCCTTTGCGGTGAGCTTGTATTGCGTATCCCGAAGCGTGCGCACACAGCCGCGCTGCTTGAAGACGAGCGCAGGCTGTTGTGCGCGCTGGGTGACACGCTGTCGTTGCGCACGCCGCAGCCAGGGTCGGCGCTCATTCGCGGCACAGGCCTGCCCTATGCGGCCATGGTCTACCCACTCCTGGTCGGCGAGCCGCTCGGCGAGTTCAGTGGTGAACCGGGCAAACGCCCAAGCCACGCTATGGCTGTGCAGATCGGTGCCCAGATCGGCGCGTTTCTCACGGAGCTCGCCGCCCGTGCAGCCGCGGTGAATGCGCAAGCCGGCGATTGGTCGATGCCCGCGTGGCCCGATGCAGGACTTGCGCCCAGTGGCCTGGATGAGGAATGGCGCCAGCGTGGCCTGCTCAACATCGAAGCGCTGGCACCACTGCTCTCCGACGCGTTGCGGCGAGACCTCACCGCCGAACTGAACACGCCTTTGCCGGCGATTGCCAGCCGCACGTGTTTGTGTCACGACGACCTGAACGGCGACCACATCCTGGTCGATGCAGCGGGCCAGGCGATCGCCGTCATCGACTGGGGTGACTGCGCGATCGCGCCGTGGTGGCTCGACTTCGTGGGCGTGTGGCAATGGGGCGGCTATCCTGCGCTTGAAGCGGCGCTGCACACGCACAACGCGGCGCTTGCGACCGATGAGCTGATACATCTGCGCCGTCGTGCGCTGCTCGCAAGCATCGGCGAGTGTCGATACGAAGTGCAGAGCGCGCCGAAAGCGTGGGCGCCCGAGGCGGAGCGGTATCTCAGGACGATGCTCGAATAGCGGCGCGCAGGCGCTGCGCTACTGACATTTCGTCAGATCACGCCGACGCCAGCGCCCCGATGAAGATGATCGATGCCACCAGGCTGAGCGCGCTGCGAACCGCATGCAGCTTGCCCCAGGCCACAAGCAACGCGCGCGTTTCGTCCGAGGCCAGGTCACGGCCCGGTTCGAGCAGGCGATGGTTGGTCGGCATGATCACGATGAACGTGAATGGCACCACAGCGCCGATGCACAGTGCGCCAACGAGCCACGCAATGCCGCCGCCCAGCAGCCATGCGACGCCGCCGGCGATGAGGCCGACCATCGCCAGCGATCCTTGCATCAGCGTGGCCTTCGAGTAGCTCGGCGCCCATTGCTGCGCGGCGACGCGGGTCGCGCAACTCATGCGTGCAGGATGCTCGGCAACATTGATGTAGATCGCCGCGCCGGCGAACAGGCAGGTGCTCAGGGTTGCGAGCGTTTGCAGCAGGTGTTGCATGGTGGTTCCGCGCCGTAGGTTGTTGCGATACGCATTGTTCATCGGCGGCCATCGAACTACATGGCCGGCTCGCCGGAAACTGACGCACGGGGTCGCGAATGACAGTCATGCGCACTCAAGTCCACTGGCAGAAGTGCAGCAGTACCCCGGAGGGGTCCCAGACGTGCGCGACCAGCGCGCCATAGGGCTGCTGCTCAGGTGCATTGACGCGGGTGCCGGGGAAATGGCCGGATTCGATGACTTCGCGTACGCGCTGGTAGCAGTCCTGGGCGCACTCCACACTGATGTGCACCATGAAGTTCTGGGCCCAGTCCTTGTTGTAGTAGTTCTGCAGGTAGAAACGATGGCCCGCGACTTCGAGCAGCGCCAGATCGTCGCTCGCCCAATGTTCTGACCAACCAAGCGCCGCGTAAAAGCGTCTCGACAGACCAAAGTCCCTGGCAGGCACGAACGCTCGTATATCGCTGATCTTGAGGTCGTTCACTTTTGGCGTCCTCTACCCGAGAACCGTCGGGCCGGGGAGTGTTTCGGTGCAGCTGGCCGAGCGGCAACCCTTGCTTGTGGGGTCGTCGGCGGATTATCTAGGGTTCGGTCCGTGCCCACGGCCGTTCGTGCCGTG
>CAMAVY010000194.1 GCA_945861675.1 Klebsiella pneumoniae | reverse complement strand
GGCATGGTTTGTGGACCCGAACCTCAAGGGCATCAAAGAAAACCCGGCGTTCGGCCCACAGGCGAGCGACTTCGAATTGACGTTCAAGCGAGTGAACCCAAGAGCGCCTACTGACGAAGACGGCGCTGAAGCGGTCACCGGACAGGAAGGCTGAGCGATGGCGCTGAAGGACGCGTGGGAGGAAGTCAAACAGTTCAAGCTTGATCAGCTTGATCCGAACAACATCGGTGCCTGGCCTGTTGCCATCAAGGGCTTGGTGCTCGCGCTGCTGGCGCTGGTTGTGCTCGGGCTGGGCTTCTTTCTGGTGGTGAAAGACCAACGGAAGGAGCTGGCGAAGCAGGCACGAACGGAAGTCGATCTACGAGGGCAGTTCCAGCAGAAGGCATTCGAGGCGCACAACATCGACGCGCTTCGCCACCAAAGCGAGGAGCTTGAAGAGTCGCTGAAAGAGCTCAAGCGGCAGCTGCCGCAAGATACGGAGGTTCCGAGCCTGCTTGAGGACATTACGAACACGGCGCTTGAGTCCAATCTGAAGATTGAAAGTGTGGATCTGCGCGGTGAACAGGAAAGCGAGATCTACGTGGAGTTGCCCATCGAGATCAAGGTGGAAGGCGCATACCACGATCTCGCCAGTTTCGTTTCCGGTGTCGCCAATCTTTCACGCATTGTCACGCTGCACGACTTCACGTTGGAGCCGCGTCGGGGCGCAGAGCATCTGGCAATGACCATGGAAGCGAAGACCTATCGTTATCGCGAAAGCGAAGAAGCAACCGATGCGGCAGCAGCAGCTGGCGCTGCTTCTGCGGACGGCGCAGCTGCACCGGTGGCTGATGCCGCAGGCGCCGCTCCTGCGGAGGCCAAACCGTGAGGCGATCCATTCGCGTATCTGCTGAAGGTGTTCGTGCGGGCGGTTTACACGCGCATGCGCTGCATTCGCTGCGCCTTGGCTGGCTTGGTCAGTGCCTGGCTGTTTTGATCGCCGCCTCGACCTTGGCTGGCTGCGGACCGAACCTGGACGATCTCGACATCTTCTTCAAAACAGTTCGCGAGCAACCGGGTGGCACCATCGAACCACTACCAGAGTTCGCCGCCTACGAACCGTTCGCTTATGGCGCGATGGGTCTGCGTAGTCCGTTCGAAGCGCCGCTGCGTGTACGTCCCCGGATCAATGGGCCAGGCGGCAAAGAGGTGAAGCCGGATCTCGCGCGCTCAAAACAGTATCTGGAGCAGTTCAACCTCATCGATCTGAAGATGGTGGGCACGCTCAATCGACCAGGTGAATTCTTCGGGCTGGTAACGGAGCCATCGGGCGGTGTGCATCGCGTTCGAATCGGCGATTTTCTCGGGCAGAACTATGGGCGCATTGCCGGGGTGGGTCCCGGCACCATTGATCTGACAGAAATTGTTTCGGATGGCGTGGGTGGCTGGCAGGAGCGCAATCGTGTGCTCGCGCTCGGCGGCAGTGCCGATGACGATCTTGCGGCGCAGGGGAATGCCGGGGCCGGCGATAAAGCAGCGGGAGTTGCTCAACCATGATGAGCTCGCGAGTGATTAGACGATGGCTGGGTATGACGCGGAGTAAGCACGGGATGAGGACTCGAATCGAACGGACGCTTGCTGCGCTTCTGGCCGGTGCGATGGTGCTGCTGGCGGTTCCCAGCTGGGCTGTGGCGCTGACCGACCTGGAGTTCACCAGCCTGCCGGGTGGACGCATGGAAGTTCAGCTGTCGTTCGACGGTGCGCCTCCGGAGCCTGAAGCATTCACCATCGAGCAGCCGGCTCGAATTGCGTTGACGCTGATGGGTGTCACGAATGGTCTTGAGAACCGCTATCACAGCCTCGGTTCCGGCAACGCGCGTGAAGTCACCGTGGTACAGGCAGGCGACCGCACGCGGGTGGTGATCAGCCTGACCGAACTCGTGCCCTACTCCACACGTATCGAAGACCAGAAGCTGATTGTCGAAGTCGGTTCCACGTCGGGTTCAGATGAACAGATTTCGCGACCAACCACCGCAGATGCGTCGCGCCTGCCTGGTGTGCCGGCAGGTTCGAATGGCGCATCGCAGGTGCTTGATGTGGACTTCCGACGCGGCGAGGCGGACGAGGGGCGCGTGCTGCTTCGGCTCTCGAATCCGCGTGTGCCGGTAGATGTCACGAGTGAAGGCGGGCGGGTCCGTATCAAGATTGCTGATACAACGTTGCCTGCGCGCCTGCGCCGTCGCTTGGACGTTGCGGACTTCGCAACGCCGGTGCGCATTGTCGATGCGGTGCAGGAAGGCAGCGACACGATCATCCGCATTCAGCCCACGGGTGATTTCGACTATCTCGCATACCAGGCGGACGACCAGCTGACCGTCACGGTGAAGCGCGTGACCCGCGAAGATCGCGAGGCGCAGGATGATGCGTTCAAGTACAAGGGCGAAAAGCTGTCGTTGAACTTTCAGGACATCGAAGTTCGTTCGGTGCTGCAGTTGATCGCGGACTTCACCAAGTTGAACCTGGTGGCAGCCGATACGGTCAGCGGCCGGATTACGCTGCGTCTTGAGAACGTACCTTGGGATCAGGCGCTGGATCTGATCCTCAAGACGAAAGGGCTCGACAAGCGTCAGATCGGCAACGTGCTGATGATTGCGCCGGCCGCCGAGATTGCGGCGCGCGAAAAGCTTGAGCTTGAAAACTCACGTCAGCTCGCCGAACTGGCCCCGTTGCGCACGGAGTTCATGCAGATTCGCTACGCCAATGCTGCGGACCTCTTCGCGCTCGTGAAAGGCGCGGGGGGCGGTGGTGGTGATTCCAGCGCAGGCGCGCCCGCCGGTGCCGGACAAGGTGCAACGCAGAGCATCCTGTCGCCACGCGGCGGCGCAATTGTCGATGCACGTACGAACACGATCATTGTGACCGACACGGCGGAGTCCCTTGCAGAAGTCCGCCGCATCTTTCAGCGCCTGGACATTCCAGTGCGTCAGGTGCTGATCGAGTCGCGCATCGTGACTGCCGTCGACAACTTCACAGAGCAGCTTGGCATCCGTTGGGGCGGTGGCCTGCTGAACAAGCAGGGCGGTCAGTTCTACAAGTTCGGCGGTTCGAATGAGACCCTCACGGACCTGCAGAACGGGGTCACAGATCCGACCAAACCCGTCACCATCGAGACCCCGGGTGACCTCGTCGTCGACTTGGGTGTGACTGGCGACAGCGTGACCAGCTTCGGTGTGGGCGTCACAGGCAGTGTGTATCTGCTTGACCTGGAACTGTCTGCGCTGGCAACCGACGGTGTTGCTGAAATCGTTGCGCGCCCGAAGGTGATCACGGCAGACAAGAAAAAAGCCACGATCCTGTCCGGTGTCGAGATTCCCTATCAGGAAGCAACGTCCAGTGGTGCCACGTCGACGCAATTCAAGGAAGCGGTGCTTTCCCTCGAAGTCACGCCGCAGATCACCCCTGACGATCGCATCATCATGGACCTGCATGTGAACCAGGATTCGGTAGGCCAGGTGTTCAACGGCATCCCGAGCATCAACACGAACGAGATTGAAACTCAGGTGCTGGTAGATAACGGCCAGACCATCGTACTGGGCGGTATCTTCACGTCGGATACGAACAACTCGACCACCAAGACACCGTTCCTCGGTGATCTGCCGTACGTGGGCCGATTCTTCCGACGCACGATCGAGCGGCATCAGAAGCAGGAAATCCTGATCTTCATCACGCCGCGCATCATGGAAGACGTACTTACGACGCGATAGTTGTGGCCGTTTAGCAGGCCATAGTGACGGGCTAGAGCGACGGGCCAGAGAGACAGGCCGCGAGAGGCAGCTTTGTGCGCAGCGTGTTTCTGATTGGCCTGATGGGTGCCGGCAAGACGACAGTCGGCCGGTACCTCGCTTCTCTACTCGGCGCACCGTTCCTCGATTCTGACCACGAGATTGAGGCGCGCGCGGGCGCCAAGATTCCCTGGATCTTTGACGTAGAGGGCGAGCAGGGCTTCCGCGACCGCGAAACCGCCGTGATCGACGAACTTACGCGCCTGCCCGGCATTGTCCTGGCAACGGGTGGCGGCGTCATACTGCGAGCAGAGAACCGCGCTGTGCTGCGTGAGCGCGGAACCGTCGTTTATCTCCATGGGTCTGTCGAGCAGCTCTACCATCGCACGTCGCGCGATCGCAGGCGGCCGTTGCTGCAGAACGGCGATCGGCGCGAGACATTGAGGCGGCTGTTGATTGAACGTGAACCTCTCTATCGCGAGACTGCGCATTGCGTTTTCACCAGCGATCGCAGGCCTGCGCGGGTACTTGCTGACGAAATTCATACGCGTTTGCGTAAGGAGTCTGAAAGTGCGGCACCCACTGCGCCAGAAGGTCCGTGATCGCATCGCGTTGCCTGGGTTTGCATCGTGACAGGGCGCCCGAACGCTGCAGCGGCTGCCAAGACCGTAGATCGAGTTGAGGTTGCACTTGGTGAGCGAAGCTATCCGATTCTGATCGGTCCGGGCCTGCTCGACTGCACGGAGAGCTACGCGCCCTATCTTGCTGGCAAGCAGGTGCTCATCGTGACCAACGATCTGGTGGGGCCGCTGTACAGCGATCGTGTGCAGGCGGCGCTGGCGGAGTTCGAAGTCAGTGTGCTGCAGCTACCGGATGGTGAGCAGTACAAGACATTGGCGAGCTATGCAGCGATTCTCGACGCCCTTCTGCAGCATCGTTTTTCGCGCCGCGCGACCGTACTTGCGCTAGGTGGCGGTGTGGTAGGCGATGTCGCCGGCTTTGCCGCAGCCAGCTATCAACGTGGTGCAGGCTTCATTCAGGTACCGACCACGCTACTCGCGCAGGTCGACTCATCGGTGGGCGGTAAAACTGCGGTCAACCATGCGCGCGGCAAGAACATGATTGGCGCGTTCTACCAGCCGCGCTGTGTCATTGCGGATACACAGACGCTTGTCACGTTGCCTGCGCGCGAGTACCTCGCGGGGCTTGCCGAGGTTGTGAAGTACGGGGTGATTCAGGACGCGGATTTCTTTGCCTGGCTGGAGACCAACGTCGATGCACTGCTGCAGCGGAATGCGGAGGCGCTCACGTACGTCATTCGCAGGTCGTGCGAACTGAAGGCTCAAGTCGTTGCGCTGGACGAGCGTGAAGAGACAGACATTCGCGCGATGTTGAACTTCGGTCATACGTTCGGCCACGCTATCGAGAACACGCAAGGCTATGGCAACTGGCTGCACGGTGAAGCTGTTGCTGCCGGCATGGTGCTGGCCGCTGATCTATCTGTGCGCGTAGGCTGGTTGGCGAGCGACGATGCGCTGCGCATACGGCAGCTCATCCAACGTTTTGGTCTACCTGCTTTACCGCCTGCGACGGCGGGCGATTCCAGCACGCGGGCAGCGTTCATGTCGGCAATGAGCCTCGACAAGAAAGTGACCGATGGACGCATCAGATTCATTCTGGCTCGCCGAATCGGTGAAGTTGCCGTGACCGATGCCGTATCGGACGCAGCGCTTCAGGCGACCCTCGGCGCAGGCGAGGACCTATGCCTGAACAGTGACGGTCGGATCACGCCTGCCGCTGATGCGCGCGGCCGCGAATAGCGTGATCAGATGCGCCGATAAAAACAGACGCGCCCCAGTGCATTGTGGATGGGGCGTGTAGGTGAGGCCATGAACGAAGCACTTGAGCAGGGATTCGATTTCTACCGCGGGGCGGGGCGCGGCGAAGTGCTCGACCAGTTGACGCACCTCGCCTCGTGGGCACGATCGCTGGTCATGCTGACCGGCCCGGATGGGGCTGGAAAAACACTGTTGCTTGAGCAGGTCATCGAACGTGTCACGCAGACCGGGCAAAGCATCATCGTCCGTCCGCCGGTCGGATTTCTTTCAACGGGTCATGAATTGTTGCGCCATGTGGCGGCCGACCTTGGCGTCAAGATAACCGACGGGCTGGATGAAGCCGGCCTGCAGCGCGTGGCAATGCAGCACATCGTGGCCGAGTTGGCCAACGAGCGTTCTACCCTGCTGGTGCTCGACGATGCACACGAACTCTCTGCCGACGTGCTGCGCGCTGTCGCGCGACTTGTGGATGAGGCCAAAGACTCGCGCGGCTTGAACGTGCTGTTGGTGGGCGAAGCCTCGCTGCCGGAGCAATTGCGCAAGGCCACGCCGGCCCGCGAAAACTGGCACGAGATTCGGCTTCGTCCGTTCGCGTTGAACGACATCCGGTCGTTCCTGCGCCAGCGTCTGCCCCAGTCTGCGGCGGGTCTCGATGCGGCCGGCATGAACGCGCTTGCGCGCAAAACGGGCGGTTGGCCCGGGCGTGTGCTTGGGGTCTTCGACGGGCAGCCGCGCAAACGACGAATCTGGCCGCGCCGGATCCCGCTTGTCCACGTGGGGCTTCTGCTCGTGCTGACTGCGGCGCTTGGCACGGCAGTTTGGTTTCAGCACGCCAGCGACACGCCCGCGCCGTCGACGGCAGAGGATCGACCGCAGACCCGGGTCGAAACGCTGGCATTGCCAAACTCCGGACCCAAGCTTGTGCCGGCCGCAAATGGAAGCGGGGCCGGCATGACGCTTCCGGCCGACCAGGCCGCGGACGCGGCAGGTGCAACGGGTGCGCAAGGGAGTGATGCAGTCGCGGACCCGGCGCAGCAGCTGCCACCCAGCCAACGAATTCCGGTGCCCACGCCGCCGCCGGAGCTGACCATGCCCGAGCCTCCACCTGCGCCCATGCTGAAGCTGCCCGGTTCAAGCGTTGCAGTGCCAGCGGGAACGAAGCCTCCGATGGCGGGCGCTCCAGCTGCAGTTGCGACAAACACACGGATGCCGCTGCCGAAACCTGAGCCTTCGCCTGCAACGTCAACGACGTCGGCTGCCGGCGTGCCGGCAACCAAGCCAGCGCCCGCGACAGGGTCCGCGTTGACTGTGGAGCGGGCGGTTGCGACTGAGCCGCCGGCTACCGCGGCCAGCGCAACAGCGCCCGCTGTTCCACCTGCAGCCGCGCCGCGTCCGAGCGGTGGCGACAACGCGTGGCTCAACTCCCAGCCCCCTGCCAACTTCACGGTACAGGTGATGGGCGTATCTGCGGCAAGTGCGGCGCAGAGCTATCTAAGGCGTCACCCCAATGCCGGCTTACGCATCATTCGTACCGTGCGCGATGGGCGCGATTGGTATGTCGTCGTCAAAGGCAGCTACGCCGGCCGCGGCGAGGCCCAGGGCGCAGTGAAGGAGTTGAAAGACGCCAACGCCCAACCCTGGGTGCGAACGATTGATGGCATCCAGCGCGATACGCGCGGGCCGTGACGCAGTCGCTGCCCTGACGCGCCTCATCAGCCCGGCGACCATTGGCCCGTTAGAAGGAGCAGACCAACATGCAGCTTGAGGTGTACTCCGACGCGGTCTGTCCCTGGTGCTTCATCGGCAAACGACGACTCGATCGAGCGCTGACGCCTGCCCTTGCGGAAGGCATCGACCTGGGCTGGCGCACATACCAGTTGTACCCGCAGATACCTACCGCAGGCATGGATCGCGATGAATTCATGACGCTGCGCTTCGGCGGCAAGGACAAGGTGCGCGACAGCTATCGGCGTATTGAAGTTGAAGGCGAAGCGGAGGGCATCGCCTTCAACTTCCGTGCTATCCGGCGCATGCCAAACACGCGCAACGCGCATCGTTTGTCGATCCTTGCGGAAGGCGTGGGCCGGCAGACGGCGCTCATCGAGCAGCTGTTCCAGCTGCACTTTATCGATGGGCAGGACGTTGGTGATCAGGACACGCTGGTGGAAGCGGCGCGGCGCACAGCCATCGATGCAGACATCGCGCGCGACTACCTGCGCAGTGACGCAGGTCTGCCGCGCATGTTGGAAGAGCTGCAGTTCGCGCTGGAAATGGGGATCACGGGCGTCCCGTGTTTCGTGATTGAACGTGCTTTTGCCATTCCGGGCGTACAGCCGGTGGAAGTGCTGACGCGTTACATCAGCAAAGCGAAAGCGCATCTTGCGGCTACAAATGCGGCGGCCGCGGGTGGTGCCTCCGATCCAGTCGGCGACGCGTAGTTGGGTCGCCGCGCAAGCGCGCTCAGGAGCGCGCGCGCGCTTAAGACAGCGCGGTGCTGCCCATCAACCAACGATCGATTTCCCGCGCAGCTTCGCGGCCTTCGTGAATGGCGCGCACCACCAGTGACTGTCCGCGCCGGCAATCGCCTGCAGCGAATACTTTGTCGTTGCTCGTACGGTATTTGCCATAGTCGGCTTTGTAGTTCGAGCGTGGATCAGTCGCGAGATCCAACGGCGAGGCAACGTATTGCTCTGGCCCCAGGAAGCCCATCGACAACAGCACCAGATCCACTTCCCAGGTTTTTTCGCTGCCCGGTACTTCCACAGGGCGCCCGCCTTCCCACTTGACCTCGATCGTGCGCACCGCACTCACATGGCCGTCGCGACCAATGAATTCCTTGGCGGAAATGCAGTAGGTGCGCGGGTCTTCGCCGAACTTCTGCGTCGACTCTTCGTGCCCGTAGTCGACGCGGAAGATCAATGGCCAGGTTGGCCAGGGATTGCTTGCAGCGCGCGTCGGCGGGTTCTTCGCCAGAATTTCAAAGTTGACCATCGATGAGCAACCGTGCCGCAACGATGTGCCGATGCAATCGGTGCCGGTATCACCACCACCGATGACGATGACGCGCTTACCTTTGGCTGAAATGTAGTTGCCGTCGGCGTGTTTCGAATCCAGCAGACTGCGCGTGTTGGCGGTCAGGAATTCCATGGCCGGGTAGATGCCCTTGAGTTCGCGCCCGGGAATCGGCAGGTCACGTGCCAGCGTCGCACCGGTGGTCAGCAGGACAGCGTCGTTGCTGCTGACGAGGCTGCGCAC
>CAMAVY010000193.1 GCA_945861675.1 Klebsiella pneumoniae | reverse complement strand
CCTCGCTGCCGGGGCTGCTGAAGGGACCAAACAAACTGCTCGACTCGATGCTTGAAGCGGCGGGGGCGCCGGGTTCGAACTTTGTCTTCCGTCTGGTCCGTTGACGGGCGGTCGTAGATTGCCCGAGATATCTACATCTCCATCCCGCGCGGCACACCGCTCGGCTTGATCTTCTGCACCTTCGCCATGATGTCCTGGGCGCGCTCGCGTTGCGCGGGCGTGTCCATCGGCATGCTGAAAGCCATGCGCGAGGCGTACTCGCGGTTTTGCGCAAGAAACTGCGGTAGCTCGTCGAACTTCGCGGTCTGCACCATCTTGCGGATGTCATCCAGCGTGATGGCCTCGCGCATTTCCTTCCACTTGTTGTTGGTCAGCGACAACGCGTGCAGTTTGTTGCCGAGTTCCTCCAGACCATGCACGCGCAGCACATCGTGGTAGGTGCGCGTTGAGCCGTAGAACGACAGCGGTTGGCGCAGGCGATCCAGGCCCTGCTCGATTTCGGAATCGTTCTCGCCGAACACCGCATAGCCGGACGCAACGATCTCGACGTCGCTCCACGTGCGGCCCACGCGTTTCATGCCTTTCTGCACATTGGGCAGCAGCACTTCACGCATGTACTTGTCACTCATGATGCCGCCGTGCGGCATGATGATGTCGGCGACTTCACCGGCGACGCGGGCCATGCCGTCGCCCACCATCGCCAAGCCAATCTTCGGCATCGGGAACTCAATCGGCCCTGGATTGAAGTTGGGCGTCATGAGCGTGTAGCGATAGCTCTTGCCCAGAAACTCAGCCTTTGTGCCGTTCTGCCAGCTGTCCCAGATGGCCTTCATCATCTGGATGTACTCGCGCATGCGCGGCGCAGGCGCCGTCCAGGTGCCACCAAAGCGACGTTCGTTGTGGCCTTTGACCTGGCTGCCCAGCCCGATGGCGAAGCGGCCGCGCGTCATCTGTTGCAGGTCCCAGGCTTCCATCGCCAGCACCATGGGGCTGCGCGGGAACGCGATCGTGACCGACGTCTGCACTTCGATCTTCTGCGTGGCCAGGCCAGCGACGGTCATGGTCAGAATGGAGTCGTGCGCAAGCTCACCGCATGTGAGGTAGTCGAAACCGTCGCGTTCCGCCTGCTGTGCAACGGCGCCAGCTGCACCCGGCCATCCACCCACACCCGTACCTAATCGCATTGGTCGCTCCCCCGAAAATAAAATGTTGCCGATGCCGGTTGTTTATCGGCCAAGCGCAGGCGTGTCAAACAGCCAGGCATTTCAAACAAACGAGCGCCTCAAACACGAACGCGCATCGCGCTGACTTCAGACTGGCGCGATACCAACTCGCCTGCAGCTCTCAATCCAGAGCCGCTCCTGCACCTGCACGTCGCGCGCTTCGTTGCTGGCTTCCTTTGGCTTCTGGAATTCGTCGAAGTACACGCCGCTGTGCGCCGCGGCCTCGCGCGCGAGTGCAAGGTGAATGCTGGTCTGGGCACCGCGTTCCTCGGTGAACGCAAAGCGCTTGATCACGCTGCCCAAGGCGCGCAGCAGAATGTTCCCGTTGGGGAAGATGTTGCTGCCCACAAAGCCGGGGTGCAGACAATTGCAGGTAATTTTCGTGTCATTGAGCCGACGCGCCAGAGCGAACGTGAACAGCACGTTGGCAAGCTTGGAGTCGGAGTACACCTGCATGAGCTTGTAGGGGCGGCGCTGGTGGTCCAGGTCGTCGAAGTCGAGATGGCCGCGGTAGTGCGCCGTGGACGCGACATTGACGATGCGTGCCTGCGAAGCCGCGCGCACCTGCGGCAGCAACAGATTGGTCAACAGAAATGGCCCCAGATGGTTCGTTGCGAACGTAAGTTCGTGACCATCAGCCGACTGCTGGCGCGTGTAGCCCACGATGCCTGCGTTGTTCACCAGGAGATCGAGATGGCCATAGCGCGCTGCAAACGCTTGCGCAAAGGTGCGTACCGAGTCGGCCTTGGAAAGATCGAGTTGCATCACCTCGATGTCTCGTCCGCCAGCACCACCCTTCAGCTCCGTGCGCAGCTGTGCACCGCGCACCGTGTCGCGACAGGCAAGCACGAGGTGATAGCCGGCGGCAGCGATGGCGCGTGCAGTGTGCGTGCCGATCCCGTGCGTGGGTCCAGTGATCAGGGCAATCGACTCACTCATTCAAACTCTCTCATGCGAACTCACTCATGGAAGGGCTTTCCTTCAGATCTGGCATTCGAATTGGACGGGTAGCAGCATCAGACAACCCCGAGGCCGCCGCCGTCTACACGGATGTTCTGGCCGTGGATGCCGGCGGCGCGTGGGCTGCAAAGAAACACCACGAGGTCTGCGACCTCCTCGCGGGTGACGATCCGACCAATGGGAATGTCTTTGGCGATGTGCGGTTCCACGGCCTCCCAGGTATCGCCCCAACCTTCGCGGCGGCCGCGCTTCAGGCTGCTGGCTTCCACCTCAGCAGTCCGAATGAGCCCCGGCGACACCAGATTCACGGTGATGCCGTTTGGCCCGAGCTCTTTCGCAAGACTGACTGACAGATTCGCCAAGGCGCCCTTGGCGGCGTAGTAGTGCGGCGAGCTGCTGTTGGGCCGGGTTGATCCCGTGGTGCCCAGGTTGATGACGCGTCCCCAGCGGCGCTCGATCATCCTTGGCGCAAACGCACGGATCAGGCGCTGTGCAGACAGTACGTTGCGCTGGTACATATCGAGCCAGTCGTCACTGCTGGAGTGCAGCCAGCTGCCGGGTCCACTGGTGCCGTAGTTGTTGACCAGAATGTCGATGTCCGGCGCCAGTGCTCTGCATTGTTCGACAACGGCTTCAGTACCAGCCTCTGTCGCGATGTCCCCGCACACGACCTGTGCTCCGGTAATGCCGGCGGCGACGGCGTCGGCCTGCCCGGCCTCGAACCCATGCACGAGTACCCGTACGCCTTCGTCGGCCAGGCGTGCGGCGATGATCGCGCCGGTGCCGCGATGACTCCCGGTAATCAATGCTGTTCTGCCGCTGATCTGCAGATCCACGTGTCGGTTCCTCGCTTGATACTGAGAACAGGTGCCTGCGCACAGGCGTTCGATGGCAGCCCGCACCGTACGCGAAGCCTGCGGCCGGATGAAGGGATGGAGGCCTCTATACTCGCGCCCCCGCCGGGTCGTAGGTCCCTGATGTCTGGCCTCAGTGCGCCCGAATGTCTGCTCGTGTTGTTCATTGCGCTCGGTGCGTATGTGCAGTCGATTGCCGGCTTCGCGATGGCCATGCTGGCGGTTGCCCTGGGGTCGGCACTCACCGACCTGCCGCTGCCGTTGGTGACGGCCACCACGATGCTGTGTGCACTCGTGAACGTGGTGGGCGGCCTGCATGGGCAGTATCGACATGTCGATTGGCGCGGCTGGCGCGCCATGACATTCATGCAGGTGCCAGGCGTATGGCTGGGGCTATGGCTGTTGACCTGGCTGAGCCGCAGCGCAGAGTTGGCGCTGCAGATGCTGCTGGGCACCTTCGTGCTTGGCGCCGGCGTAGCGATGATGCTGCGTCCGGCACCCCAAACCAGACGTTCCGCGTCGGCGGCGTTTGCCATGATCGGCGGCAGTGGTGGTGTGTTGAACGGCATGTTTGCGGCAGGCGGCCCGCTGGCGGGCTGGTTCCTGTACAGACAGCCCTTGCCGGTTGAGCGCATTCGCGCCACGTTGCTTGCCTACTTCCTGGTGGGCTCGGGCACGCGTGTGCTTACCGTCGCTGTTACGGGTGGCTTCGATCGACAGGTGCTGCGCATGGCGGTCTTTGCGCTGCCGGCAACGTTGTTGTTTACGTGGCTGGGTCGTGCGTATCCGCCGCGTCTGGGTCAGGCGTCCACTCGACGGGTGGTCTTTCTGCTGTTGATGGTCAGCGGCGGGCTCATCCTCGCGAGCGCGGCCCGCGACAGCGGGATCTGGGCGCGCCTTTGGTAAAGTCGCGGCCCGTTTTGGGGGAGGTGGTGATTGCAAACGGACTTCGATGACATTCGGCCATATCGGGATGATGAGGTGCGACTCGTGCTTCATCGCCTGGTGCGCGAACCCGAACTGCTGCGTGCCGTGGCGAAGTTCCGCATGCCTGGCTGGTCGCGCGTCGCACCGTGGCTGACGCAGCAACTGCTGTCCCGCGGTCTGGCGGCGCGTACTGCAAACATCGATAGCGTTCGCCGCTTCCAGCAGTTTCTCGAAAGCTACTTCGTGCGCATGGTGCGCGGCACGACCGACGGCTTCACCTGGGACGGCACAGATGCGCTCAGTGCTGAGGCGCACCTGTTCGTCGGCAATCATCGCGACATTGCGATGGACTCCGGCTTCATGAACTACGCGCTGTGGTTGGCCAACTTCGATACGGCGCGAATTGCGATCGGCGACAACCTGCTCAAGCGGCCCTACACCACCGATCTGATGCGGTTGAACAAGAGTTTCGTGGTGCGTCGGAGCGCTACCGGCGTCAAGGAGATGGCCGCAGCGTTTCAACTGACCTCGCGCTATCTCCAACATTCCATCGACGAGGGTGAGTCGGTCTGGATCGCGCAGCGCGAAGGGCGTGCAAAGGATGGGATCGACCGGACGGAACCCGCCATCATCAAGATGTTCCACATGAGTCAGCGCAAGAGCGGGCGCTCGTTTGCCGAGGTCGTGGCCGGCCTGCATATCGTGCCGATCGCCATCTCGTATGAAGTGGATCCATGCGGCCCGGCCAAGGCCAGGGAACTGCACATTACTGCCACCGAAGGCAGCTACCACAAGCCCGATGACGAAGACATCAACGCCATCGTGATGGGCATCACGGGCTTCAAAGGCCGTGTGCACATGGCGTTCGGCGACCAGCTTGGTATTGGCCCGCGCCCGGCAAGCGGCGCGTTGCCGGCTGCGAATTGGCTGGATGCCGAGGCGGTTGCGGGCGAGATCGATCGTCAGGTGCATCAACTGTTTCGGCTGTGGCCCACACATATCTGGGCCGCGCGGGAAGTGGGCGTTGACGTACCGCAGGCGCTTGCGGCTGCCCTGCCTGCGGAAAACCCGAAGGCGCTGGCGGCATTGAAGGGGCAGTTGGCAGAAATGCCGGATGCACACCGCCCATTTCTGCTTGATCAGTATGCGAACCCTGTGCGCAGCCGCCTTGCGCTCGGGCTGGAACAAGCCGCAGGCGCGACTTGTTCGGACGATCAATAGGTATTCCCTGATCAAGCCGCTCCTGCGGCTCGATCAGGTCGGAGCGCTACACGCTCCTCTCATTTTTCCTGCGTATCACGCACGAAAAATGGTGGGGCATCCATGCCCCACACGGGAAACTCTGCTTGAACAGAGTTTCCCTAGTCGCCGAGCTGCCGCTCCGCTGGGGTTCGCGCGACCACCCATGCATCGACGCGAGTCATGCCGACTGCGCGCAGCGCCAATGCCGCAGCATTCAATGTGGCGCCCGTGGTGAAGACATCGTCGACCAGGGCTACATGCGTGAACGGCGGACTGGCTGACGCCTTGAAGGCATTCGGCGGCACGCTGAATGCATTTGTGAGATTGCGCTGGCGGGCGGCGAAGGTTTCGCCGGACTGTGGTCGGGTGTGTTTTGTCCGTTGCAGCAGCCCGTTGGCCAGTTGTGGTGTGGGGCGCGGGTTACACCCGTCGGACCGTGCATCCGCGCGAAGTCGTGCGAGCGTCTGTCGCGCCAACAGCTCCGCTTGATCGTGTCCGCGATGCATGAGGCGGCGCAGCGAGAGCGGCACCGGTACGACCGCTTGCGGCAATGTGTCTTTGGCGTAGCCAAGCTGAACGGCGTCCGCCAGCAGCGCAGCCAGCAGCGGCGCGGTACTCAAACGGCCATGGAACTTCACGTCTGCGATCAGGGCATCGACCGGTGGCGCATACATCAGCGCAGCAATGGTGCGATCGAGATTCGGCGCTTGTGTGGCGCAGCGTGAACAGGTTGCAGCCGCGCGCGCCAGCGGCAGCGCGCAGCGACGACAGGCCGCGACGGATCGAGGTAGATCGCTGTCGCAGATGTCGCAGAGATCGCGGGCGTGGCCACTGGGCTGATCGCAGAACCGGCAAACGCCGGGAAACAGCTTCCAGGGCAGTGCGTTGATGAACTCGCGCAGGCCGACAATGAGGCGGGTGCGCGCGTCAGTTCCAACGTTTCCGTGCATGAGTGTTTGCGCTTGGTGGCGATGGGTTTGTTTGTTGAGATTGCAGAAGGAAATAACGCCGCGCTGCATCGTTGGCGCTTTGCTGTCCGCTTGAGCGGGCGCCGTCCTACGCATCTGAAGCGTGCTGCGCGTGCCACAGGTGAATCTGCTGTCAGTGCGATTGCCGAAACGACAATTGCAATACAAACGCGGGCCAGCTTTGCGGAGTGCCGCACAGCCCAGCGCGGGCGCGGCGCGATCAACCGGCTAGGGTGAACGGGTAAGCGCGCAAAGGAGTCGCAATCATGGCCGTTGGATCCATCTTCGATCAGGGCATAGCGGGTATTCGCAATGGCTTGCAGGGCGCCGACCGCGCGGCGCAGCAGATTGCCAGTGGCGCGTACGGTGAACCCGTTCGTCAGCGCGGCGGTGCGGGCGGAACAGCCCCGTCCGCGAGCGCGAACCCGCCCGTGGATGCGCCAAGGGGCGGCGACTTCGAGGGCCTGGCGGATGCAGTGGTGCGCCTTGAGAAACACGTTCGCGATGTGCAGACGGCTGCAAAGGTCGTCGGTACTGCCGATACATTGCTGGGTGCGCTGCTCGGCTATCAGGACGGCTAAGACACTCCGCGCAGCGAGGTTGCGGTAACGTTTCAGCTGATCCGTCGATCATTGCTGTTCGTAATCCAGCTTGCTTCCCGAGGAGGATGTCCATGACCTACCGTGCCCCGCTGCGCGACATGCGCTTCATGCTGTGGGATGTGCTTGGCACAGACGAACACCTGCAACAGCTCACGGCGGCGGGCGCCGAAGGCTGCAGTCGCGATCTGCTCGATGCTGTGCTCGATGAGGCGGGGCGCTTCAGCAGCGATGTACTGGCACCCTTGAATGCGCTGGGAGACCGCGCCGGCTGCCAGTTCGACAACGGCATCGTGCGAACGCCCGAAGGCTTCAAAGATGCGTTCGCGCAGTACGCGGCCGGCGGCTGGAGTGGCATCAATGGTCCGATCGACTACGGCGGTCAGGCGCTGCCGCCACTGTTCAGCATGCTGGTGGAAGAGATGGTGTCCAGCGCCAACATGGCGTTCGGCATGTACCCCGGCCTGTCGCGTGGCGCGGCGGGCGCGATCGAGGCGCATGGCACAGCGGCGCAGAAACAGACATATCTTCGCCCGCTGCTGGAAGGTCGTTGGACCGGCACGATGTGTCTGACGGAGCCACAAGCCGGCTCGGATGTGGGGCTGGTGCGTACGCGCGCGCTGCCGCAGGCCGACGGCAGCTATCGCATCTCGGGGGAAAAGATCTTCATCTCCGCAGGCGAGCATGACCTTGCGCCGAACATCGTCCATCTCGTACTTGCGCGGCTGCCGGATGCGCCGGCCGGTACGCGTGGAATTTCACTGTTCATCGTGCCGAAGTTCCTGCCCGACTCAGATATGACTACGCACGCAGATGCAACGCTGCCAGGCGCGCGCAATGGTGTTCGCTGCACCGCCATCGAACACAAGATGGGCATTCACGGCAACGCCACGTGCCAGCTGTTGTTCGACGATGCCACGGGTTTTCTGCTCGGACCCGAGAACGGCGGCATGCGCTGCATGTTCACCATGATGAACATGGCGCGCGTGATCGTTGGCGTGCAGGGCTTGTCGTTGATGTCTGCGGCGCTGCAGAAATCTGCGACCTACGCAAGCGAGCGTCTGCAGATGCGCGCGTTGTCGGGGCCGAAGGCGCCGGACAAGCCCGCGGATCCGCTGCTTGTGCATCCGGACATCCGTCGCATGCTGCTGACGCAGCAGGCACTGACCGAAGGTTGTCGCTGGCTGCTGTATCGCGCCGGTCTGCTGGAGGACCGCATTCGTATCGGCGGCGCGGATACGGAAGCCGCACAGCGCGAGATGGATCTGCTCACGCCGGTGTGCAAAGGCTTCGTCACGGAAGTGGGCTTTGAGTCTGTGAATCAGGCCGTGCAGATCTACGGTGGGCACGGTTACATCCGCGACAACGGCGTCGAGCAGTTTGTGCGCGACAGCCGCATCACCCTGATCTACGAAGGCACCACGCAGATTCAGGCGCTCGATCTGCTCGGGCGCAAGGTGGCCATGAACGGCGGCGCTGGGTTGCGCGAGATCATCGAGGCGGGCATCGCCTTCGCCAGGACGGTTGTCGCCGATTCTGGCGCGGCCACAGAAACGTCCGCGGTTGCTCAGCCCGCGTTCGCTGTGTGGGCCACCGCGATGATTGACGTGTACACAGAGTGGGGCGGACTCGCGCAGCATGTGCTGATGCGTGGCATGGCCGATCCGGAAGAAGTGGGCGCAGCGGCGGTCGACTTTCTGCACTACGCAGGCTACGCACTGCTTGCGGAAGGATGGTTGCGCCAGGCCGTGACAGCACAGCAGCTGCTGCAAGCAACGCCGTCCAACGACTTTCTACAGGGGAAGCTCAGTACTGCGCGCTTCTACTTCGAGCGTCTGCTGCCACGGCGGCTGACGTTGGCGGCAACGATTCGCGCAGGGGCCGCCGCATTGATGGCGCCGTCGGCAGCGCAACTCGCCAGCGACCCGCTCTAGTACAGGGAAAAAGGTAACTACTCGCCCCCTTTTTTTGCTTGACAGCGCAGCGGCTCGTCCCTACGCTTTGATCTCGCTTGGCATGTCGCAGGAACGAGATCGCGATGACCCGCTGGTTTGGCTCGAAGGCGACGTCGGGATTGTGTCAGCCGCTGATCGCG
>CAMAVY010000192.1 GCA_945861675.1 Klebsiella pneumoniae | reverse complement strand
CGATGGCATTGTCGCGGCTGTTGCGCGTGAGGATGCCGATGGGCTGGCCGAGTGCATGCAGGTGCTGCAACAGGGTTTGTGCGCCTGGTGCGGCTACGGCCTTGCCTGCAAGCGCGATCTCGATTTCATCCAGGTCGGCGCGCATCTGCATGGCCCGCGCCTCCGACTGCTCCGCAATGTACTCGAGGATCAGCCGGCCCTTCGGAATGCCCAATACAGCGCGAATGGCGTCGAAGTCGTGTTGCGGGCGTGTCAGCGTGCCGTCCAGGTCGAACACGAAGCCATGCGGATCGCCGCTACGCCAATGCGCGTTCATCGTGTTGTGGTGTGCCCTGTTGGGTGTTTGGTCAGGCGCGTTGCAGCGCGTGCAGCGCCGCCAGCAGGCGATCGTTCTCGGCCGCGGTGCCCACCGTGATGCGCAGCTTGTCGGTCAGCCCTGGCATTGCGAAGTAGCGCACGAGCACGCCTGCATCCTTCAGCCCCCGATACAGCGCATGGGCATCGAGCCGCCAGAACGCGGGCACGGTCGCAAGAAGAAAATTGGACTCCGAGGGTGTTGCTGTCAGCCCGAGGTTTGCCAGTGCTGCATGCAATCGCGCGCGTTCGGCGCGAACCTGGGCCCAGGTTGTCCGCGCGTAGGTCTGGTCCTGCATGGCCGCCGTGGCAAGCACTTGCGCCAGCGTGTCCATGTTGTAGCTGTCGCGGGTTTTTGAGCTGATCGGTGCAAGCAGCTCAGGCGCAGCGATGGCATAGCCGAAACGCAGACCCGCCAGCGAGTAGCCCTTGCTCAGCGTGCGCAGCAACAGCACGTTGTCGCAGCGCGAGATCAGGCTGACCGCGTTGTGCTGGTGCGTTGGCTCAACAAAGTCCACGTAGGCTTCATCGATCAGCAACACGCCCGCGAATTCGCGGGCCATGGCCTCCAGTTGTTGCAGCCCCAACAAGGTGCCTGAGGGGGCATGCGGGTTCACCACCATGGCCAGTGTTGCACCTGCGCGGTTCCAGCGCGCAGCGGTGTCTTGTGGCGGCTGCCAGTCGGCCTCCAGCGGCACTTGCGCGAGCGGGCAATCCTGAATCTGTGCGAGCACCGGATACAGCGAGTACGACGGCTCCAGCACGCCGAGCGGCATGCCCGGATCGAGAAAAGTCGTAATGGCGAGGCGCAACAGTTCGTCGCCGCCGTGGGTCACCAGAATGTGGTCGCGGCTCACACCGTGCACGGTCGCGGCGGCATCGCGGAAGTTGTCTGCCATCGGCGGCGGGTAGCGACGCAGGCGTGCGACGTCGAATCCACACAACGCTGCGTGCACCGCCGGGCTGGGTGGGTAGGGATTCTCGTTGGTGTTCAGCTTCAGGGTGGTGTCGTCCTGCGGCTGTTCGCCCCAGGTGTAGCCCTGCATTTCGCGGATGTTGCGGCGTTCATAGGTCACGGCTGCGGTTTCACGTGTGATTTGTCAGGTCTGTGTGTGGTTGTGCGGGCCCGCTTGCTCTGGCCGGAGCCGGCGTGGCGTAGCGCCAATGGGTGCAGTGGAACGGGCGGCATGATGCCGCGGCGCTCGCATTGCCGATAGTCCAGACGCTGCACTGCACTGAGGGCTACGCGGAGCGGTCGACGGGTGCCTTTGTGTCGCTTGTTGCGTCGGGCCCTCCTGACGTTGCGTCGGGCCCTGACGTTGCGTCGGGCCCTGACGTTGCGTCGGTCAATTCTGCGCTTGGGTGCGTCAGGTAGTCGTCTTCCGGCCCCAGCAGTACGGCAATCCATACGGTGTCCGGATTCACCTCGAGTGCAATCTTCGCGGTGATGGTCAGCGGGACAGACAACACCATGCCTACCGGCCCGAGTATCCAGCCCCAGAAGATCAACGACAGAAAAACTACCAGCGTGGACAGGCCGAGGCCCTTTCCCATGAAGCGCGGTGCGACGAAGTTGTCGAGCGCGAAGTTGACGACCGACATGCCCACGGCTGCGAGCAAGGCCTCGAACGGCCCGAGCTGCAGCAGCGCAAGCAGCACTGGCGGGATGCCGGCCAGGAACGATCCGAAGCTCGGCACGTAGTTGAGCAGAAATGTCAGCAGGCCCCAGAGCACCGGGAAGTCGACGCCGATCCACGCCAGCCACAGGCTGACAAACACGCCGGTGACCAGGCTGATCGTGGTCTTGATGGCCATGTAGTGGTTGACGGTGCGGGCGAAGCGCTCGAAGTGTGGCAACGATTCTGCGGGCACCCGCAGGATCGCGCGCAGCTTGTTCGGGAAGGAACTGGTTTCCAGCAGGATGAACACGACCAGCAACAGGATGAGCAGGATGTTCGACAGTGCGCCACCGAAGCTCTGCAACGTGCTGCCCAGGTAAGGCATGACGGCGCGCAGGTTGACGTAATGCGTGATGAGATCGATGTCGACGTCGAGTCCGTAGCTTGCGCTCAGCGTCAGCAGTTCGTGCACCACGACCTGCAGGCGCGCCTGATAGAACGGCAGATGCGCAATGAATGTATTCACCGATTGGCCGACGATCGCGCCCATTGCGATGAACATGCTGACCAATGCACCGAGCACGAGTGTGATTGCAAGCAGTGGGCGTACGCCACGACGTTCGAGCCACAGGGTGGGCGTTGCGGCGATGACCGACAGGAACGCCGCCATCAGAAACGGCACCACCAGTGCCGCAGCAGCCTTCAGGCCAGCCACAATCACAACGAACGCAGCCAGTGTCAGCAGCACTGTGCCGGTGCGTGAGTTGCCTGCTCGCGGTCTTTGGCCACCGTGCTGGCCGCCGCGCTGGCCGCTGGTTGGCACTGGTTGGTTCAACGCAGCACCCGATGTTGCAGCGATGGGAGTTCGCGCCGCACTTGTGCCACACGCTCGGCGTCGATCTCGGCGATGGCAAGACCTTCGCCATCACCGCACTCGGCAATCACACAACCCCAGGGATCGACAATCAGTGCGTGGCCGTAGGACACACGGGAACCGTGATGCTGGCCGAATTGCGCAGGCGCTAACACATAGCTCTGGCATTCGATTGCGCGTGCGCGAAGCAGCACGTGCCAATGGTCTTTGCCCGTGGACAGGGTGAATGCAGACGGCACCGTCAGTGCAATCGCCCCTGCATCGACCAGCTGTTGATAGAGCTGTGGAAAGCGCAGGTCGTAGCACACCGACAACCCCAATGTGCCGAACGGTGCTTGCGTGACCACGGTTGTATCGCCACGCAGCGTGCGCGCCGACTCCTCAAGACGCGTACCGTCGGCCAGCGCTACATCGAACATGTGGATCTTGCGATAGCGCGCCAGCACGTCGCCGTTGGGGCCCAGATGGACGCAGGTGTTGTACGCCTTGCCGGCTTCAGGTGAGCGCTCGTGAAATCCGCCCAGCACCATGTGCAGTTGGAACTTCTGCGCCTGTGCCTGGCAGTACTGCAGAATCGGGCCGCCTTCCGGCAGCGGCTCAAGCAACTTCTGCTTCTCTGCATCGGGGCCCAGATAGGCGAACGCCTCGGGAAACAGCAGCGTGCCGGCGCCGCGTGCAGCTGCGCGTTCACTCAAGCGGGAAACGGCAGCCAGGTTCTGTGCAACGTCGGGCGTGGTGCGCATCTGGGCGCACGCCACAAGAGCGTTGCGCTGGGCGCGCGCAGCGCCCTGCGCGGTCGCAGCGCCCTGCGCGGGCGAGTCTGTGTGCGTGTCGTGGTCTGCTGCGTCATGCGGAGTGGTTGGCATGGCCGGGTCCCTTTCTGCTGGTTGCTGCTGTTGCGAGGATGCACCGCTGCGTGGATTCGAAATGGGCTGCGTCACGTCGGCAGATAAATCTCGAACTCCGCGCCGCCCTCAGGGTGGTTGCGCAGACAGAGGTGGCCGCCGCATTCGTGCGTGACCGCGTGCACGACTGACAGACCGAGCCCGGAGTTGTCGGCCGGTCGCGTGGTGTAGAAGGGCACGAATATCTGTGCAAGATCACCATCGATGCCGGCGCCGTTGTCTCTGACCTGCAGCACATGAAAGCTGCCCTTGAAGGTTGCCGCGCAGGAAGTGCACACAGTCTCGTCCACTGTTCTGGAGCTGAGTTGCACGCTGATCGCGCCGCCATCCGCATGTTCATCGTTCGTAGTGATGCTGCTTTGGCCGGTGCCTTGACCGACGGTGCCTTCGGCTCTGGGCGCTGAGGCATGGCTCACGTTGCCGTTTGCGGTTTCAGCAATCGCGTCACTGGCGTTCAGGCATAGATTGATGATCGCCTGCTGCATGCGGTCGGGATCCAGCCGCGTGATTGCCGGACGCGCGGGCGGGTTCCACTGCAGGCGCACCTGCCTCGGCAATGTGGGCCGCAGCAGGCTGACTGCACGATCCACGACTTCCACCAGATCCACACTGCAGGCCAGGCGTTTGTTGCCGCCGCTGTAGGTGAGCAGCTGATCGACCAGACGCGCTGCGCGCCTGCCGCCGTTCTGGATTTCAGCCAGATGTCGGCGCGTGATTTCGTCGCGTGAATCGGCGGTGCGCTCCTGGGCGAGTTCAGCAAAGCCCATCATGCTGGTGAGAATGTTGTTGAACCCGTGCGCGAAGCCACCGGCCATCTGTCCGAGCACCTGCAACTGGCGTGCACGCTGCAGGCTGTCCTGCAACGCCTTGTCTTTCGCTGCCAGTTCGCGCTCGCGTTGCACCGACTCCAGCCGCAGCGCAAGCGCCTGTGCATCTGCTTCGGTGCGCTCCCGCGCATGCCGTTCGTGGCGGATGCGTGTGGCCAATGCGAACGACAGCAGGACCACATCCAGCGTGCTGCCGATCTGTACACCGTGCTTGGCCCAGATGTTGGGTCCGATCAGACCGAACTGCATGGCGGCGTAGGCCATGGATCCGATCAGCAGGATGAAGAGGCCAGCGCTGTACAGCCGCGCGACGCCGGAGCCTTGGCGCCATAGCAGCAGCGGCGCGGCGATCGGCGGGATGTTCGAGATGCCGCCGAGCAACAGGAGCAGCAGGTAGGAGTGTTGGCCGTAGCCGAATACGGGCGTCAGTGTGGCAAGGAAATTTGCATAGCCCAGCATCGTCAGCCAGCGATACAGCGAAGAACCGGGCGCCACCTGCAGAAAGTCGCGCACAAAGAACTGCAGAAAACCGATCGCGAGATGCGCCGAGACAATCAGGGCCAGGATCTGCGATTGCGGGTGCATGGATGCGGCGAGCTGATAGGTCGTGCCATCCAACGCCATCACCAGGCTCAAAATGGAAAACACATAGCCGACGTAGATTGCGTAGACGCGGTCGCGCAGGCTCAGGGCGAGCCCGATGTTGTAGAGGCCCATCACCAGCAGTGCGCCGTAGCAGGCGCCCTGCAGCAGTGCCATCAACATGGTGTGCCGCGCGTAGTCGTCGGCAGTGCGCAGCGTCGCCGCTACACGCATTGCACTGGTGCTGCGTGCGCCGACGAAGAGTTCTACAGCGTAGCCGGATGGTTCGATCGGAAACGAGAACTCGCGATCCACCGGAAGTGGCCGCGTATTGAAGGGCGTTGCTGCGCCGGTGTAGACGCTCGTAAGCAACGATGACTGGCCGGCTGCACGTAGATGGAACTGCAACTCGTCGAGCAGCGGATTGTCGATGGTGACGACGCGTGTCACGCGCGCAGGCGGCAGTCGCAGGCGCAGCCAGACAGACCCTGCGCGCACGCCGTGGCTGTGCGGCGACGCGGGGCGCCAGTCAGCGGGTGCAGCAGCCAGCGCGTCTTCGATGCGAAGCGGGCCGTCGGTCAGCAGCTGCTGAAACCCCGCCTGTTGCACCCGTACTTCCTGGCCCGGCGCGTGCGGCGGCAGCGGCTGCGCCGAGGACAGCGGCTGCGCCGAGGACAGCGGCTGCGCCGAGGTTATGGCGCTTGCGCCGCAGACAAGCATGAGCATCGAGAGCAGCCATGTGATCCGCAGCGCTGCTGGCCGGTGCTTCATTCGCTCAATCGCCTGTTGCGACCCGTACCTGCACCGCTGCGCGGACTTCGATCGTGCCCACGTCGACGGGCACCGCGCTGCCACCATCGGCCATCGCCATGCTGCGCATCTCCTGTTGCATCGGATAAGGCGCCGATGCACTGGGTTCAAGCACCACGCTCAGGATCCTGCCGCGCTTCAATCCCGCAGCAGTGGCAATGGTGTCGACGTCGCGCAGTGCGTTGCGCGTGGCCTGGCGAATGGCCTCGCTGCGCGCCTGGTTGGTGTCGGTGAGTGCAAAGCGCAGCTCACCAATTCTGTTTGCGCCTGCGGCGCTCGCGGCGGCGAGTGCAGCACCTGAGCGCTGCAGTTTGCTGGTGCGGACCTGGACCTGATTCTCAACCACAAAGCCGATGATCGATGGCCGCCAGCCAGAGGTTGGATTCGACGGTGGCACGGACCACTGCGGCTGCAGCTGAAACTGCCCGGTCTGGATATCTGCACCAGGAATGCCGGCACCCTCAATTGCTTTGCGCACGGCGGCGGCCTTGGCGTTGTTCTGGCTCAGTGCTCTGTCGGCCTGTGCATCTTCACTGACCACGCTGATGTTGAACTCGATCAGTTCAGCGGGCACCCGGACCAACGCTTCGCCTCGGACTTCAATTCGTGGCACTTCGGCGGCCCCATCTGCCTGCATGGCAGGCGTTGAAAGTAGTGCGGAACAGATCAGCAGCGCATGGCCGAGCGGCCCTGGCCCACGTCGTGTGGGCGCATGGCCGGTAGCGCTGTTTGGTTGCGATCTGCGGCGCGTGGCGGTGAGGAAGTGCATGGTCATCGTGGTGGCTGCACCTGAGCGAATTTGCGGTGATCCTAGCAGGCCATGCCGCGCGTATTCCTTTGTTCAGGTGCGCCACGGCATCATCTCTCTGCAGATCCCGGGGCAGATCACGGCGGGGGTCGCAGCGCGCTCAGCGGCAGACGGAACAACTTTCGATTTTCGCTGGCGACGATCAGCGTGTCGGCGCTCTGCCATGTCACGGCCTCGACCTGTCCGCTGCGCAGCAGTGGCAAGTCGAACACGCGGGCTGCGCTCGCCAACCAGTTGTCGCTGCCGTCAGTGGGTCGGGCAAACAGCCACAGGCGTTGATAGGTGAGGACGGCGAGCTGGCTGCCGTCGGGCGACAGGGCTGCGGCAGTCGGCAATACCAATGCATCGCTGCTGGCGATCAACTGCAGCTGATTCGTCTGGTCTGTGAACTGCGTGTCCATGCGGTAGAGCTTCGTGCCACCGGTGAGACCCAGTAGCGAACCTGATCGCCGATGCTTCGTCAGGAAGTACAACTTGCCGGCATCGATGAACATGGCTTCGCAATCGAAGTGCCAGTCATCGCCTGGAAATGCGGTCTGGTCCGGGTAGCTGGCGGGCAGAAAGCGCAACGCAGACGCTGCGCTCGTTTGCTGCGGATCGGGCTCCGGCACGATGTAGATGCCGAGATCGCGCCGCGCATTGGCGTTGTTGCCCATGTCGGCGATGTACAGCATGCCGTCATATAGCGTGAGGTCCTCCCAGTCGACGTTGCGCGCGTTTTCTATCGCGATGCCTGGCCATGCGGCCGCCTGCGCATTCGAGTTGTGCGCGGCGTTGTCAGCAGTCGCGTCTGCTGTAGCTGCTATTTCTACGGCGCGCGGTGGCAGCACGACGCTGCCATCCAGATGCATGGCGAACAGCCGCGCCGAATCGCCCGTGTCGTTGTGCACCCAGTAAACATCGGGATAGGTCGATGAGTGTGCGATGCCACTGATTTCGCCGAGTGCGGGCTGGTCTACTTCTGCCAGCGTCTGCAGTTCATCTGCACGGATGACAAAGCTGCACCCCGACGTGCCGAGAAGCAGCGGCAGGAGAACCGCTACGCGCGCCATCGTGAGATGGCGCGCCATCGGGCCAACACATGCCATCAGTCCGTAGTCTGCTCGTCTCGTCCATGGTGCCGCAGAAACGATGCGTAGCCTTCCGGGCTCATGTAGCGCTTCAGGCTGCGCGCATCGGAGTTGAGGAAGTCGACCAGCACAAGGCAGTCGATGGCGTCGCCAAACTCAGGGTCGAGGTTGAAGCCCAGGAAGCGGCCGCCCATGCGCAGGTACTGCCGCAGCAGCACGGGTACAGCTTTGCCGTCCTCTTCCCACTGTTGCATGAGTTCGCCGATGAGCTCGATATCCGAGTCGGCCTGAATGGGCACGCCCGAGGCGGCTGCGCTGGTCAGCACATTGCCGTCGGCCAGTCGGAGCGGATTCTTGGGCCGCACCATGGCAGCGAGATCGTCGGCCATCACATGTGACTCGAGGAACCGGATCAGCAGTGCCTGCGATGGTGTCTGGTACGTTGAGCTGATGCTGACCGGGCCGTACAGGTAGCGGTATTGCGGATTGCGCACCACGTACTCGCACACGCCACGCCACAGCAGCAGCAGCGGAGTGAACGACTTCTGGTGCCCTGCAACGACAAACGAACGGCCGAGTTCGAGCGCGGGGTTGAGCTTCTCGAACAGCTGTTTGCGATAGCGGAACAGCGAGTGCGTGTACAAGCCGCGGACGCCAAAGCGCTCACAGATGTGATCTGCGCGGCCCATGCGATAGCCGCCAGCAATGCTGGACGATGCGCGGTCCCACAGCACCAGATGCAGGTAGTAGGGATCGTACTGATCAAGATCCATTGCCTTGCCGGTGCCTTCGCCCACACTGCGGAACGTGATCTCGCGCAACCGCCCCACTTCCTTCAACGCAGTGGGAATGGCAGAAGCTTCGGCGATGAACACCCCGTATTTGCCGTTCTCGCCATGCCAGGCGGATGCGGGCAGCGCTGCGACTTCAGCAGCGATGGCGGCGGGGTCCTGTGGCGCAGCAATGGGCGTCAGATCGGTGGTGGGTGGTGCACGGTGTGGCTGGCGTCGGGCTGCATTGCTGACGCCTTCGGGCGTCTGATCGAGCAGATACAACGCTTCGCGGATCCAGTGCGTGGCAGCTTCGTCGTTGGCAAAACGTGCCAGGCGATCGCCG
>CAMAVY010000191.1 GCA_945861675.1 Klebsiella pneumoniae | reverse complement strand
GCCTGCGAACTGCCTGCAGCGGTGAACGCGCTCACCGCGACCTTCAGGCGTCCAAGTCCGGAATCATCCGGCTCTCAAGCTTGGCGATGGTGTCCTTGAGCATCAGTTTCCGCTTCTTCAGCCGCTGCACCATCGTCGAGTCGGGAAAGCCTGTTCGCATGAGGTAGCCGATGACCTCATCGAGATCCCGATGCTCCATCCTCATCTCTGCGAGCCAGCGTGTGTTATCCGGCTGTTCCGACTCAGTCACTACGGACCCTCTTGGCGCATGGCAATGATAGACGCTCGCGCAGCGAGTAGCTGCAGCCACCTGCGCCCGATGCACACTTCCACTGCAGTATGTCCGCACCGGGCCTCAGACCGCGAGGATCGACATGCGCATCGCGCATCAAGCTGCTGCAAGTCTCGACGCAGATGGTCCTTACGTGCAGGCAGAAACGCGCATGCGGATTTCTCAGACAGAATTACTAAGGGGCGATTGACCCGCCCCATTGCGAACGCCTAGAGTGACGGCCCGCTGCAGATGACGAACACTCATGGCCGAAGCTGAGAATCCGTTTCTGTGTGGCAACTATCAGCCAGTCACATCAGAGCTGACGCAATTCGATCTTCATGCGCACGGTCAGATACCACTTGCGCTCAGTGGCACGTATCTGCGCACTGGCCCCAATCCACAACGAGACTTCGCACCACGGAATCATCATTGGTTCAATGGTCAGGGCATGCTACATGGTGTCGCACTCAGAAGTGGCCGCGCGGAGTGGTACAAGGCGCGCTGGGTCGGCATGGCCGATGTTGAATCGCAGCTCACATCGACAAGCGCGATCTCCATCGCCCAAGGCAACGGAAACAACAGCGTTTTCGTTCATTGCGGCAAGACCTATGCGATCAGTGACCAGTCGCAGCCCATCGAGATCAGCCCATCACTGGCAACTGTCGCGCGTCAGGATTTCAACGGGCATTTGATCGTTGGAATGAACTCGCATCCCAAAGTCGATCCCGCCGACGGCTCACTGCATACGCTTGGCTACGACGTCGAACACGCGGAGCTGCGATACCTGGGTATCGATCGAAATGGAAAGACCATCAGCTGCGCGACGATTCCCGTGCAGCGCCCGATCATGGTTCACGAGTTTCTGATCACCAAGCGCCACCTGATCTTCTTCGACCTGCCCGTTGTGCTCGATATGGAGGTCGCCTTCAGTGGCGATCCCGTGCCGTATCGGTGGAGCAGCAAGCACGATGCACGAATTGGCGTCGCACCCCGCTCGTCGCCCGCCAGCGTGGAATGGTTCCCGATTGAGCCCTGCTTTGTTCTGCACGGCTTCAACGCATATGACGACGGCGCAGACATCGTGCTCGACGTCGTCTGTCACGAACGCATGTTCCACAAGTGCCATTTTGGCCCGGGCGAAAGCGCCCCTCGCGTGGTGCGCTGGCGGATCATGCGGCGCGCCGGACGCGTCGTCGAAGACACTTTCGATGCTGCGCCGCAGGAGTTCCCGACGATCAACCCGCGGTTCATCGGGCAGCCGCATCGATTTGGCTACAGCGTCGGCTGTTCGAGGCAGGCCGGATCGATCAATCACTTCTCGTCAAACGTACTGATCAAGCACGACTTTGTTCGAGCGAGCCAGGAACACGTGGAACTTGACAGCACGGTGCAAGCATCGGAGTTCACATTCGTGCCCAGGCCCAACGGTCGTTCGGAAGACGACGGCTGGTTGATCGGGTACGCCTATGACAATGAGCCACGCACCAGCGAGCTACTCATATTCGCGGCCAATAAGCTGAACGGCGGGCCGCTCGCGCGTGTCGAGTTGCCTCGACGGGTGCCGTTCGGCTTTCATGGCGCGTGGATATCGACGAACGAGGGCCTGGACGCCCGACTGCGTTAGGTCGAACGCGCGCATCTGGACCGGAGCAGGACAGTGCGAGCCGCCCGGACGCAAGCCTGATGCCGCTGGTCTCGGCAGCACGGCAAACCTGAATCTCATGTCGAGCTACGCGAAGCGCGCGACTACATGAAGCTGCGCGCCTCTTGCTCCAGGGCGAGCATCCGGCGGACCCAGTTGTCCATCAGAAGAAAACGCGGCTCATCAATCTCGAACTGACGCGCCAACTGCCGCAGCAGGCATTCCTCCTCGATCTCAAATGCGCCGTCTACATAGCTGATGTGGATCAGATTCAGGATGGCGATTGAGCGCGAGCGCTGCGAGTCGAAGGTCCCTTCGAGTCCTTTGAGGTCGATGTACTCAATCGGGCCAAATGGATGCAGATCCATTTCCCGACGGAACTCATTGATGAGCAGTTCTTCGTTCGGATGCAACACGCCATCGGACACGATGACGTTGTGCGCCAGACGGAGCAGCGCTTGGCGCTGGGCGTCGGTTAAGGCCTCCAACCACATAGCGCTGCTTAAACCTTCCAGAACGTCTGGCGTAAGTTCAGATTGGCGCCGCGTGCGCTTCGGTGGCCGGCGCCTTCTGAGCTTCTGCCACAAGGCCAGTGACTGACTCGTAGCCGCTGAAGACCATGATCCAGATCGACAACCAACCCCAGGCAATAAACGCCTTCATGATCAATGGCTGTTCAAGAAGATCCTCAAGCAGATACCACATGGCGCGGGCTCCAAAAGCACTGTGACCTGGCCGCAGAATAGCAGAACGACTCGGCTGATTGGCTCAACGAATGCCGCACAGATAGGGCCGCGCAAGCAGCCTTCATCGTATGAGTTCTGCCTGAAGATCGTGATCCCCAAGCACGTCGGTGAAACGTGCACGCACAAGATCGCCAACCTGCAGTGTGGGATGCAGCGGCAGGCGAACGCGGCCATCAATGTCCGGCGCATCCCCGCGGGAGCGCGCCCAGGCACCTGACTCATCCAACTCATCAACGAGCACAAGCTCCTCTCGACCCACGCGCTCTAGCAGTTTCTCGCCGGAGATCTCCGCCTGCAGACGCATGAAGCGCTCCATGCGCTCCTCGGCCAACCATGGCTCAACATGATCCGGCAGCGCATTCGCGGGTGCGCCATCGATCGGCGAGTACTGGAAGCACCCGGCCCGGTCGATGCGGGCATCGTCGAGAAACTCCAGGAGCTGATCGAAGTCCTCGTCCGTCTCGCCGGGGAAGCCAACGATAAAAGTGCTGCGGATCGTGATATCCGGGCAGATCTGCCGCCAGTTCGCCAGCCGCTCAAGCACGCGTTCACTGGCCGCAGGCCGGCGCATAGCTTTCAGGATGCGCGGCGACGCATGTTGAAACGGGATATCGAGATAAGGCAGCACAACGCCATCGGCCATCAACGGGATGACGTCGTCGACGTGCGGGTAAGGGTAGACATAGTGCAGGCGTACCCAGGCACCGAGCGTGCCGAGCGCCCGACAGAGCTCAAGGAATCGTGTCTTGATCGGGCGACCGCCCCAGAAGCCCATCTTGTATCGCGTATCGACCCCGTAGGCAGAAGTGTCCTGCGAAATCACAAGCAGTTCCTTGACACCGGCAGCCACCAGCCGTTCGGCTTCGGCCATGACGTCGCCGATCGGTCGACTGACGAGATCGCCGCGCAGCTGAGGAATGATGCAGAAGCTGCAGCGATGGTTGCAGCCCTCGGAAATCTTGAGATACGCGTAGTGGTTCGGCGTCAGCCGGATACCGGACTCCGGCACCAGTGAGATTCGCGGATCGTAAGGCGGCGCTGGAAGATGCGTATGCACTGCCTGCATCACATCGGTGTAGGCAGCTGGCCCCGTGACCGCAAGCACGCCTGGATGTGCGCTCCGGATCTTGTCGGCGTTGGCCCCCAGACAGCCCGTGACAATCACGCGCCCATTCTCACGCATCGCATCGCCAATGGCCGACAAAGACTCTTCGACGGCGCTCTCGATGAAGCCACAGGTATTCACAACGACCAACTCGGCGTCATCGGCGGCCGACACCACGTCGTAACCCTCAATTCGCAGCTGGGTGATGATTCGCTCACTATCGACCAGCGCCTTTGGACAACCAAGGCTCACGATTCCAACACGGGCCACAGAGCGCACCTTTCACGGCATGAAGCGGGCGCGGATTGTAGGCTGGCCTGGGTCGTCGAGGCGCCATCATGTTGACTATCCTTCCAGGCGAATCACTCATATGCGGCGCGACCTCAGGCTTACAACTACGCGGTGCAGATGGCACTCCTCTGCATTGCCTCCGGCTTGCACGTTCGCCAGCCCCGGGCGCAGAATCCCTGCATGAACAGTGAGCTGCACATGCATGACCGCCTGGACCCTGCCGACACACAGTCGGTGCGGTCAGCGAGAGCGTGCGTCTGCGGCGACTGGCGGGCGTTCAGCTACTTTGGATACGCATTCACGTAGCACGTCCGCCGACAACTCGTAGGGCGGTGCAACTGCCCAGCCGGAGACCCCGAGGGCAGTGATGCCTCCGGGGTTTTTTCGTTCTGGCTCGGCTGTTTTCTCCGCGGGTGAATGTCTTGGCACGGTCGATGTATCGGATCAGTCAATTGATTGGCGCTGTGCTCACGTCGGCGCCGCGTTGGTTCTGGATTTGGGAGTTGGGCGAATGACTGGAATCAGATTGGAGAACCTGAACGTTGCGAAGGAGGAAGTCTTGCTTGCTCCCGACCGCTTGAAAGAGTCGATCCCGATGACTGACAGCGCTGCAGGCGTCGTCGAGTCGGCGCGCGCTACGCTGCGCAACATCCTTGATCGAATCGATCATCGAATGTTCGTCGTGGTCGGACCCTGCTCGATTCACGATCCCGCGGCAGCGCTCGAATACGCAGCGCGCCTGCGTGCCATCGCGGATGAAGTGGCCGACACGCTGGTGCTGGTCATGCGCGTCTACTTCGAAAAGCCGCGGACGACCGTGGGTTGGAAAGGTCTGATCAACGACCCCTACCTCAACGACACGTTTCAGATTCAGACAGGCCTGCAGATCGCCCGCCAGCTGCTGCGCGATATCTCTGAGCTGGGTTTGCCGATCGGCACAGAGGCACTCGACCCGATATCTCCGCAGTATCTGCAGGACTTCATTACATGGTCGGCCATCGGCGCGCGGACCGCCGAGTCACAGACCCATCGCGAAATGGCGAGCGGCCTGTCGTCCATCATCGGCTTCAAGAACGGCACCGATGGGGCGCTCGGCGTCGCCATCAACGCAGTGCAGTCGGTCGCCAAGCCGCATCGCTTTCTCGGCATCAATCAAACGGGCCAAGTCTCCGTCATTCATACCAACGGTAACCCGCTGGCGCATGTGGTGCTGCGCGGTGGCGACAGGGGGCCCAATTACTCGACGGCACACATTGAGCAATGCGAGCAGGAACTTGCACGCGTCGGCATCGCACCGAACATCATGGTCGATTGCAGTCATGCCAATTCCGGCAAGGACCCAGCGAAGCAGGCCGACGTCGCTGAAGACGTAGCCGCGCAGATTTCCGCCGGCAACAACTCGATCGTCGGACTGATGATCGAGAGCAACATCGGCTGGGGCAGTCAGAAAATCCCGACGGATCTGAGCAGCCTGAAGTATGGCGTCTCGGTCACCGACGGCTGCATCGACTGGCCCACCACCGAAACACTGCTGCGCAAACTGCACAGCACACTTGCGGAACCGCTGCGAGGGCGCGCGCTGCGGTGATGCAGGCTACGGCACGCAACACCATGCGTGCCTGGCCGGTAAGTGCTTGATGAATCAACGATAGAAAGCGTTCTCGGTGTGCGAATGGTCGGTCGTATCACGCACGTTCCGCAGCTCCGGAATCTGCGCCAGCAGGGTTTTCTCAACGCCCTGCTTCAACGTCACGTCCGCTGCTGAACAGCCCTGGCAACCGCCGCCGAACTGCAGCACCGCAGTATCGCCATCCACTACTTCAACCAGACTCACCATGCCGCCGTGCGACGCCAGTGACGGATTGACCTCGTTGTACAGGATGTAATTGATGCGATCCTCGAGCGAGCTGTCCGCGCTGACCTTCGGCACCCGTGCGTTCGGAGCCTTGATCGTCAGCTGCCCGCCAAGCCGATCCTTGCGGTAATCCACCACGGCATCGAGTAGATACGGGCGGCTGCGGCCCTCGATCCACGCATTGAAGCCCTCGTAGGCGACCTGGACATCCCCGTCCTGTTCTTCGCCAGGCCGGCAATACGCGATGCAGGTCTCGGCATGGACCGTCCCCGGCTGGGTCACGAACACGCGAATCGCGACGCCCGTTTCCGGCTGCTTCGCGAGGAGTTCGCGCAGGTACTCCTGGCCCGCCTCGGTAATGTCGACCCGACCCTCTGCCGGCGGCAATTGCACTTCATCGATGACTGTGTCGGTCTGCATGCCTGCCCTGCCTGATTAACTGAGTGGAACAGTAGGGCATTCTTCCACACGCGGCCACCGAGCGCGAGACGGTTTTGCGGGCGCACTCATTCTGCGACTGAGCCACATTCAACCTGGGCCCCAACCCCGCACTGCTAGCATGCAGGGATACGGAGGGCGCTATGCCAAAAGATCAAGCAGGGCCAAAAGATCAAACAGGGCCAAAAATTCAAGCAGCGCCAAGACATCCCGCCGGCACATTCGAACGTGCCCTGGACCGACGCATTCTTTGTCTCGACGGTGCCATGGGCACAATGCTCCAGGGCCATCGCCTGACCGAAGCAGACTTTCGTGGTCAGCTGTTCGCGAAGCACAGCATCGAACTGCGCGGCAACAGCGATCTGCTGTGTCTGACGCAACCCGACATCGTGGCCGGCATCCACGCCGCCTACTTCGAGGCCGGGGCCGATATCGTTGAGACCAACACCTTCACCGCCACCTCAATTGCCCAGGCGGATTACGGTCTGGAACACCTCTGTTACGAGCTCAACGTCGCCGGCGCCAGGCTCGCGCGTAAGGTGGCCGACCGATTCAGCGCGGCAACCCCGGACCAACCCAGATTCGTCGCCGGCGTCCTGGGGCCGACCAACCGCACTGCCAGCCTGTCGCCCGACGTCAACGACCCAGCGAAGCGCAACACCAGCTTTCAGGAACTGGCGGTCGCCTACACCGAGGCCTTACGTGGACTGATCGACGGCGGCGCCGACATCATCCTGATCGAGACCATCTTCGACACGTTGAACGCCAAGGCTGCCGTGTTTGCCGTGGAAGAGGTCTACGCAGACATCGGCTATCGACTGCCGCTGATGATCTCCGGGACGATTACTGACGCCAGCGGCAGGACACTGTCCGGGCAGACAACAGAGGCGTTCTGGAACTCACTGGCACACGCCCGGCCCACCTTGATTGGCCTGAACTGCGCCCTGGGCGCCGCGCAATTGCGCCCCTATCTCGAGTCTCTATCCAGGATTGCCGACACCCGCATCAGCGTGCATCCGAATGCGGGGCTGCCGAACGAATTCGGTGGCTACGACGAATCAGCCGAGCACATGGCTGAACTCATTCGCGAATTCGCGGACAGCGGTTTTCTGAACGTAGTCGGCGGGTGCTGCGGCACCACGCCCACGCACATCCGCGCGATCGTCGAAGCCGTCAAGGGCGTTGAACCGCGCCCCGTGCCGGCCATCCCGAAGGCACTTCGCCTGTCCGGCCTGGAACCGCTGACGATCACGCGTGACAGTCTGTTCACCAACGTCGGCGAACGCACCAACGTTACGGGTTCTGCGCGCTTCAAGCGACTCATCAAGGACGATAACTACGACGATGCGTTGGCCGTCGCGCGCGAGCAGGTCGACAACGGCGCGCAGATCATCGACATCAACATGGACGAGGGCATGTTGGATTCGCAAGCCGCAATGGTGCGCTTTCTGAATCTGCTGGCCGGCGAAACCGATATTTCGCGTGTGCCCTTCATGCTCGACTCGAGCAAGTGGGACGTGATCGAAGCCGGATTGCGCTGCGTCCAGGGCAAGTCCGTCGTCAATTCCATTTCCCTGAAAGAAGGCGAAGCAGACTTTCTTGCGAAGGCAAAACTGTGTCGCCGCTATGGCGCAGCGGTCGTCGTCATGGCGTTCGACGAACAGGGCCAGGCGGACACCCTCGAGCGCAAGACCAGCATCTGCAAGCGTGCCTACGACCTGTTGGTGGGCACTGCCGGCTTCGCTCCGGAAGATATCATCTTCGACCCGAACATCTTTGCCATCGGCACCGGCATCGACGAGCACAATAACTACGCCGTCGATTTCATCGAAGCCTGCAAGTATGTACGTGATGAACTGCCCCATGCCTTGACTTCAGGCGGCGTCAGCAACGTGTCATTCGCGTTCCGCGGCAATGATCCGGTGCGCGAGGCGATTCACTCGGCGTTTCTCCTGCATGCCATTCGCGCCGGCCTGAACATGGGCATCGTCAACGCCGGCCAGCTGGCGATCTACGAACAGATTCCGCAGGAATTGCGCGAGCACGTGGAAGACGTGGTGCTCAACCGCCGCCCCGATGCAACCGAACGACTGCTTGAAATCGCAAACCGCTACAACGGCAAGACAGAAACCCGCAGCACGATCGATCTGGCGTGGCGCGACGGGCCGGTCGCAGAACGACTGAAACATGCGTTGGTGTACGGCATCAACCTGCACATCGTGGAAGACACGGAAGAGGCGCGCCTGCAGGCCGAACAACCCATCCACATCATTGAAGGGCCGTTGATGGACGGCATGAACATTGTGGGCGACCTGTTCGGCGCCGGCAAAATGTTCCTGCCACAAGTCGTCAAGAGCGCACGCGTCATGAAGCAGGCGGTGGCGCACCTTGTGCCGTTCATCGAAGCCTCGCAGGCCGGTGACCCGCAGAAGAAAGGCACGATTGTCATGGCTACCGTGAAAGGTGATGTGCATGACATCGGCAAGAACATCGTGGGCGTGGTGCTTCAGTGCAACAACTTCAACGTCATCGATCTCGGGGTCATGGTGCCTGCAGAGAAGATTCTGACGACCGCGCGCGAGGTCAACGCCGACGTCATCGGTCTGTCTGGCCTCATCACGCCATCGCTCGATGAAATG
>CAMAVY010000190.1 GCA_945861675.1 Klebsiella pneumoniae | reverse complement strand
ATCCTCAAGCACTATCAGAAGCGCAACGAGTCAATCGCCCAGATGATGCGCAGGCTCAGCTTCCGCACCCGCACCGTATTCGACTATCTGCGCATGACCGAAAACTCATGCCCCACAGCACTATGCGCTTGAGAACAAATTTGCCGTGTCCACTCCTTGGACGCGGGGGGCGAACGCGCAGCAAAGTAGAAGCCACGTGTGATGCGTGGATGACCGAATCGTGGCAGTTCGGTTGCTATCGACGAGGGATTGTCCTGCTCAGCGCGCTGCTCAGCTTTCGCCTTGCGCAGCGAAGGCGATGCCGCGTGCCTTGAGCGCCGCGATCTGTGTTGCGGTCAGGCCGAGCTCGCTCAGAATCGCATCGGTATCCTGACCGAGTGCGGGCGCATTGCGACGATGTGCGCCCGGCGTGCGCGACAGCTTCGGCACGATGCCGGGCACCGAGAGCACGGTGCCGTCGGCCATCGCAAGCGGTTGAATCATGCCGCGCGCCTGGTAGTGCGGGTCGGCTGCAATGTCGGCAACGGTGTAGATGCGGCCTGCGGGAACCTCGGCCTCATCGAGTGCAGCCAACACTTCGTCAACGCTGCGTTGTGCCGTCCAGGCGCCGATGGCTGCGTCGATTTCTGCCACCCGTGTCACGCGGCCGCTGTTGTTTGCGAGCACGGGATCCGTGCCCAGGTCGTCGCGGCCAACGGCGGTCATGAGGCGCTTGTAGATGCTGTCGCCATTGCCGGCGACCAGCGCGTAGCCGCCGTCTGCGCAGCGATAGGCATTGGTTGGTGCAATGCCGGGCAGTGCACTGCCTGCGGGCTCACGCACCGCGCCGAATGCGCTGTACTCCGGCAGCAGGCTTTCCATGCAGTTGAACACCGCTTCGAACAGCGCAACGTCGATGACCTGGCCCTGGCCGGAACGCTGGCGTTCCTGCAGCGCCAGCAGAATCCCGATCACACCGTGCAACGAGGCAAGTGTGTCGCCGATGCTCACACCGACCCGCACGGGTACGCGGCCGGGTTCGGCCGTCAGGTGGCGCAAGCCGCCCATGGCCTCGGCGACGACGCCGAAGCCAGGCTTGTCGCGATAGGGACCCGTTTGCCCATAGCCGCTGACACGCAACATGATCAGGCGCGGGTTGAACGACTGCAGCACATCAGGGCCGAGGCCCCAGCCCTCCAACGCACCGGGACGGAAGTTCTCGATCAGCACGTCACTGTCGGAGGCCAGGCGACGTACCAGGTCCTGTGCATCGGCGTCGCGCAGGTCCAGCGCCAGCGAGCGCTTGTTGCGCGACTGCACCTGCCACCACACCGACGTGCCGTCCTTCACCAGGCGCCATTGCCGCAATGGGTCGCCGGCGGCAGGCGGTTCGATTTTAATGACGTCTGCGCCGAAGTCGGCCAGCGTCTTGGCCGCAAAAGGACCTGCGATCAGTTGCCCGAGTTCCAGCACCTTGAGGCCGGCGAGTGGGCCGGCTGCAGCGGTGTCTTCAGCCATGATTTGCTCGGCTGGGGTGCGCTCGGTCATGGGTGCGCTCGGTCATGGGTGGTTAGTCGCGGTTCATCATCAGCGCAATCCTGACACCGTCCAGCACAAGATTGGGCAGGATGATGTCGAAGACTTTGCGCGCTTCGAACAACCGTGAGAAACCGCCGGTGCCGATCACGAACGGTGTGCGTGATGCAAAGCACTCGTGCGTGAACTGTGTGATGAGCTCGCGCACTGCACCGAGGTGCCCGAAGTACAGGCCGCTCTGAATGCTGTCGACGGTTGATCGACCCAAGGCTGCATCGGGTTCGATGATTTCAACTCGGTTCAAGCGCGCGGTCTTCTCTGCCAGCGCTTCCATCGACAGGCGAATGCCCGGCAGGATGGCACCACCCAGGTATTCGGCTTTGGCGTTCACGGCGCACAGCGTTGTGGCCGTGCCGAAGTCGATGATGATGATGTCCTGCTTCGGATACTGCGCGACTGCAGCAATTGCATTGGCGATGCGATCTGCGCCCACTTCGAGTGGGTTGCGCACCTTGATGTTCAGGCTGGTGCGCACTTTGGCCTGCAGCACGAATGGCTCGGTGCGGAAGTACTTCTGCATGGCGCCGCGCAGCGAATGCACGATGCTGGGTACCACGCTGGTGATGCCAACCTCCGTGACTGCAGCAGGGTCGATGTCGTTTTCGCGTAACACACTGCGGAAGAACATGCCGAGTTCGTCGGCGGAGGAACCGGCCCGGAGTTCGCGGCGGAAGGTGTCCACCATGCGGTCGCCGTCGTACACCCCTGCGTAAATGTTGGTGTTGCCAACATCGATACACAGCATCATGTTGCGTCTCCAAAGCTACTGACAATGCAGGCTCGCGCCTGGCGCAGATTGGTGGTCAGCACGTAAGTGTTGCGCATTGCGCGCAGTTCACTCTCGGGCTGGCCGCGTAGTCGCTCGACTTCCTGCGTAAGCAGCGGCAGGGCGCGCAGCAGATTGTCGACGATCGTGATGGCCGCGGTGCGGGAGGTGCGCGAGGCGGGGTTCAGGTCGATGGTAATGACCTGCTTGCCGATGCGACCGAGCGCTTCGCAACGATCACCGTCTTCAAGTGGCACGAACACGACATCGGCTTTGAAGATGCCATCGGGATGGCAGCGCCGGCGGTTCGAGCCCAGCGAAGGTAGAACGCAGCTGTCCTGCGGCAGCAGCACGGCTGCTGCGCCACTTGCATTCAACTGATCCGCGATTGCCTGCTCGCGTGCTGCCGAGGCATGGAAGATGTTCACTTCCAGCGGGCAACGCAATGCACTGGCCAGCTGCACCATCGCCTCAGGCATGAGTGCAGCAACGTTACCGTTCACCGACAACACGGGGTGTTCAGCCAGCAGCAGTAATGCTGCTGCAGCCATGATGGCCTCAAGCGCGAACGGCTGGGTGCGTTCACCAATGAGATAGTCGAACGCTTCGCCGCGGCCATGCGCCAGCAGGCCATGCGGCGACGTCAGCCCGCGGTTCACACCATCGACAATGTGCTCGCGCACCATGAGTGACTGGTAGCGCGGGTGTGACGTGGGTACATCAACTGATTTCGGCGCAGTGTCTGCCGCGCCACTCAGTGAGCTACTCATAGCTGTGTTCCATGGCAGGAAAGCTCAAGTCACCAACCTCGGCGTGAAACTGCGCGAGCGCCTGCGTGATCAAACCCTCGCCGTTCATGTAGCGCTTTACAAAGCGTGGCGCGAAACCACTGCTCAGCCCCAACAGGTCGTACAGCACAAGCACCTGGCCATCGACCTGCGGTCCGGCGCCGATACCAATGGTCGGGATGTGCAGCGATTGAGACACGCTTGCTGCCAGCTCGAATGGAATGCACTCGAGCACGATGGCGCAACAGCCCGCCGTCTGCAGGATCTGCGCGTCTTCCTTCAGCAGTTCGGCCGCACACACGCCGCGCCCTTGGACGCGAAACCCGCCGAGCTGGTTGACGTGCTGCGGCGTGAGTCCGAGATGGCCCAGCACGGGCACGCCGCTCTTCACCAGATGCGTGATGAGCTCTGCGTTCTCGCGTCCGCCTTCCAGCTTCACGGCTGCGGCGCCTGCGACAAGCAACTGCCGCACCGCATCCATGGCTGCGGGCAGGCCGCTGCGATAGCTGAGGAAGGGCAGGTCACCGATGATGAATTTGTCTGGCGCGCCGCGCCGCACGGCTTCGATGTGCCGCGCCATCTCTTCAACACTTGCACCGAGGGTGTTCGGCCGTCCGTACACCGTCATGGCCAGGCTGTCGCCGACGAGAATGGTGTCGATATCGGTCTTTGCGATGAGCTGCGCGAAGGCCGCGTCGTAGCAGGTCACCATGGAAATCTTCTGCCCGCGCGACTTGAGCGAGTGGAAGTCGAGCACAGAGCGAAACTTGCGGGGGGTGTTCATTGCGCGTACCTGTCCAGAGGGATCGGGTCGATGTTGTGCTGACGCTGCGTGGTCCGAACTGCGGGCGGTGCTTTGCAGCAGAGCGCTGCACGTGCAGTTGACGACAATTGGGTGGACTTCAAGTGCGGGTCGCTGGGAAAACCTCAGCGCCCGGGCGCTGAATATAGCAACGGCGATGGGCCACGTGCCAACCCTGATCTGTGTGTCTGCCTCAGGCCTGGAGGCGCGTCGCCGTTGGCCGGCGCACCGCCAACCACTGCAGCAGTTCGATTGCGGTTTGTGGCGCGGCCAACAGGTAGCCCTGCGCAAAAGCACAGCCGGCGCGTGCAAGCCGCGCCTGTTGCGCCTCGGTTTCGAGCCCCTCGGCGATCACTTCGCGGCCTACGCGGCGGCACAACTCGATGACCGTCTCGGTCAACACTGCGGCGGTGCTTGAGGTCGCGAGACGCTGCACCACGCTGTTGTCCAGCTTGACGCGTTGCACGGGTAGCTGCGTGATCGCGTTGATTGAACTGGCCGCGGCACCGAAGTCGTCGATGCCGATCTCGAAGCCCAGACTGCGTAGCGACTGCAACCACTGCTCCGCGAGATCGAGATCGCGTACCAGCAGGCGCTCGGGCAGTTCCAAGGCAACGCGACTGGTGGCGATCTGTGCAGCGTCTGCGGCGTGGCCCAGGACGCGCACGAATTCAGCGTCGCCGATGTGCCGTCCTGAGATGTTCAGTGCGATTGCGGGAATGTCGTAGCCAGCAGCGTCGAACGCAGCAAGCTGCGTCAACGCGTGCCGCACAGCCCACAGATCCAGCTCGCGCATCAGGCCGGCGTGCTCACTGGCGTCCAGAAACGCAGAAGGCGCCAGCAGTCCACGCTGCGGATGCTGCCAGCGCAACAGCGCCTCAACGCTGTGCAGCGCTGTGCCATCCAGACTGAGAATGGGCTGGTAGAACAGCGTCAGTTCATCGCGCGCAAGTGCTTGCTCAAGCGCTTGGGCATAGCCCATGCGCTCGGTGAAACGCGCACTCAGTGAGTCGGCATAGAACCTGAACGTGTTGCGGCCCTGCTGCTTGGCTTGATACATCGCGTGGTCGGCGCGTTGCACAAGGGCCGCGGCATCTGTGCCGTCGCTGGGCAGCATGGCGATGCCAATGCTGGTGGTCACAGACAACGTAATGTTCTCGGTGGTCACGGGTTTGCATAGCGCCTGCAGCAGATTCTCTGCGACCTGGCCTGCGGCATCGACATCGCGCACTTCGTGCAACAGCACGTTGAACTCATCGCCGCCGAGGCGGGCGACGGTGTCCTCGCGACGCACGCTGTTGCGCAGGCGGTCGGCCACCACCTTCAACAGCATGTCACCGGCGTCGTGCCCGTGGGTGTCGTTGATCTTCTTGAACTGGTCCAGATCCAGGAACAGCACGGCAGAAGGTTTGCCCGAGCGAAGACTGCGTTGCAGCGCTTGCTCCAGACGATCCATGAACAGACGCCGGTTCGCCAGACCGGTCAGCGGGTCGTAGTAGGCGAGCCGTTCCATCTGTTCCTGGCTGCGCTTGATGTCGGTGACATCGACCAGCTGCACGATCAGATAGGGGGCCTGGTTGTCCTCTTCGTCCTGAACGACAACGTGCACCGTGGCGCTTCGCAACTCGCCATTCGGCCGCAGCAATGACTGCTCGCGCTGACTTGTGCCGTTGTGCTGCGTGAGCCGCTGCAGCATGAAGTGGCGCAGCCCGGCGCGTTCGTCTTCGGGCACCACTTGTGCGAAGTCGAGCCCGACCAGCGCGCTGCGCGCAAGCCCCAGCATGCTGGCCAGCCAGTGGTTGGCGTCGATGATGTTCAGTTCGGGATCGACCAGTGCGATGCCCATGGGCGCGTCCTCGAATGCCGCCCGAAAGCGCGCATCGGCGCGGCGCAGCGCCTGTTCGGCACGGCGGAGATCGCGTACGTCGCGCACCAGGTTCAGGCTGCAACGCTCGCCATCCAGCTGAAAGGAAGTAGCGGAGACGAGCACCGGAATGTCAGGGCCGTTCTGCACGCGCAGATCCAGCGTCAGATTGCGGTAGCCGCCCAATCGTTCAAGCATGTCGGTGGCGTGCTGCGCTGCGCCGCGATCGGCGAATGCGCGGCTGAAGTCGAGTTTCTGGCCCAGCACGTTTTCCTTGGCGAATCCGGTGAGCTCGCACAGATAGTCGTTGATGTCGATGACCACGCGATCGGCATCGCGAATGATCACGATGCCGTCGGGCGCTGCATTGAACACCAGGGTGAATTTGCGCTCGACCTCGAGCAGCGCGTGGCGGGTCTGTTCGGTCTCCGTGTAGTCCCGTACAACCAGCAGCAGTGCCAGTGCACCATCGATTTCGGTCAGGCGCGCGGCGATGCCGGCTTCCAGTAGCTCGCCCGTCTCGCAATGGCGCAGTGCCACGCGCTCTTCGACGCCGGTCGCGCTGGTGCGTGCACGCTGCAGGAACTCCACAGCCGGCGCTTTGGCTGGCCATAACCCAAGTGCGTCGAGTTGCACGCCGATCGCGTCCTGCCGGCACAGCCCCAACAGACGCGTGAAGGCGGGATTGAAGTCCTGCACCATCCAGTCGGTGGCGCGGACGATCACAATCGCGTCTTCGCTGGCGTGAAACACAGAAGTGAACTTGCTTTCGTTGCATGCGAGTGCGCGCTCGACTGCGATGCGGTCGGTCACGTCGCGTGCATTCAGCACCAGGCCGTCGATGCTGGGCGTGGCGCATTCGTTGCTGACATAGACGTCGAGGTAGGCGGGCTCGGCGTGCCGGCGGAGCATGCATAACCGATCCAGGTTCGCGTGTGTTCTGCTGCCGCCGCTGAACTCGGCCAGGCAACCAAGCCAGCGCGCACGGTCGTCGGGGTGCAGCAGTTCGCTGAATGGGCGATCCAGCAGCGCTGTGCCCGGCCCCGCTGTTGTACCGAGGTGCTGTGCCAGGTTGTCGCTGAGTTGCCGCACGCGGCCGTCGATGCCGACCACCGCAACGAGGTCGGTCGAGTGCCGTGTCAATGCGCTCGCTGTGTTGCCTGGCGCGGTGCCGAGCATTGCGAGTACTGCAGAGTTGTTGCCTGGCGAGGACGCCGCCTCGGCACTCGGTCGTCGTTCGTCGGCATTTACATATTGCTTATGTGTCTGGCGGACGATGATCCAGCCAACCGTCGGTATCACAGGCAAGACGAAGACGCTGCGCCATTCCGCTGGCACGAAGAGCAGACCTGCGACGAGCACGATCGAGATCAGGACCAGTGCGGCGGTCCAGATGTCGATCGGCGCGCGCGGCTTCGATGCGTTCACGGTGCCAAGTGACCGCATGTGGCGGGTCGATAGCAAGACAGATTCATGTGCGCCGGCTTTGGATGTACTAACGGCCTGCCGAATCGCGTGCCGAGTCTGATTCAGCGTAGCAGGGCGTCAACGACGGCGCGGCCGCCTTAGCGACGGCGCGGCCGCCTTAGCGACGGCGCGGCCGCCTTAGCGGCGGCCGGGCTTGCGCGCCGCTTCCGCCTGTTTGGCGCGGATCTCGTCGGTCATTTTCTGGTGCCCATCCGGGTCCAGGATCATGGAGGCGAAGTACTGCAACATGTCTTTGTGCATCTGCGTCAGGTGCAGGCGGTCCATCGTCTGCTCGCCGCGCGGGCTCGCGACGAAGCGGAAGCAGTCATGCAGCGTTGCGCTGCTACCAAGCACGGCCGCCATGCGGCTGTTCAGGTAGTCGTGCAGCGGCTCGAGGTCTGCCGGCTCAAGCTGTGCGTCGGCAGGATCCAGCACCACGTTCGCCCACAGCGTGGCGATGAATACGCAGTAGATGTCCTTGTCGACGAAGGCACCGTCGGCAATACCGGAGCGTTCGACGATTGCTTCAAGCGCGGGCTCATACAGCGCTATGAACCGGGGATCCGAGATGGATCGGGGATCCGACATTGAGAATGGCCGATGTGCAGAGCGGCGGATTATAGGCGCGGCGGTTTTGCTCGCGGCAAGCGGCCGCTGACGGACGACAGCGTGCGCTGAAGCGCATCGGTGCGCTGAAGCGCATCAGCGTGCGCCGATGGTCGGTCAGCGCGACACGCAATTCGCGACGATCTCGCGTGCGCTGGGTGAAAGCGCATTGCCTGACATTTGCAGGCTCGCGTACGCTGCCCGGCTGGCACCATGTGTTCCCCCACACCTTGTTTCCCAACATCTGCGAGTGCTCAACAGCGTGACAACTGGATTCACAGGACTTCGATTTGCGGCGGTGGCGATACCGCCCGAGGCCGAGGCATTGCGGCAGGATGTTCGCGCCTTTCTGCGTGAAGCGATGCCGGCGGGCTGGCGTCCCAACTCAGACTTCGCGGCCAGCCACGATGCGGTGTTCAGCCGGCGTCTGGGCGAACGCGGCTGGATCGGCATCACCTGGCCGAAGCAGTACGGCGGCGGCGGGCGCAGTTTCTTCGAGCGCTATGTCGTGACCGAGGAGTTGCTGGCGGCCGGGGCGCCTGTGGGCGCGCACTGGATTGCCGACCGCCAGAGCGGGGCGCTGCTGCTGCGCTATGGCAGCGAAGCACAGCGGGCCCACTTTCTGCCGCGCATTGCCGCCGGTGACTGCTATTTCTCGATCGGCATGAGCGAGCCGGATGTGGGCTCCGACCTGGCCTCGGTGCGCACACGCGCAGACAAGGTTGACGGTGGCTGGCACGTGAATGGCCGCAAGATCTGGTCCACCGGTGCGCACAAGAATCACTTCATGATCGCGCTCGTGCGCACCGAAGGCGGCCCTGAGAATCGGCACAAGGGCCTGTCGCAGATGATCATCGACCTGCACGGGCAGGGCCTGCACATCCGCCCCATCAAGAATCTGGCCGGCGAGGTCGACTTCGCCGAGATCCTGTTCGAAGACTTCTTCGTGCCTGACGATCGCGTTGTGGGGCAACCGGGCAATGGTTGGGAGCAGGTGACCAGTGAACTCGCCTACGAGCGCAGCGGGCCGGAGCGCTTCCTCTCTTCGTTCCGTGTGTTTGTGGAACTGCTGCGTGCGGTCGGCCCATCGCCCGATGCACATCAGGCTGCCGTGCTCGGGCGCCTGACCGCGCACTATCTGGCGCTGCGCAAGATGTCCATTTCAGTGGCAGGCATGCTGCAGAGCGGCGCCGACCCAGCCGTGGAAGCGGTGCTGGTCAAGGATGTCGGCAACAGCTTCG
>CAMAVY010000189.1 GCA_945861675.1 Klebsiella pneumoniae | reverse complement strand
GTTCGCCTGCACAGCACAACACTTCTCCCTGTCGGTCAAACGCACGTCAGTGCGTCAGCGCCTCGATCACCGCGTCAACAACCGCGTCTGCCTTGGCGCGCATCTCATCGTCCGTTGCATCCTGGATGGGATGTGGAACGAACAACCTGCGGGCATCGTTCATGCCCAGTGCCTTGGCTTGTGCCTCGGCGGCTTCCTCGAACTCTGTCGAAGCAAGCGAGACTGAGGGAATACCCTGAATCTCAAACCATACCGTGTCATGCAAACTGCACGTGGTACAGCTCCCTCAGTCAGCGAGGGCTTCGATCAGAAAGTCGTTGTTGGCCTTGATCTCCTGACGCAAAGACTCCGGCGCAGGTTTGGTGAAGGTCGGCTTCGAGTAACGATTCAGCGTGACGCCAGGCAGGCGCTCGGCCAGGCGCTTCTCCAGCTGATCGATCAGCACGTTGCCGCGCGGTTTCGAAATATCGAGCAATGCCAGGCGGCCAGTGATTTCGCCGGTACGCGCGGTCACTGTGCGTGCGATTGGCACGCGCTCGTCGGTGGGGTCAAGAATTGTGGTCATGTGACCTATACCTCCTCGATCTTGCGTGAGACAGGGATGGAACCTATGGCGCCGCGCGCCCAACCATGGAAGGCGGCGGAGAATTTGCCGGCATCTGCGCCAGCGACGACGATGTGGATGTCATCGTCGGATGCGAATTTCGGTACCAGGGCATTGCGCTGCTCTTCGGTCATGCGCCCGAGCTGTTCAGCAGTGAAGCCTACGCCGCTGGTTTCGTCCTGCGCCAGGTCGCGCACGCGGCGTGCCGTGACTTCCTGAATGCGGCGCTTTACATCGGCCTTGCTGTAGTTGTCGCGCATGAACGTGTCGATGTGTTCCGGGCAGACCACCAGGATGACGTCGGTGCCGCGATGCGAGCGAACGTGGTGTGCAGACTCGAGATTCAAACCAATGCTGCCGGCAAGCTGCGCGGCGGTGCGCGAGGTCTGATCGACAATCAGCGTGGGGCCACCGCTCATGGCGAACAGTGTCACCACCGAGTCTTCCGGCTTGAAGCCACGGTCCACATGCATGGGCGTCCATGGATTGCGTTCTTCCCACTCAGGGAAGCACATGGTGATCTTCATCGGCGTGCCCATGGTCGAGCGCTCCGTGCCGCCGGGCTTTGCACCGCCAATGTTGCGGATGGCCAGACGCACTGCACGCCCCAAGGCAAGGTTGGCGCGGTTGCCCTGACCGAGCGCACCGAGGCGCATGTTCATGCCGAGCCGATGGCGGATCGGGCCATTGATGACCATGACCGGCGATGCGCCCATGGTCGTAGCCATTACGCCATGGATGTTGAATTCGTCTGTGCACGCGGCCTGCACTGCGGCGATGAGCACAGGCATGTATTCGGGTTTGCAGCCGGCCATGACTGCGTTGATGGCCAGCTTCTCGATGGTCACCGGACCCATGTTGGGCGGCATGAGCGCGATGACTTCCTGCGGGTCACGCTGTGTGCCGCCCAGCATGCGGATGACCCGCTCAGGCGTCGGCGGCACGACCGGCAGACCATCGGTCATGCCCTGGTCGAACATGAACTCGAAGATGTCGTCGTTCGGCGCGATCTCGATGCGCCGTGCACGCAGCGGGCTGTTCTCGGACTCGGCACGCAGCCGCTCGGAAATGATCGGGTCGACCGACAACGATCCACAGCCCGGACGCCATTCAGGCAGTGCGGCCCAATCGATCTCGACTGGGTCGCCGCTGGTCAGCTCGGTGATCTCGGCGATGAACGGGCGCCAGTCGCTCTGTGCGAAACCTTCGATGCGACGAATCTGATTGCCTTCGCCGTCGGCCAGCAACATGGTTGGGACGATGTCCAGGTCATAGGCGAACGACACCTTGAGCTTGGAGTCGTCCAGCAACGGCACGGTGAGGTTGTGCTTCGTGATCAGCTTGAGGTTGCCTTCCTGCGTCTGACCCGCGACCAGCACATCGACGCGCTCGCCAAGCTGCTTGTACAACTGCTCCAGCACCGGCATCACGGTCTGGCAGGTCGGGCAGTCTTCCTTCACAAAGCAGATCAGCGTGGTCCGCCCGCTCGGGAAGCTGACGTTCTGATCAGTTGAGTTGCGCAGTGAGAAGGCAGGCAGCATGGCGGCACGTCGAAGGGTGGGCGGCAGATGATGCCGGCTTCGATTCACCCAGGGCAATGCACGGCGGGCACTATCGCAGCGCAATGGCCCATTTGCGCGCAATCGCCCGATTGCGGCGAAGCACGAGCCTAGCGATACACAAGCCCAACAGCGGCACCATCAGGGGCGCGGTACCCGGCGTGCTGACAGCCTGCACTGCGAAGTCCGACGCCAGGTCGTAGCCATTGCCGCCCGCATCGCGGAGCGCGAATTGCAGGCGGTAGTCGCCCGCCGCAGGTTGATTCGGTGGCAGAACGGCCGGGTCGATCGCGAAAAAGAACGGCAGGTGACTGACGCCTTCCAGGGTGAAGTCCGGGAACAGGTCTGGATCGGGTGCAGCCAGCACGATGAGGAATTCGCCAAGCGCTTCATCAACACCCGCCTGGGGCACACGCGACAGGATCACGCGGAGGTCCAGGCCGAACAGTTCGAGCGGCAGCATTGCCTGTTCTCCGTCGGGCGTCATGCCGACGGGTGCGTTGTCTGGGTCAGCAATGATGTTGAAGGCGAAGTAGATGGCATTTCCCGCGCTGCCATCGATGTCATGTTCGGCAAATTCGAACGCGTCGATCAGACCGACTGCCGACAGCGCATCGCTGATCTCGAAGTCGTAGGGCGCAGCATGTGCTTCGCCGGGGCCAACCGCGAAATCGGTAAGGTCGAGGTGCGTTGCGGGTGGCAACAGCTCGGCGGCTGGTAACAGACCCGCAGCCGCAGAGAAAAGACTGAAGTCGACTGGCTGCCAGGTAGGCGCCAGTGCGAACTCGTCTGCACCTGCAGGGTTGACTGTGACCAATGCCGCGTGGCTGAAGGTCGCTGCAGTGGTTATGGCGAGGCTGCATAGCAGGCGTGTTAGAGCTGCGGCGAGCTGAGCGCGCGACAGCGCGCGGTAGATCGTCAATGCCGAACGGCCGTGCCGTGCGTTGTGCTTGGAGCGGTTCATGTTGTTTCCTTGGCTGGAGTTTTTGCGGCTGGCGTTTTGTGGGCCGTCGACTTGTAGATTGGAAAACGCTTCTGCCTGGCGAGGCGCGTGGGGGAACGAGGCGCGGCCAGGCAGAAGCGGTCACGCATGCGATCAGCGTGAACGGAATGCGGCGTGCGATCAGCGATGCGTGAACTCGACGAGTTCGGCGCGCGCCCCGGTCTCTTCGTTTGTGTTCGACAGTTCGCCCACGCCGGGCGCGTAGTACTTGATCTCGTCGCCGTCCGGGCTGAGCGGGCTGAACGCGCGCAGCACCAGGCAATTGCCGTTGCAACTCGCCGCGGGCGTGCGGTCAGTGCCCGTGATCGAAACAACTTCGGACAAGTCTTCCGCGTTGTTCCAGGAAGCCTCTTCGCGATAGGTGACCCCCACACGCGGTGCGGCGAGCATGATGATGCCGGGCTTGTCGCCGTCGCGGCCTGCCTTGAACGAGCCATCGCGACTGACGAGTTCCGGCAGCTCGGGACGATCCGCCTCAAAGGACTCATAGTCCTTAACTTCCTCGCCGCAGTACCAGACGTTGCCGCGGGTGTCCTGCGCAAACCAGTCATTGGTGTCTTCAATCAGATTGTCGCCACTCATCACGGTGTCGCGCACAACGCGGCAGGTAATGCCGTCGATCAGCTTGGTCTGGTCGGTCACCACCACACGAATGGTCTCGACTTCGGGCTGGCCTTCGTCATCCAGCACGTCTTTCTTGTAGATCCACGTGTTGCCGGCAACGAGCGGCAGGAATGGATTCGGCGCCACACCGTGGCCGATTTTGTTGGGATGCACGAAGTTGGCGGCAAACGCGGGGCCGAACGGCGGCGCGTAGGGCGCTTCACCCACGGCGTCGCAGACGTCGTCGCGCTCTTCGCGAAACTCGCTGCACTCTTCGATCTGTGCGTTGTAGTCGCTGCGAGCAGCGCGCAGGCAGGCAGCACTGTCGGTGGTGTTTGTACAGATGGCAGCAGCGATCTGCAGATCGTCTGCAGCTTCATAACTGCACGCGCGTTGCAGATAGATGGCGGTGTTGGTGTATGCGCGCGGCGCGGATGCGGCGTTGGCGGCGTTTTCGGCCAGCAATGGCGCAATCAGCAGTGCCATTGCAGGCAGGTAGTGGAACTTCGATTTCATGGTGCACTCAGTGTTGTTGAAGGCACACATGAGACTGCTGACTCCGCGACAATCAATCGCAGATCAGAAGAACTTCCACACAAAACCAATGGATGGCACGAACGGCAGCACACGCTCGTGATCGCGCCCGAGTTCGATCGGTGTGCTTTCAAGGTCTTCATTCAGAAAACCGTAGGTCTGCGCGCCGATGTTCTGGTGGTTCGTAAGGTTGGTGACTTCCGCGAACAGCATGAACGACTGCTTCGGGCTTACCCACAATCGGCTGGCGCGCAGGTCCACGCTGAAGAAGTTCGGCAGGTTGTCGTTGTTGCGCCGGTACGGCAGTGAATCGATCTGTGCGAAAGACTGCGGCAGACGTGTCGATCGCCAGCCACTATGCCAACTCATGCTCGCAGCGATCGTCCACTGCCCCGGCGTCCAGAGCGCGCCACTCTGCACGGTGTGCGCCTGATCCCAGGTGCGTGGCACCCAGCGTTGTGCGATCTGATCTTCTGTTGCGGCGTGGCTGTAGCTGATCCATGCGCCGAACTGCGGCGTCGGTTGTGCATTCAGCTGCAGCTCGACGCCGCGCGAGCGTGCACGTCTGCTGATGACTTCGATGCGATCGGTGGACAACTCCGGCAGTTGTACCAGCGGGTCGAGCAGGTTCTCGAATCGTCGCTTCGGGTGGGCGATGTGTTTGACGAATGCCTCCGCACGCAGCCGCAACCAGCTCCCCGGAAACACATGATCGACGCCGATGATGAGGTGATCGGCAGTCTGTGCCTGCTGCAGACGCGTTTCGCCGTCGGCAGTCTGCAGTTCATGCAGTGCATGTGGTTGTCGGAAGCGACCGGCAGCCAGGCGCAGTTGCGTGTCTGCTGCGAGGTCATAGCGCAAGCTCATGCGCGGACTCAGCGCGACTGCATCCGGTCCGTCGCCGTTGTGTTGCTCGCGCTCGACGCGCGCGCCGAGTTGCGCATGCCATCGCTCAGCCAACGCCAACTGCGCGCTTGCATACAGCGCGGCTGATTGCTGCTGCAGATGCACGTCGATGTCACGCTGCAGTTCGTCGGGCACACCGAGCAGCGTCGCAAACTCGCCGCGCTCGACGTTGCTGATGTAGCGGTAGTGCGCGTCCTCCAGCGCGATTGCGTAGCCCGCATCGATCGCCAGTTTGGTAGATGGCTGCCATTCGACAGCCTGCTGCCATGCGATGCGGCGAAACCGCTGCTGATCGTCGACGCTGCCCGTGCTCTCGTCGGCGTCGGTGCCGCTGATGCGGCCGCGACGGTCGATGCCGACATCGGCGAAATGCAACTGGCCGTGCGTCGACCAGGTTTCTGAGTCGTGGTCCGCACTCAGCCATGCGTAACGGTTGCGGTCCATGGACTGCGCGAGGGTGCCGAGACCCTCCTCATCGAGTTCGCGCAATCGAAAGTCGTCGTCATAGGCCAGCGCGCCGGCCGCAACTTGTGCTGACTCGCCGCGCCAACCTGCCTCGGCAAACCAGTCGTGGTACTGCGGCGAGCCGATCGAACGATTGAGCTGGTCTGCTACATCAGCAACGTTCCCGCGGCGCGCAGCCAACAGCCAATGCAGCGACTCCGGCCCAGCGTCAGCATCAGCATCAGCGCCGGCGTTGGTGTGTAGGTCCTGGTGGCCGGCAATCGCCGCAGACGTCGTGAACGGGCTCAGCTGCAGTTCACCTGTTGTCCCCGGTTGTGCATCTGCTGTGTCGCGTTGTGTGTGGATATCGATCACGGCGCCCATGCGGCCGCCGTAGCGCGCTGGAAAGCCGCCCGTGTAAACGTCGATGCTGTCCACGGTCGCGGGGTGCAGGCCGGAGAACACGCTGCTGTAGCTGCGCAGGTGATATGGCGCAATCAGTTCCATGCCATTGAAGAGAATGAGCGTTTCGTCGACATTGCCGCCGCGCACGTGGGTCTGTGCGGATAGCCCCAGGCTGGCCGTGCCGGGCAGGTGATTCACGGCCCGCAGTGCATCGTCACCCAGCTCGGGCTGCGCCTGCAGTTGCAGCGCGTCGAGCTGCGTGGTGCTGAAACCGATGGCGGTGTCGGACTCGCTGTGCAATGCATAGCGGCTGGTCGCAACGACCACTTCCTCCAATGCCGCGGACCGAATCTGGTTACGTGCTGGTTGCGTGGCAACGTTGGCTGCAACCGCTTCCTGGGTGGTCGTCGTTCGGCGCAGCGGCACGATCAACCAGCGGCGATTGTGATCTGCCACGCGCAGCGTGGCGCCAATACTCTGCAGTGCGTGACGCAGGCGTGCGATGTCGTTGCCGGCCGGCGGCTAAACGGCAAAGCGGCGTTGCGTGTCCAGTACATCGCTGCTGTAGATGAAGGCAAGGCCGCGTTGTTCGTATGCCGCAAGTACTTCGGCCGCGCGCCTGCCTGCAAACTGAAGCGTGTCACCCGCGATTTGCGGGGCTTTGCCCGCCGACCGCGGGGCGTCGTCGGCCCAAACGGATGCTGGCAACAGCGCGCTGACCGTCGTCACCAGCAGTTGCGCAAGCAGTGGCGTACAGAAGTGCTCGTGCGTAGCCGGCCGGCGTGGCTTCATCTGCGTCAACGCACGTTCGCAAAGTCAATCAGCAGCTCGTACGGTGCGGCGGGCATACGTTGCAGGCGCGTGGTAGCCAACACAATGTCGATTGCCGTTTTCGGATGCATGCCGTCGATGTTCCCGCGTGTGTGCGTTGCGACGGCCGCCTGACGTACCGCCTCGCTCTGGTAGCGCAACGACAATCCGGTAGCCGACGCCGACCAGCGCAGGAAATCGTGCAGGCTGCCTTGATCGAGAGCATAGGCCGGGCGTGCCCCGGCCAGCCAATCCCAGTACGGATCACGCGTATCGATGTGGCGCCGGTGGATATGTCCCTGGCTGTCGATGCGCAACGTTTCGCCGACGCCGCTGCGGGCGCTGGCAGTCACCTGCGTGTGATCGTGCTGCAGGCGCACCTGCCCTTCGCGCACGCGCACCGTCACTTCGGCGTGCGCGACCTGCACTTCGAACTCAGTGCCGATATCCGTGACCTCACCCTGCGGCGTGAGCACATGCACCGGTGCGGCGCGTCCGTGAACATCGACGAACACCCGACCGCGCTGCAGCTCGATGCCGTTGTTGGCTGTCAGCCGCAGTTGCGTGGCCGGCGCGACGCGCAGCAATGCACCGTCGATCAGTTGCAGCTCCAACGCGGCGTCGGACGACGTGCGCAGTGGCGCACCGGCCGTGATGGGCAGGTTGCCCGGGGCCGCGTTGTCACCGAGCTGCCAGTCGCCGCGGCTGTAGTTCACATAGGCAAGGACGGGCTGCTTCACGTGTTGCACCTGCTGCTGCCATAGGACACCGGTGAGCACGGCAAGCAGCACGACTGCAGCTGCTGCATAGGTCCGTCGGCCGCGGGCCCAGTTCGATGCCCGCAGACGATCTGCGCTTGCGCTCGCCGGCAAGCTGTTGAACGTTGCCAGTGCTTCGGCGTGAATGCGTTCGCGCATGCCGGGCGGTGGCGCGCGTCGCGCGCCGCTCGTGCGCAGAATGCGTGCTACGTCCTCGTCTCTCTCATCCTTCTCGTCGCTCTCTTCAGAGCGGGCGTCAATAGGGGCGCAAAGAGATGGGTGTTCTGCTGCTTTGTCCGAGGGTGGTTCGAAACTCATGACTGTGCCGTCCTGATCGACTGCTGCAGGTCGGTAAAACTGCGCCGGAATGCGACGCGCGCGCGCGCCAGCAGCGATTGCACACTGACCAGATTCATCTGCAGGCGATCGCCGATCTCCGACACGCTGAGGCCCTCCACATACTTCCACTCCAATGCCTTGCCGTAGTGATCCGGCAGATGGTCCAGGGTCAGTTGCACCGCGCGCTGCAGGGCCAGCGTGTCCTGGGCGTCTTCGTTGTTCGGCTGGCTCTCGAGCGCTGCGCGCACATCGGGCCAGTCGTCCAGCGGTACCTCGATACTGCCGTGGCGGCGCTGGATGGCGCGCCAGTTGGCGATCTCGTTGCGACAGATCTGGCACAGCCAGGTGAACAGCGAGGCCTCGCCGCGATAGCGCGCCAGCCCGCGCAGCGCTTTCTGCAATGTGATCTGCACGATGTCCTCGGCGGCGGCGTCATCGTCTGTGCGCACCACGCAGAAGCGGTACAGGCGGCTGAAGTAGATCTCGAAGAACTGCTCGAACGCCGCCCGCTCCCTGGCTAGTACGCGCTGCACCAGTTGCTGGTCGGCTGAGTGCGGTTCGGGCGGGCTGGGCATGGTTCGCTGTCTTGCTGCGTGTACTGGCTCTGCGCTTCGCTCTGCATGAAGGCCCCAGGGCGGGGACCCTGCCTGCGATCGACGTGAGACTGGTGCAGCCGCGCAAATCAATCGCGATCGTGTACGGATCTCGCGTGCCACGTAGATCAGTGCGTCGATCCGGCGCAGAGTACCCAGGTTAACGTTCATCTCTGCAGGCCCCGCCATGACGACGCAGTTGTCGTTAAGGGCTGTTCAGGGCGCCGATACCGAGGATGCCGACCTGACCGCGCGCACAGAACACGAACCACTTATCGAGCGCGAACAGGCGCTGGCCGAAGTGAGCGCGGCGTGGCAACGCGCGGCGCCGGGTCATGGCCACTGCTGGCTGATCTCTGCCGAAGGCGGCGGCGGCAAGACGGCATTCGTGCGCGCATGTGTGCAGTCGCTGCAGGCTGACTGTGTGTTCTGGGGCGATGCAGAGCCGTTGAGCCCGCCCGAGCCGTATCTGGCGATCGCGCGCGCGCGATTCCTGGTTTTGCGCCGGGCGGATCGAGCGCCAGCAGCGCAAGCCGAGCATTGGATGCGTTGCGCAAGCGCGCGGGCGGCGTACGGGCCGTGGTCGTGCTGGATGACCTGCATTTCGCGGATGAGGGCACGATCGGCGTGGCCAGGCGC